>NZ_CP121694.1:3170000-3470000 GCF_035573695.1 Metallumcola ferriviriculae | reverse complement strand
CGGTAGCGCGGGGTAGTGTAATGATGAAGAAGGCAACTTTAGAACGCATTGCCCGGGGACAAGTAGCCAAAGGAGATGTATTAGGGGTAGCTCGGGTGGCAGGGATTATGGCTGCCAAGAAAACCGGGGAGCTTATACCTATGTGTCATCCATTAATGCTCACTTCTATCGAAGTTGATTTCAAAATTAATTCACAAGAAACCAAGGTGGAGATAGAGGCCCGGGTGGGGACCACCGGTAAAACCGGGGTGGAGATGGAAGCACTAACGGCGGTGTCGGTTGCTGGACTAACTATTTATGATATGTGTAAGGCTGTTGATAAAGCCATGATAATTGAGGCGGTCCGGTTAGTGGAAAAAAGCGGCGGTAAAAGCGGGCATTTTAAGCGAGAGGGTGAAGAAGAGTGGGGAAAATAATAGCGGTGTGTACCAGTGAAAAGAAAGGTGAACGTAAGAAAAATGTAGGGGAAGCGGCTTTTCAGGTTAATCACGGCATAGTGGGGGATGCCCACGCCGGCGATTGGCATAGGCAGGTAAGCCTTTTGGCTGTGGAAAGTATTAAAAAGATGCAGGACAAGGGATTGGATGTAGGCCCTGGGGATTTTGCGGAAAACATCACTACCGAAGGCATAAAAGTAGCAAAATTGCCGGTGGGGACCAAGGTGAGATTAGGAGATGAAGTGCTCTGTGAGGTGACCCAAATAGGCAAGGTCTGCCATGACCGCTGCGCTATTTATTATCAGGCGGGTGACTGTGTTATGCCTAAAGAGGGGATATTTGTCAAAGTGCTTGAAGATGGGAAAGTCAGGGTAGGCGATGGATTGGTGGTGGTGAAGGATGATTAAGGTTGGCATCATTACCGCAAGTGACAAGGGTTCCCGGGGGGAAAGAGAAGATAAGAGCGCGCCGGTAATTAAAGATATGGCCAGACAGATAGGCGGGGAAGTAATTCATTACGTTATTGTCCCTGATGAGCAGACTGAATTGGTAAGGTCAATGAAGTATTGCGCTGATGTACTTAAGCTTGATTTGGTTTTTACCACCGGGGGCACCGGTATGAGCCCTCGGGACATAACCCCCGAAGCAACCATGAGTATAGTTGAAAGGTTAGTACCGGGGATCCCGGAAGCGATGCGTATGCGTAGTTTGGCGGTTACCGACAGGGCTATGCTTTCTAGAGCGGTTGCGGGCATCCGCGCCGAGACATTGATTATTAATCTGCCGGGGAGTCCCAAAGCGGTAAAGGAATGTTTGGATGTGATTCTACCGCCGTTAAAACATGGAATAGAGATTCTGCGAGGTGACACTGGAGAATGTGGTAGTAATATATAACAAATGAACTGCTCAACGCGCCACTAAATGGGACTTGGGATGAAATTTTTGAGATGATTGTATAAAACTTACCTTAATTGGTAATATTTTTTCATGAGGTGGTAACAATAAATAATGCCGTTCAGTGTTTTTTTAGTCAAAATCCCAGCTAATGTAAGATAAATAAAGATTTGCATAGATTTAACAAGGAAATAAGAGGAAATAGACTGTAAACGGGCAATAGTTTCGTGAAATGGCCATAGACAATACTTGCATAGAAGCCAAAGCTTGATTATTATTAGTATTGTTGGATGTTAGCACTCACTAGCGGTGAGTGCTAATAATAAATATCATATAATAGAAGGAGGGTTTGTTGTAATGAACATCAAGCCATTAGGTGACAAAGTAGTGATTAAGGTGTTAGAATCTGAGGAGAAAACGGTCAGTGGTATCGTTTTGCCGGATACTGCCAAGGAAAAGCCTCAGGAAGGCGAAGTTGTTGCAGTAGGCAGCGGTCGTGTGCTGGAAAATGGTGAAAAGGTAGCCTTGGAGGTTAAAGAAGGCGACAAGGTAATCTACTCCAAGTATACGGGCACTGAGGTAAAGCTGGATGGCAAGGAATACTTAATTTTGGCTGGAGAACACATATTAGCAAAAGTTCAATAAAAAAGAGAAGGTTTAATTTAAGGAGGGAATTAATTTGGCTAAACAGATTGTTTTCCGTGAGGAAGCTCGTCACGCCTTAGAGCGGGGCGTAAATGCACTTGCAGAAGCAGTAAAGGTTACTCTTGGTCCCAAGGGTAGAAATGTTGTTTTAGAAAAGAAATTCGGTTCTCCCACTATCACTAATGATGGTGTCACTATTGCTCGGGAGATTGAACTAGAGGATCCCTTAGAGAATATGGGAGCGCAGCTTGTCAAAGAAGTTGCTACTAAAACTAATGATGTTGCCGGTGACGGTACTACTACTGCTACTTTATTGGCGCAGGCTATTATCAGAGAAGGTCTGAAGAATGTGGCTGCCGGTGCAAACCCGATGGTCTTGAAAAAAGGTATCCAGAAAGCTGTAGAAAAAGCAGTCGAGGAATTGAAATCCGTCAGCAAACCTATTGAAAGCAAGGAAGCTATCGGTCAAGTAGCATCCATTTCCGCAAATGATGCTGAAATCGGTCATTTGATTGCTGAAGCGATGGAAAAAGTAGGAAAAGACGGAGTTATTACTGTTGAAGAATCCCAGAGTATTGGTACTTCATTAGATGTGGTTGAAGGTATGCAGTTTGACCGGGGTTACATATCTCCTTATATGGCAACTGATACTGAAAAAATGGAAGCTGTGCTTGAAGAACCGTATGTTTTGATTACCGATAAGAAGATTTCTGCTGTTAACGATATCTTGCCGGTACTGGAGAAAGTTGTTCAATCCGGTAAGGCATTGGTTATTATTGCTGAAGACGTAGACGGCGAAGCATTGCCTACTTTGGTAGTTAACAAGCTGAGAGGCACCTTTACTGCCGTGGCCGTGAAGGCTCCCGGTTTCGGTGATCGCAGAAAAGCAATGCTGCAGGATATCGCCGTGTTAACCGGTGGTGAAGTGATTTCCGAAGAACTTGGCTTGAAGCTAGAAAACACTACTTTAGAGATGCTGGGCCGTGCTCGTCAGATAACTATCAGTAAAGAAGATACTACCATCGTGGAAGGCCGCGGTTCTGGCGATGAAATTGAAAAGCGTATTGCTCAAATTCGCCGTCAGCATGAAGAGTCTACTTCGGAGTTCGACAAGGAGAAACTGCAGGAGCGTCTTGCGAAATTGGCGGGCGGGGTAGCTGTTATCGGTGTTGGTGCCGCCACAGAGACTGAAATGAAAGAGAAGAAGCTGCGTATTGAGGACGCTTTAGCCGCTACTCGTGCCGCAGTAGAAGAAGGTATCGTGTCCGGCGGTGGCACAGCTTTTATTGATATCTTACCTTCCTTGGATGGCATTGTACTTGAAGGTGACGAGATGACCGGCGTAAACATTATTAAGAAAGCTTTGGAAGAGCCGATACGTCAAATTGCAGCTAACGCTGGTGCCGAAGGATCTGTGATTGTAGAAAAAGTCAAGGCTGGCGACAGGGGTGTTGGTTTTAACGCTATGACCGGCCAATATGAAGATATGATTGTTGCCGGAATTGTTGACCCTGCCAAGGTTACCCGTTCTGCACTGCAGCACGCAGCAAGTATCGCATCCATGCTGCTGACGACTGAAACTTTAATTGCGGACATTCCGGATGAAAACGATAATGCTATGGGCGGAATGCCCGGCGGCGGAATGCCACCAATGATGTAAGATAAGATTTACTTCTAAACCCTATCCTTTTTCGGGATGGGGTTTTATTTTTTTATAATTATAGGAAAAATTTGTATATTTATGCGGAAGAAAAAGGCATGGAAAAAATTCAGCTACGTAATTGGCTCTCAAAATGATATTCGTATCAAAATGAGAAATCATTAAAATCAAGGGTTTTCAGTAATTCGTCTCATTTTGCGAGCTTACATACAGGGATACAATTTTTTTAAAAAGTGCTAATTGTGTATTGATGCCATAAAACCCTGTTATTCACAGTAGGCTACTAGTTAGTTTATTTCTTCGATAAGTCGCGCGGGAATGCTGACGCTGCGGCCTTTGGGCCCGCTGCTCCTTAGGTGAGGGAGAGTGCTTATTGTATAAATTTTTAGAATATGTTACCTTTGGCATAGATATTGCTTAGAGATAGTAGTGAAAGCTAAAGTATCCAAATGCAAGGGTGATGAGTATCTGAAGAGCTGCTTAAAGGTTGGTCTAAGAATTTATAGAAACAGTAAAATTACTAGAATTAGAGGTGGTATCTTATGGCAAGAACAATATCCCCATTAGAACCAACTGAAATAAAGGTGAAAAAAAATTGGTGTAAGGCATGCGGCATCTGCATAGCCC
Organism: Metallumcola ferriviriculae; assembly: GCF_035573695.1. Taxonomy (NCBI): domain Bacteria; kingdom Bacillati; phylum Bacillota; class Clostridia; order Neomoorellales; family Desulfitibacteraceae; genus Metallumcola; species Metallumcola ferriviriculae. The sequence continues at coordinate 3,465,737 of NZ_CP121694.1, read as the reverse complement.
TTTGCCCCCAGCAAGTGTTAAAGGCTGATGAACGGGGCAAGGTAGTGGTTTCCTATCCGGAAAAATGTATCGGCTGTGGGATTTGTGAAACCCATTGTCCCGATTATGCTATCAGCGTGGAGGTGGGCAGCAATGACTGAGGTAAAAGACTTGGGCGTATTGATGCAAGGAAATGAAGCTTGTGCCGCAGGGGCATTGGCAGCTGGGGCAAAGTTCTTTGCCGGCTACCCGATCACTCCATCTACTGAAGTAGCCGAAATCTTAGCCGCCGAATTACCTAAGGTTGGTGGTAAATTTATTCAAATGGAAGATGAAATCGCCGGTATGGCAGCAGTAATTGGTGCTTCGCTGGCGGGACTTAAATCTATCACCGCTACCAGCGGCCCGGGCTTTTCTTTAAAGCAGGAAAATTTAGGATTTGCCATCATGACAGAAGTGCCATGCGTGGTATTGAATGTGCAGCGGGGTGGACCCAGCACAGGGGTACCGACTGCGCCGGCTCAGGGCGATGTGATGCAGGCTCGTTGGGGTACACACGGTGACCACCCCATCATTACTCTAGCTCCGGCATCGGTAAAGGAAACTTTTGAAGCTACAGTAAAAGCATTTAATTTATCGGAAAAATTCCGCATTCCGGTAATCCTGTTAATGGATGAGGTGATTGGCCATATGCGGGAGCGGGTGCAGCTGCCGCGGGCAGAAGAGATAGAAGTTGTTGAACGCAAAAAACCCGATGTAGGCCCTGAAAGCTATTATGCTTATAAAGATGATGAAACTGGCGTGCCGCCCATGGCTAACTTCGGGGATGGCTACCGTTATCATGTTACCGGCTTGGTCCACGATGAAACCGGTTTCCCCAGTAACAACCCTGAACGAATTAAGAAATTTTTGGATCGATTGCATAATAAACTTGCTGATAATGCTGACGAGATTATAATGGTGGATGAAACAGAGATGGAAGACGCAGAAATAGTAATATTTGCTTACGGCAGTGTCGGCCGGTCCGCTAAAAAAGCGGTGAAGGAATTAAGGAAAAAGGGAATTAAGGCTGGTTTATTCAGACCCATTACCATTTGGCCTTTTCCTGTAGAACGGTTAAAACAGCGCTTGGGCGGAGTGAAAGCATTGGTTGTCCCTGAGATGAACATGGGCCAGTTGGTGGGCGAAGTTGAAAGGGTAGCCGCCGGCAAAGTACCGGTAATTCCTTTGAACCGTTATGATGGAGAACTGATTACACCCGCAGAGATAGTAGCTAAAGTGCAGGAGGTGTTATAAGATGTTTTCCCAAATTGAGGAATACTATCGTTTAGAAAAACTGCCTCATATCTGGTGTCCCGGTTGTGGACACGGTATCATATTAGGTGCTATGACCCGGGCGATTAAGGAATTGGGTTACGATCAGAATAAGACCGTAGTGGTTTCCGGTATCGGCTGCTCATCACGGGCTTCGGGATATTTGGATTTTAATACTCTGCATACGACCCATGGGCGTGCACTTGCTTTTTCAACGGGAATTAAGATGGCCAGACCCGAGTTGAAGGTATTTGTGGTGATGGGGGACGGCGATTGCACCGCTATCGGCGGCAACCATTTCATACATGCCGCTAGGAGAAATATTGACTTAACGGCAATTGTCTTTAACAATAACATCTATGGTATGACCGGTGGGCAATATTCGCCCATGACACCGCAAGCTAAAAAGGCAACCACTGCACCATATGGTACTATTGAGCGGTCTTTTGATTTGTCTCAACTAGCCATTGCATCCGGAGCTACTTTTGTTGGCCGGGGTACGGCTTATCATGCTAAACTGCTCACGCAATTGATTGCTAAAGGAGCTAGAAACAAGGGCTTTTCCGTAGTCGAGGCAATCAGTCAATGTCCAACATCTTATGGTAGAAAAAATAAGCCGGGCGACCCGGCGGAGATGATTAAACTGCAGAAGCAGCAGGCCGTTAAAGTAAGTGCGGCTGCCAGGTTAACCGAGGAGCAAATGCAGGGTAAGTTTACCATCGGTGTATTGCATGATACACCAGCGCCGGAATACACCGAAACTTATGAGCAAGTTATCCGGCGAGCTCAGGCAAAAGCTTAAATTGGAGAAAATAGAATCTTGTTAATGTATAACTGGGGGAGGTTATATCATGCAAAATGCTCAAGAAATAAGATTAAGCGGTTCTGGGGGTCAAGGTTTAATTCTAGGAGGGATTATTTTAGCTGAGGCAGCAATTAAGGATGGTTTGAATACTGTCCAGACCCAAAGCTATGGTCCCGAAGCACGAGGTGGTGCCAGTAAGGCTGAGGTAATTATTTGCCAGGGTGATATTGATTACCCTAAAGTTACTGAGCCGGGAGTTATGCTGGCTATGACCCAGGAAGCATGCGATAAATATATATCAACTTTGAGAAAAGAGGGATTATTAATAATAGATAGCACTTTTGTGGAGCGTATCCCGGAAACCGGGGCAAAGGTTTATTCTCTGCCTATCACCAAATTAGCAAAGGAAGAGATGGGTAAAACCCTAGTTGCTAATATTATCGCTTTAGGCGCTGTCGTAGGTATTACAGGTGTAGTAACCAGGGAAGCGGTAACTGAGGCGGTATTGGCCCGGGTTCCCAAAGGGACTGAAGAACTGAATAAAAAAGCCCTGGCGCTCGGATTTGAGCATGCTGCCAGAGCAATCGAAAAAACTGCAGTTAGAAAAGTTGTAGCTGGATAATGGGGAAGGAGTACTCCTTCCCCATATTTTTTTTAATCCCCAAAAAATACTGCAGGATAATAGCATTTTGTGGTGAATAAAAAGGTGACTTATTAGTGTTCACGTTAATAGTATGTTACAAAAGGGGGAGCAGCTAGTTCGATGTCTAGGTTACAGCAGGTTAAAGAAAACGGACAAAAGGTGGCTGAAGCCATTGCCACGGTCTTGAAGGTAGATGTGGAAATTGTGGACCTAGACTTGGTAAGGGTAGCGGGGACTGGGAAAATTAGAAACGATGTAGGGTCTCGTCTGCGCAGGGGGCTTATTAATAAACATGTAATTAAAACCAGTAAACCGGTATTTATCAAGGACGCCGGGCATCATAGTATCTGTAATTCCTGTCCGCTTGAAGGGGACTGTTATTATATGGCCTCTATCGTGTACCCTATCAAGGTAAATAATGCTGAGGTCATCGGCGCCATGAGCCTGATCGCTTTTGATGAGGAACAGAAGCGAACACTTTGTTCCGCGCCCAATAATCATTTGGAATTCATCGGTCGGATGGCTGACCTGATTGGCAGTAAAGTAGCGGAACGGGAAATGGTAGCTGAAAAAATTGTTATGGCTAACCAACTGCAAGCCCTGGTGGATTCGGTGCACGAGGGTGTTTTAGCGTTGGACCAGGAGGGGGTAATTACCCACTTCAACAAATCAGCAGAAAAAATGTTTGGTATCAAAAAGAAAGAAGTTATTGGCAAGAATTTGCAGCATCTCATTCCGTCCGTGCCATTATTGGATGTTATGCATGGGGGTAAGGGCTTTTCTTCCAGGGAAATATATTTTAACTTCCAAAATAAGCAGCTGCATTTTGTTAGCACCGCTAGGCCGATTAAGGCAGAGGATAAGCGGATAGTAGGTGTGGTGGCATCTTTTAGAGATTTTAGCGAAACTCAACAACTTGCATACCAAATCGTAAACCGGCAAAACAGCATCGGTTTCAATAGTATAATCGGGCAGGGTAAGTCCATCCAACAGGTCAAGGAAAAAGCAAAGAAAATTGCCGGCAGCAATTCTACGGTGCTGATAGTTGGGGAAAGTGGTACGGGGAAAGAAGTGTTTGCCCGGGCAATTCATACTGCCAGTCCACACAGTCATAAACCATTTATTGCCATCAACTGCGGCGCTATTCCGGAACCGCTGCTAGAAAGTGAACTTTTTGGTTATGATGAAGGTGCCTTCACCGGAGCAAGGCGTGGCGGAAAGCCTGGGAAAATTGAGCTGGCTAGCGGCGGCACTCTGTTTTTAGATGAAATAGGCAATATGTCTCTTTACCTTCAAGCAAAGTTGCTGCGGGTACTACAGGAAAAACAGATTGAACGGGTAGGCGGAACAAAAGTTATTCCCGTGGACATTCGTATTATCGCTGCTACTAACAGTGATTTACGCAGCATGGTGGAGAAGGGGCAGTTCCGGGAGGATTTGTATTATCGACTTAATGTCATACCGTTGGAAATACCGCCGCTGCGAGAGAGAAAGGATGACATCCTGCTGCTCTTAGACTATTTTTCTCGTCGATACAGTAAATTAATGGATAAGAAGATAAGAGGATTGACCCATTCAGCGCAGGAGATTTGTCTTAAGTATCCTTGGCCGGGGAATGTTCGAGAACTGATAAATGCCATAGAATACGCGATAAACCTGGAGGAGGGAACTCATATTACTCCTGAGAGTTTACCGCCGCGGATGCGGGAAGATACCAACAAACGAGAAGTTTTCAAGAAGAGTGCCCATGGGGAAAACAAAGTACCGACCTTGGCTGAATTGGAACGGGAAGCCATTGTACGTGCTTTAGAAGAATACGGTTGGACGGAAGAAGGTAAGCAGCAGGCGGCCGATGCATTGGGTATTTCTCGGGCAACAATTTATCGAAAGATACAGAAGTATCACCTAAATGGAAATAACAGTGAATTCTAAGTTTGCCGCGCCGTGCCTAATAACTTGACAAAATGGTGTCAGGCACCATTTTGTCAAGTTATTGCTTTTACCTCTTTCCCATTTGGGACTTCAGCTGGTATTTATTACCTTCATAATTACACAATCACAACCGTACTTATTTAGGAAGAAAGAGGAAGGATGTGATGCCGTGGTAATTAGGCTTAAGCGACTTTGGCTGATCCTAGGGGGTGTGTTATTAGTTGCAGCGGTGGTCTCGGGTGGTTACTTATACTATATTAAGGAAGTAAGGGTGATTCCAGAGGAGTTGGTGGCGAGCTCCTTGGAAAACACATTGGCAGTGGGAAATTACCGCTACCAGGTTAGTGCATCCTTAGAACTGGATGGTACAGACAAGAGGGCACTCAGTGATATCAATGGGGAAAAACAAAAGAACAATTTTCATATCAAAGGAACGATGCTGGGGCAGCAGGTGGAAGTGTACCAAGTGGACGATATTACTTATTCATTAAATCCAAAAACACAACAGTGGATGGTCACTCCGGGAAGCGAGTTATTTCAACCAGAACTTTTCATGACGGAAATAAACCCAATGTCTAATTTCCGATTTACTCAGGTAAATAATATCCAGTACCAGGGGGTTGAGAAGAATAACCACCAGAAGCTGCATATAATTACCTGCAACCCTGTGGTTAACAACGGTTTCTTGGAAAAATATTGGCAGGATTTTAGTTATCGCCTCTGGATTGATAGACATAGCGAAAGAGTAGTTAAAGCCCAAATAAGTGCCGTAAGTCTTAGAGACCCCAAAGATACCATGCGCATTGAGGTAGATTTAAAGGATTTTAATAAAAAGTTTACCATTAAACCACCGGAAAGTGATTAGGGATTGTATGAAGGTCGGGACACGGCCTTCTTTTATTTTTTCGGCAGCAGTATTGCTTATAATGATACCAAGGATTTGCTCTGAAGGCTGACATCATTATCCTTTTTCTAATTCAGCGCAGGATTAGTGATACCATTGTCGAATAATTGTATGAGGATTTGAGGTGAAAACTATGGATAACGAATTGCATACAAAATTAGAAGCGGTATTAAAAAATATAAACAAGGTGCTTGTGGGCAGAAATGATGCTGCCAAAATGGTCTTGGCAGCAGTTGTGGCTCGCGGTCATGTCTTGTTGGAGGACAAGCCAGGTGTGGGAAAAACCATGCTCGCCAAGGCGTTGTCCCGGTCGATAGGATGCAAGTTTTCCCGTATCCAATTCAATGCAGATATTTTGCCCGGTGATATTACCGGCGTAGATATTTACACCCAGGAGGGTGAATTTAAGTTTGTACCCGGGCCAATTATGTCTAATTTGGTACTGGTGGATGAGATTAATCGCGGTAATCCCCGAGCCCAGTCCGGGTTGCTGGAAGCCATGGAAGAAAAACAGGTGACGGTAGGTGAAGAAAGTTATCAATTGAACGAGCCATTTTGCGTTATTGCTACCCAAAACCCATTAGATCTGGCAGGTACATTTCCTCTTGCTGAAGGATTGTTGGACAGGTTTATGGTGACAGTTTCGCTGGGTTACCCTGATATTTCACAGGAACTGAATATGCTGGATTTATGGCAAGGCAGTAATCCCTTGGACGAAGTAGAACAGGTGATAGATGCCAAAGAGGTTATTGCGGCACAAGAGGCGGTCACGAAAATATATGTGGAACAAAGTGTTAAGGAGTATATGGTGAAACTGGTCCAAAAATTGAGACACGATAATCAATTGAGGGTAGGACTCAGCCCGCGGGCCACATTGGATGTTTACCAACTTTCTCGGGCTTGGGCCCTGCTTCATGGGCGCAGCTATACCCTGCCGGATGATGTTAAAGCAGTTGCATCAGAGGCGCTCTCCCACCGCTTATTCTTAAAAGATGAGTTGGCATTTGGCGGGGTTCAGGCTAAGTATTTGGTGGAAGAGGCACTTACCTTGATAACTGTACCGGTGGTAGGTTAATTATGAGACTGAAACTGCCGGTTACCCTACTATGGCTTGCGATAGTCAGCTTACTGTTGTCGAGACTGGGTATGGGTCAGCAGGCGTTGCCATTTGTAGGGGCTGTGGCATTAGTTATTACTATGGATATATTAGTCGCATACCTAGCCGGTATAATGGTACAGGTTTGCCCATTAGGTATGTTGGAAGCGGTGAGAATGGCATCGACTGCTGTAAAGGTCAAGCAGTTACGTTTGCTGAGGTTCGTTCCCCATAATTTTTCCATGGAAGGCGAAGCGAAGACCGGCAAAATGGTAATCAAGCAAATTGGGAGTAATGAATTACAGTTAATAGTTAACCGTCGAGGCTTTTATGATGCTCCTAGGATAAAATTACATTGGCAGGACCCGTTGGGTTTTTTTAAGTGGAGAAGAAAATTAATATTGGCAGACTCCATGTGGGTTTACCCCCGCATCCAACAGGTCAACATAAGGCAGTTTTACTCTGGGGGAGATGAGATTTTAATTGAGGGTACCGGTGTGGCAGACAGGCGGCGGATACATTGGCGTGCCACTGCGGCAACGGGAAAATTGATGATACGCCAACCACGGCATCAAGCAGAAATAAAGATGCTGGTGATATTTTCCGGAGATGAGGAAAAAGACAGTCAAATCGCCGATGAGGCTGCTTCCTGGTGGCAGGCCTTCAGGAAGGGCGGCTTACGTTATAGTGCAATAGTGGCCGCCGCGGATGTGCACCTAGTCAATATGGCCCCAAACTCGCCCAACAGGATGTTAAAGATTTTAGCCCGGGCAAAAGGGCCTTATCAATACACGGGTCTTGCTAAAGTGATGGGGACCATTCAAACTGATGACCAAGTGATAGTGGCGGGTGAAATTCCCAAGAAATTCAGTGGCAGGTTTTCGCAGTTAAAGGTAGGGAGTAAATATGCGCACAAATAAAATTATTACCCACATCGCGTTAATTGCAGCGCTGGTTGTTTTTTTAGCCGGCGCTTTTAAACCTTTTACGGGATTATCCTGGTTGATATTTGCATTGTTCAGTACCTGTTATTATATTTTCGCAGTATACACTCTTACATCCAGGGTGCGGATATTCCTCAGTATTACTTCGCTAGGGTGGCTTTTTTTAGTTTACCGTGTTATGGTGTTGGGAATTACTGACACGGTTAGTTTCGCGGTTGCTTTCTGTTGGGGTTTGTCTTATCTTATGGCTGCTCAGTTCCATAAAGGGGATTTTTGGGCGGTGGTTATGACCGGCACTACTGTGTTATTATTGGAACAAGCAGTATTTTCGGTGAATCTCTGGTTTGTTGTGGTACTTTTTGTTTTTTTATTACTGCTAGCCCAGAGTTTAAGAAAACATAATACTGCCCTGATTGCTTTGAGTTTCGCTATTTTAATATCGTTACCTTTGTTACTACTTCTATGGCTGCCTCGGAATGATGAAGTGGTGCCGCCGGTAGCCTTGGATCAGGTGGTTAAATATGATGGCAGTGAAAAAAATCCTATCTCGGACAGCCGCCAGGAGCTTGAGCAGCCATTATTTATGGTGAAGAGCAGCTCACCTGCGTACTGGCGGGGGAAGGTATTTGACTATTTTGACGGTGGTAGCTGGACATCAACGTTAGACATTAGAGAGGCCATTCAGCCACAATTTGCCAATCAGCTGGCAGCTGATACAGTGGAGCAGGAAATAACACTTTTTGCGAATGCAAAATTTTTACCGGCAGCTTATCAAGTTAATAGTTTAGAGGTACCCGGAGCGGCTATTGACAGCGCTGGGTCAGTGATTAAGGATATTGAAGCGCCCTTTACTTATCGCGCAGTGTCCACAGTACCGTCATTGCCGGGAAACCTGAAGGATGATAGTTTTACCATGACAAAGGAAAAATTTCTTCAGATTCCTGAGGGAATTTCTCCCGAGATAGGGATCCTGGCAGAAAAGGTAAGCAAAGATGGTGCTGACCGCTGGGAAAAGGCGATGTTGATTAGTAATTATCTAACAGAAAACTTTCGCTATAACACCCAGGCTAAGTTTAGTGAGGAAGATTTGATCGGGGAGTTTCTTTTTTCAAAAAAAGAGGGTTATTGCGTGCAATATGCGTCAAGCTTCGTTATAATGGCCCGTAGCGTGGGTATTCCTGCGCGTTGGGTCTTGGGTTTTACACCAGGTATTTTTGATAAGGAACAGCAGGCATATTTTGTCTACGGTCGTAATGCCCATACATGGGCGGAAGTGTTTGTGTCCGGCAGCGGGTGGCTACCCGTGGAAGCTACCCCGGGGTTCGCTATGCCAGGGTTAACTCCAGTTGAAGAAACTGTAAATAATTATAACCTGGGAAATGGCATTTATTTAACTGTGATTGTGGTAGTTATCCTTGTGTTAACATTATTTATTTTTAGAATTTATCAAAATGCGCTTCGAAAACGTAGGAACAGCTCTGGCCCAACCCTGCGGCAATATAAGCGGACCGGGCTATATGGAGAAATGGTTGTTTGGCTAGCCGGTCGAGGGCTGGCACCTAAAAGCCATGAAACGCCTAGGGAATATGCCGGCCGGGCAGGTAGCATTAGACCTGGATTTAAGAATGTATTGGCCTCAGCTGCCGAACAATTTAGTGCGAAGCGTTACGGTAATAAGGAAACTAAAGATATCGACTGCCAAAACGAGCAACAGCTGCGGCGTGAATGGGATAATTTGCGACAAAATTCACCAAAAAAATAGGATTGGGAAGGAATTCATTATTTAGTAGAGAACTCTAGTGGGTAAATTTGCCTCAGTGGGAAAAAATAATTATTGACGGAATCGGTGAAAGGAGAATGCATAGTGGCAGTAGGAAATGATATACAGGAAAAGCTTATTTCCGAAGCGGAAATTCAAGAAAAAGTGAAGGAATTAGGAAAACGAATCAGTGGTGACTATGGTGACGCCGAGAATTTGATAGTGGTAGGCATACTAAAGGGGGCCATTATTTTTCTATCTGATTTGGTTAGGGAAATTACTATCCCCATAAATTTGGATTTTATGGCAGTTTCTAGTTATGGTACAAACATACATAGTTCTGGGGCCGTTCGAATTCTTAAGGACCTAGAGGTGGATATTGAAGATAAGCATGTTTTGATTGTGGAGGATATTGTGGATACCGGTCTGACGCTAAAATACTTACTGGAGAATTTAAAATCCCGCAGTCCGAAAAGTGTTAAGACATGCACTTTGTTGGATAAACCGGAGCGGCGTACAGTCGGAGTGAAGGTTGACTATAATGGGTTTAATATCCCGGACCGATTTGTGGTGGGCTATGGACTGGATTACGCGGAAAGGTATCGCAATCTGCCGTACATAGGGGTATTGAAACCCAAGGCGTACGAGTAAGGGGAGGTAACAGGGTGAAGGATTTTAGCGAGAAGCACCAGTTAGTAATAGTACTGGATTTCGGCGGCCAGTATAATCAATTGATTGCCCGTCGGGTAAGAGAAGCCAATGTCTACTGCGAAATGCTGCCTTATACAACTCCGGTGGAGGACATTCTTGCCAAAGAGCCAAAAGGCATTATCTTTTCCGGTGGACCGTCTAGTGTTTATGGGGAAAGGGCCCCCCGTATTGACCGTCGAATTTATGAAAGTGGTATTCCTATTTTGGGAATCTGTTATGGCATGCAGTTAATGACCCACGACCTGGGTGGCAAAGTGGAACGAGCAAAGTCGAGAGAGTATGGTAAAGCGACTCTGAAGATAACTGAAGAAGATAAAATCTTTCGTGGCATCGAAATGCAGACAGACTGCTGGATGAGCCATGGGGATTATATTACGCAGCCACCACCGCAGTTTAAAATTACTGCAGTTACTGCCAGTACGCCGATTGCCGCTATGTCAAATGAAGCAAGAAGGCACTACGGCATTCAGTTCCACCCCGAAGTGAAGCACACGCCCCGGGGGCAGGATATGTTGGAGGCATTTTTATATGAAGTGTGCGGTTGTGCCGGTGAATGGAACATGGCTTCTTTCGTCGATGAAGAAGTGGTGCGTATTCGAGAACTGGTGGGCAATAAGAAAGTGATTTCTGCTTTGAGCGGCGGCGTGGATTCCGCGGTATCATCGGTGCTGGTAAGCAAGGCCATTGGTGAGCAGCTGACCTGCATTTTTGTAGATCACGGTCTGCTGCGCAAAGGTGAAGCACAGCAGGTCAAGGATACGTTTGGCGGCAAGTTTAACCTGAATTTTATCGCCGTTGATGCAAAAGAAAGATTTCTTAAAAAACTGGCGGGTGTTACAGACCCCGAACAAAAAAGAAAAATTATCGGTGAAGAGTTCATTCGCGTTTTCGAGGAAGAAGCAGAACAGTTAGGTGAGATAGACTACCTGGTGCAGGGAACGCTGTATTCTGACGTAGTGGAAAGTGGTACAGAAACTGCCGCTACCATCAAGAGTCACCACAATGTAGGCGGCTTGCCCGAAGAGATGAATTTATCGCTAATTGAACCGCTGCGCAGTCTATTTAAAGATGAAGTGCGTTTGGTAGGAGAAGAGTTGGGCTTGCCAGCGGATATTGTCTGGCGTCAGCCTTTCCCGGGGCCGGGTTTGGCCATTAGAATCCTAGGAGAAATCACCGAGGAAAAATTGGCGACCCTTAGAGATGCGGATAACATCGTGATAGATGAAATCAAAAGAGCCAATCTTTACCGGGACATTTGGCAGGCATTTGCTGTCCTCCCTTCAATGCGCTCCGTGGGCGTCATGGGCGATGAGCGCACCTATTCCTACACCGCAGTAGTGCGGGCAGTGACCAGCGACGACGCCATGACCGCCGACTGGGCACGTATGCCCTATGATTTGCTCGAAAGAATTTCCAACAGGATTGTCAATGAAGTAGAAGAGATAAACCGGGTGGTATATGATATTACCTCAAAACCCCCGGGGACGATTGAGTGGGAGTAGGGTAGAAGCCGTGATAACACTGGTTTTACTTGAGGTTTAGGGTTTTCAACTATTAAGAGTGGTGGTTTTGATTTTCGCCTGTTTTTGGTGAAGTCTTAACCATCGTTTTTTTGATGCCAACCTACCTGCCTATGATAATTTAGAACATGCCAAAAGAAAACATAAAAAAGCTAGACACCGGGAAATCACCCCCATGTCTAGCTGCTGGATTAATTAATGTATTTATATGGTGAAAATGATTCCGTCTGCTCCTTGGTGCCCCCATCTTCTGCACTATGCTGGGCCTTTATGCGATAATAATAACCCGGCTGGACATCTGAGAATTTATAATACCCATCTGCATAATCAGAGTTATACTCTGTAAATGTTACCGAAGAAGCTATATCTGTCCATGACGACCCATTCCACTTTTGGAGAAATAGTTTTACCCCAACAGAGTCAACCACATACTGAGTGAAACTACGTCCTCTAGATGAAATAGTACGGTCTCAGTATGACATAATTAATTCCCAACGATTCCAACCCTCTTTCGGAGGAAATGATACTTATCCCTTGTTGAATGGAAAGACTGTCTTGATGAAGAATGGCGCTTGATTAAGCAGCATCCCCGGTGGGCTGTTGAAATGTTAACACCCCTGGGAGGAAGAATAGTGGATGTAATAGAAATGGTCCGGCATCATCACGAAAGGTATGACGACTATGACGGATGTTTTTCAAAAATTAGATGGTAATGTTCAGGAACGGTAATGCGGTTTAATACGCCGCTCTGCAACAGCTCGCCGTTCTATCACGATGAAAGGATACTTCTTTTCTTTTAACAGAGCCAAATTGTCTTTGGTGGCAATGCCGCGATCCATGACAATCGTAGGTTTCAGATGTTGGAATAAATCCGGCTCGTACAGACGATTCAAGATGGCGGAGAGGGTCTCCGGTTCGGATTGATTTCCTTCGTAAATTTGGCTGAACAGAGGGAATCCGCGCTCGTCCACGACCAGCGCCAACGTAACCAGAGGGCAGTCATTTCGCTTTTCTTTGGATTTCGCGCGTTTCGCCAATTCATTGTTTATGCAGCGTCCTTCGAAGCAGGTGTTCGTGAGATCGTATAGAAAGAGCGTCGGTTCACTCACGAATAATCCCTGCTCACGGCTTCGCAGCGTTTTTTCCAATGATGATTTATGAATCCAAAGCTTATCGGCAATCTCGTAGACGGCGTCTTTGCCAATGTCCGACAGATTCACCGGGAGCAATTCCAACAGCGCCGTACGGTTTCGCAACCACTCCCAAGCAGCCAGATCACTGGACGCCTCAATCAATCGAGCGATAAGCACAGCTTTAGCCAATGCTTGCTCCGTAAGGGTAAAACCACAAGCCTGTAATATGGAATCCAAATCCAGATGTTCCCACATCGTATGAGCAACCAGCTCAGGCCCTAGCGAACGGGATAATGCGATCTCAATGCCATTCATATCAATGTTGACCAGTTCGCGTTGATCTTGTCGACGGATTTTGTCCTTTTGTTTCGTTTGAAGAAAATCATAGTGTTCCATCGCCTGATTGGCCGCCTTTGGAAGTTCCGCCTCATCTTCAAACAAGGAGAATTGCCCGGCTAACCTGGTTTCTAAAAGAGCCGCCAACTTAGGCCATCGGGACTTGGGTAAGGTCAACGTTCAGCTCCATCACAATACGCTGCCTGGGTCCTTTCTCGGTTCGAACGGATTCAATCAGCTGATGCTTGCTATATTTCTTTTTTTCAGTTTTTGGTAAACGTTTCACGTATGTACATAGGATAAGGATACCAAGAAATCATGGAAAAATAAACAACTTTTTGAAACAATATCTGATTAGGACACTACATTTGAATTCCGAGGAACAACACAGTAAAATCAAGGGTTTTTGAACCTCAAAATGCCGTTTTCGGGCAATTCCTGCGATGACCTGCCGAAACTTGGGCTAGGGTTCTACTGTAAACCGAAGTGGTTAGAAGCAGCAGGTATAAGGTTGAATAGGCTTTATTAAAGGGTAAATGAGGCTACCGCATTTACATAGGATGTACAATATGGGATGCTTTGTTTGATCAAAAAGTTAAAATTTATCAACTTAGCGATTATGCTTAAGATTCGGGAGAGCTTCTTTTGAGGCGGATTAAAGGAGGTGGTCATATGGTTTGAAAAAATAATATCCCTGCTAATGAACAACTCGTAACTGACCATTAGCAGGGAGCACTATTACCTACATTAAAAGTAGGTAAGGTAGTTATTTATATTTTAGCCTTTAAATGTTTTATGTACAGGAAAAATTCTAGATTATTATAAGTGAGGAGGATAAAACAGTATGACTCGAAAATTTATTGCGATACTGATAACCGTTGCTCTTATGATAATAGTAGGGTCTGGAATTCACGTACAGAATACTTATGCACTACAAAAGCAGAAAGAGCAGACGATAAAAGAATTTTTTACTCCGATAGGTAGCTTCATGAAAGAAAACAAAAATTACTTATCTCAATCGATATCGTCACTAAGGGCAGACAACCTAAAAGTAGAGGAAATAATTGCACGTGTAAATGCTTGGCCTATCACAATGGGGGAATTAGAATTTAGAAGAGGGTTACGCGACATATCTGGTTTGGGTTCTTCGGAATATACGGATGTTTTTAATGTGTTAGTTGAAGAAAAAATAATTATAGACTATTCACTCAAGAACGGAATCTTACCATCCAAGGAACAAATTCAAGAACTTATTGAAAGGGAAAAAGGGTGGTATCAAGACTCTAATGGGCAGTACAAAGAAACAGTAGATGCAATATTGCGTGCGAGTAATATGACTTTGAATGAATATTGGACTACCTATGAGTGGTATAACGCATTCCGTCTATTAGCATTTGATAACACTTATAAATTTGTAATCAAAAATGGTCAAAAACAAGGGAAACTTCCTTCTGGGGAAAATGGAATTACAGAGGAGATGATAAAACAATACGAGACTTACTGGAACAACCACAAGAAAAGTCTTAAAGCAAAAGCGGAAGTTAAAATGCTTGATGACAAGGGTCTTAACTTAGAACTTGATTTAGAAAAGTTATTCTTATAAAAAAAAGGAGGAGATTTTAATGATAAATGTTAAGCGGGTATCATTGATGTTAATACTGTCTTTCCTACTGTTAATAGTAGGTAGCACTGTAGCACTCGCACTAACTACTGTCTCAGCTGGACAAACTTTTTATTATGATCCTTGGTCTCCTGATTATGGAAGTAAAAGGCAGTATTTTACCCTTTCTTATTATGGAGATGAATGGGAAGGCACCGACCCATTTGGTTCTTCATTTCAGGCAGTTGAAAAACAAGATTTCTTTATTTATCGAGATGATAAGTGGGTTATTTGGCCTCCAGAAGTAGGCAATGGAAAGGCTAAACTAATCAAGGTCGAGCTTCAAAATAGTAGCGGAAGTACTGTTGTAACTCAACAAAATTCTGAATGGGAAGATGGGACCTATCGTGACTATATGTTTAGTACGGATAGTATAAGGTATACTTTTAGGCGGAATTCTATGATATCAAATGAACCCTCTGGGTCATATAGGATTAAGGCTACGGGAATGCACTATATGCCTACAGGTTCATGGTTTCCAGATTTTTGGGAGAAATCTATAACTACAAGTTATTTTTAAAAGCTACTAAGCAAATACTTATCCATTGCTTAAGCTATCTTATGGTAATTGAGATATAAAAGAAAAGGTTTTGCAAAACTGGCACCGTTTCATTACGGTGCCAGTTAAGATAATTATGTTGTGAATTAATAACTCAACTTTCGCAGACTGAAACAGCCAAGGGTAAGCATGCGAAACCCCTTGTAAAAACGCATTTTTTGAGAAGCATGGTCAAAGCAGCGAGCTAATAATTCTACTGACTTGCTGCGGTTTCGTTCATAGGAAGAATCATCTAAAATCAATACTTTTGGGCGATTATGATTTGTAAGTCTTGTGGCTTTCCCAATTGTGTATGTACTAAGAAACAGTAAAAACCTTCGCCAAGCAAAAGTAGGTTGATTTAAGAAACGATAGACTGCGTCCTTAGCTGGAAAATCGGTAGATTTCTTGCTTTCAAGGGTTTGAAACCAGTTCTTGTGCTCAAAGATTAAACAAAAAATCAACTGAAAAATGTAAGCACAGGAGAAACCGAAAGCCTTGGTAATGCCAGCTTTCCTCAAATGTTTTAGTATTTTTAGCTCTTTAAATATAAGGTTTAGTTCATTTGGTAGTTGCTTGTTTTGGCTGTTATCCGTTATCATATAGGAGACACCTCTTCTGTATGGTAATTGTGGTTCTTGACAAACCTACTATACCAAACGTTGAGGTGTTTTTCATGCTTTTTTTAAAATCAAGTACTATACTTTAACGGGCATCAGCACCACTGCTGTTGAATAAATTATATTTTTCTTGGTGCGAAAGTTGAGTTAATAACTTTTCAATAATTTAAAGGAGGAAATTTAGAAAGCTAATACTAGAGGTGTTGTAACGGTACCGGCCTACGGGTTCGCGGAAGAAAGCCATGTTTCACTATTTAGCTATATAAAAATAAAAAGACAGTTGTCAAAAATCATAGCCACTTACCCTCCATGCGCTCTGTGGGCGTCATGGGCGATGAGCGCACCTATTCCTACACCGCAGTAGTGCGGGCGGTGACCAGCGATGACGCCATGACCGCCGACTGGGCGCGTATGCCCTATGATTTGCTTGAAAGAATATCCAACAGGATTGTCAATGAAGTAGAAGAGATAAACCGGGTGGTCTATGATATTACCTCCAAACCGCCGGGGACGATTGAGTGGGAATAGGGTAGAAGGATTGAAAACACTGGTTTTACTTGAGGTTTAGGGTTCTGAATTATTAAAAGTGGTGGTTTTGATTTTCGCCTGTTTTTGGTGAAGTCTTAACCATCGTTTTTTTGATGCCAACCTACCTGCCTATGATAATTTAGAACATGCCAAAAGAAAACATAAAAAAGCTAGACACCGGGAAATCACCCCCATGTCTAGCTGCTGGATTAATTAATGTATTTATATGGTGAAAATGATTCCGTCTGCTCCTTGGTGCCCCCATCTTCTGCACTATGCTGGGCCTTTATGCGATAATAATAACCCGGCTGGACATCTGAGAATTTATAATACCCATCTGCATAATCAGAGTTATACTCTGTAAATGTTACGGAAGAAGCTATATCTGTCCATGACGACCCATTCCACTTTTGGAGAAATAGTTTTACCCCAACAGAGTCAACCACATACTGAGTGAAACTACGTCCTCTCGATGAAATAGTACGGTCTCCATTATCATTAATAGTACAATCACCACTGGAAATTAGGTCAAGTGACTGTACCCCTATACTAAAATCATCGTCCGGCGGTGGTGGAGTCTTTGCCGCCAGGGCAGGATTAGTAACCATCCCCACAAAAATGAAGGTAGCTAGTAGTTTTACAAGCAACTTTTTGACCATTTTACATTCCCCCTAAGTATAGTTTTGGTTTTCCTATACTTAGATAAAGAGAGGCTTACTTAGGTTCCCTATATGAAAAACTTTCTGCAATTTTTATCATCTCTTCTGCGGGGTAGTAACCTACTATGCTGTAGATAATACCCTGCTCATGCCAGTACAAGGTTTTCTTTCCCCCTTTGTTATTTATTAACATGGTTGTTCCTTAGAACATCAAGTATGCCCCTTCTACAGTAAAAGACAAAAATTTTAAATTTTTAAGTAAACCAGATATTCCCATTTAGTGTCAGCAACAGCAATCTTACCAGCAATTTCTCTTCCCGTTCTTTTTGGATGACAGCATCATTTACTTGGTCCTTGGCAAATCCCTTTTGTATGTAATCAATCCGATCTTTATCGAGGGGTAATACTTTTTTTGCTTTATATAAGTGCTGTCGGGCCGTATTTAGGGTAATGGCTTTAATCCATGCCGCTATTTTGGCAGGGTCTCTGAGTTGATGGTATTTCTCGAAGGCAATGGTAAAAGCCTCTTGGGTTACTTCTTCGGCCATTTCTTGATTTCGAGTCAGATATAGGGCTAATCTATATACCGTTTCAAAATGGCTCTCGTAAATCAGTTGGTTGGTTTCCAATGTTAATCTAGTGTTGGCCCTTTTCTCTTTCAACATCAAGCAACCCCTCCCCCTTGCACAGTTAATTATAGCATTTTTTGAAAAAATCCAAAATTAAGGGAACCCGAATGGTTTCTTTTTATCTTATATATAAAGGCCTTTTCTTCTAGGTCTGGTAATTTGCCTTTTATAAGGAATTAGCACTAGGTCGAATGAACACCTTGGCTGGTCCACCTGAAGTGTACTGCACCAAGCTTTTATCATAGGGGTAGATGGCATGTTGTTCATTTTCATGACTGAGCGGAAGGGGGGGATTTCCGATGGATTAAGTAAATCTTAGCCTGGCGTTTTCTAAGACACTCATACTCATTAAGAAATATGGCAAAATGTTATGTTTCTTAAGACACCCGTAATTGACCGTGAACCTTTGGCCCATGGTTGACACAGCCTGAGAGCCCTCCCCTATAAGGGAGGCGGCTGTGCAGCCAACGAGACTATCATGCGGCCCACCCACCATTAAGGGTAAAGTGAATGGGCTGGGCAATACAAACGAGTCAGTTTTAAGTTTTCAAAGAACAAAACTTAACTGGAAATTTGATGATATTTGGTTTGTCAAAACATATAGGTAATTGCGAAATTCAAAATTTAACGTAGGCAGCTAATCAGAAAGTTTAATAAAGAGGACAGAAAATTTTAAGCAGAGGTTGGACAGAAAAAATTCGGCACAAATAACCGCAAGTATTTTGCGGGTTGAAAGAGCAAGTATAAAGGATTTGCTAAGCCAAAAGAGGTTTAAGGCTTCTGATGAGTTCGTGTTTATGGAGTTTGTCTGCAAGAATAACGGTAAGCAGTTGAGTAATTCCTGCAAGGAGTAAGTCAGCCTTAATGGTTAAAGCATTTGTAGTTTTTCTGTTGGCGACGCCAAAATTGGATTTAAAGTGTTGAATGGTTTGCTCAATAACGCAACGATTTTTGTAGATATCAATCCATTCAGGGGTGTCTCTAATAATGCCAGGATAAAGTCTTAAGTCTTTTTCAGGATAGGTATAAAACATTCTACCAGAAGGAGAGTCGGAGCAAGGATGTTCACATAAAGTAATGCGTTTAGAACCTTTCCACTTCATTTTTGGGCAAACCCATTTATCTCTAACAACGCCACTCCTTAAGGGCGCTTTACCTTCATATTTCATGGGTAAAGAAGAATCTAACGGACACAGAGGTTGTCCAGATTCGTTGAACCCGGGTTCAGGGAGGTTCTTAGAACCTCGTTCGTTCAGAGGAATGACTGTTTTTAAAAAGTGACAATCCTTCAATAAAAAGTTATAGGAATCGTTTGTATCAAAAGCAGCATCGCCAATAAACGTGCTGGGTTTAAAATGAGTATGTGTTTTAAAAAAGTCGCGCAGAACAGGTTTAAGTGCTTTAGAATCGGATAAGGATTTATCTTCATCAGGGGAATCAGACTTTTTCTCTATTGGGATTTCAGGGTGTGCATTTATAAAGTCTTCATCAAAAAAGGAAATATTTCTGACTATACCAAGGCCATTTGTGAGCATACCAAATTTATAGACATAGCAAAAATGGCCATTGATGTAAAGCTGTTTGACATTTGGATTTGATGATGCGCAGGAAGGCATAATGCCGTATGCCATTTTGTATGGGTCAACAGAAGAGTTGCCTTTGTATTGAGACTTAAGCTGCTTGATTAAGCGATTGATAAACTTAGGATTATTCTCAGTAACGTAAGCTTCAACGCCAGAGGTATCAAAGACGAGATATGAAGCAAGTTCTGAGTTAATTTGCTCACAAATAGGTTCAGTTTGATCAACAAGGTTATCAAAAAGTGTTTGAAGATGTTTAGAAAAATCTTGCTTAAATCGTGTAAATTTTGATGCATCAGGTACTTTAGAAAAACCACAGAATTCACGGATTTCCTTGGAAAAATTCAAAAAAATAATCAGAAGCGCATCTGTAGGAATAGAAAAGATTCTCTGAATGATGAGTGCATAAAGAAAAGACTCAAGCTTAAATTTTCGTTTGCGACCAAAGTGCTTGTAAAAAGCCTGATAGAAACTCAGCGAAATATACTCTGAAAGTTGAATATGCTCTTCAAGAAGCGCTAGAAACCGAGGTTTATCCTTATCAACGAAATCAAGACAACCGTCATAAATATCAGATAGGGATAATTGTTTAAATTTCACAGAATAGATCTCCTTTCTTGTTGAATGTAGATATTGCCTGTTAACTATATTTTACACAAGACAAGTGAGGAGTTCTATATAACTAAGCAAGAAAAAAGATAGAATTTGCAAGGGTTGCGGCGTTTTGCAAACGCCTAGTCAAAACATATTATACGAGGAGGATTAAGTAAATGAATAAAAAGTTGGTAAGTATACTTTTATTGATTTCTTTTTGTTTTAGCTCACTTGCTTTTGCTAGCACGGGTGCTGTAGGTATTGCAAAAGACAGGGCTTCTAAAGTTGGCCCATACACATATAAAGTTATCCCGACAAAAGAGGAACAAGAACGAAGTTTTGAACGGTTTGGTTTGGATAAATCAAAAATGATCAGATTTAATGATTCTTTTATTGGTAAAATTGCTGATTATAATTTATACAAGGTTGAAAAGGATTTTGATGACACTGGAAAACTTCTAACGGAAATAAAATACTATCGAGCAACATATAAAAATACACCTGAGGCAAACAACGTTAAAAACGTAATTTCTGAGCAACAGCAATTAGGTACTACTGTAGTAGCCATGGACTCCAATTTAAACAGCGATATTTCTCTTTTGGGTTACGCATTAGAAGGGGATTTGCGGGTTGTTGTTAGCTACAAAGCCCTCAGTAACACGGGTCTATTCGATACAGAGACTGGATATAAGGAAACCCTTGAAAAAGTAAGCTATACTAAAGGACTTGAATTCTTATCGGGCACCTTTACTTCAAACCCAGTTTTAAATCTGTTTTTATCTGTGGTGTTTGATGATATTATAGATGGGTACAAGGGGAAAGGTGATGGTACGTCTAAGCAGAGAGAAGTTTATAAGTATGGTCAAGCATACCATAGTGGTGCTTGGAAAACTTACTTTGAGACTAAACAAGATGAAGTTTACTGGGATCAAGAGGAAATCAGTTATTACTCTAATGGTCAGGTGAAAAATATAAAAACTACTTATTTTACACCTAACAATGGTTACAAGCCAATTGAATGGCAATGGATGCATTATTTTGACGACAACCAGGAAATTTTAGATGTAACACAATATTGGTACAGCAAAGAACCTAACCTGTCGACTCCCATCCATGCGACAGGATATGAGGCCAGCTACTATAGTACTAACTGGAAAGCGCTGGGGACCGTTAATTACTAGAGGTTGTTCGAAAAGTCCACCGCAGGTGAGCGGCGAATTTCTGCGTTTCTTAGACTTTGAGACTGCTCACGTACGCTCCAGTACGCTCCGCGTCTCAAAGTCTTCGCGGCCTTGAACTTCTTGCGCCTGCTACGATGGACTTTTCGAACACGCACTACTAGTAAAAAAGGGAGTGTTCGGTATTCAATCCAATAGGAAATTAATTTTAGGCGTTGCTTTTTTATTGGTTTTATTTGCAATCAAGATATTCGATACTATGGCTACCCCACCTAGCACTATAGTTAAAGTAGCTGTTGAAAATATGCTACTTGGAAACAATTCTAATGTAGAAATAAAAACAGAGGATGAGATTAAAATAGCCAATTTTAAAAATCGTCTAGATATCTACGGTATAGATTCTTTTGATGTTTTGGTTACTCGTAACGCAGCAAACGCATATATAATAAGGATCGAATCCATAAAGTACCATCCAAATGGCGATATTGCCGACATTTTCTACGGCTATCTTTCGATAATTCTAACAATAAACAAAGGAGAATGGGTAATTACAAACGTTAAGATTTTGAAACCATTTTCCAAAGATATTAAGGCTCATAAGTGATGGGTATTATTTGCTATCACTTAATGGTGCTTCGTTTGTTCGAATTATGAGAGGCGACCCTGATAACACATGGTATATTAGAATTCTCAACTCACCGTTAAGTTAGGTGTTAGTTTTACAGTCTGCTGGACCGGAGCAAAGTACTTTGCTTCGGTCTATTCTTCCTGCTCTATCTTAAGGAGGGATTTTTGTGCTTATAAGAATATTACTCAGCACTTCATATACTTTACTTTATATCTTCTTTCTATATTTACTTAATAAATTTATTGTTAAATTAGAGACCAGCATGGTAATGTTAGAAGAAATAACCCTCTTAATATCGTTTTCGGTTCTTGTAGGTGTCTATTTATCGTTGCCGACTTTAATAAAAAAAATCAAGTCGCAGGGCACCTGGAAAGCAAACTGGATTCAGTTGATGTGCGTAGCCATACCCTTAGGGTTTATAACATTGAATATCCTTTTATTTTTTTATTCCCCTCTGGGTAATTCATGGAGCCCTATTGGATACGTGTATAATATTCTATTTTACTCGAACTGGAAGATCATCTTAATTATTAGCGGTATTGGTCTCGGCTTTTTTCTCTCGGATAGCTTTTACAAAGAAGAACATCCTGACGTTATTTGCAATAAGGAACATCAGAATATAAAGTCGAACCATAAAAAAGAGGGATGAAATGCTCAGTCAAATACTGTGGCGAGAATAGTAACCCCACAGAATGCCCCTATGATGTATTGCACGTTTAAATTTTTTTACTATACTTAGATAAGGACAGGCTTACTTAGGTTCCCTGTATGAAAAATGTTAAGCGGGTATCATTGATGTTAATACTGTCTTTCCTACTGTTAATAGTAGGTAGCACTCGCACTAACTACTGTCTCAGCTGGACAAACTTTTTATTATGATCCTTGGTCTCCTGATTATGGAAGTAAAAGGCAGTATTTTACCCTTTCTTATTATGGAGATGAATGGGAAGGCACCGACCCATTTGGTTCTTCATTTCAGGCAGTTGAAAAACAAGATTTCTTTATTTATCGAGATGATAAGTGGGTTATTTGGCCTCCAGAAGTAGGCAATGGAAAGGCTAAACTAATCAAGGTCGAGCTTCAAAATAGTAGCGGAAGTACTGTTGTAACTCAACAAAATTCTGAATGGGAAGATGGGATCTATCGTGACTATATGTTTAGTACGGATAGTATAAGGTATACTTTTAGGCGGAATTCTACTTATCCATTGCTTAAGCTATCTTATGGTAATTGAGATATAACCTGCGCTATATGCTCGAAAAGCATCAATTGGAGCGAATGGAGAACGGCGATATATTGATCGGGCTGGAGGGCGAAAAACTTACAAATCACTTTGATTTCTATGCCGTGTTTGCATCTTCCATTGAGTATTCTGTAAGATATAAATCACAGGAAATCGGATCAGTTAGCGCTGCTTTCCCCGTCGGTTTTCGCTTCGCTCTGGCAGGTCTAACATGGCAGGTCGTTGAAGTAGATAATGATAGGCAAAACATTTATGTTGAACCAATAAAAGGCATTTCACGAAGGCCTCTTATGCAGGGTAAATTTAATGAATATACCCCTCCGGAAATTCTACGTAAGGAGTACATTGCCGACTATATCGATGTAGATGATATGAAAGCTTCGTTATAGCATGAACATGACAGTGCCTGAGTAAATAAATACCACAATTTTCCTAGGAAATTGTTAAGGAAATATATAGATAATGCCTATGATAAAAGGGAAAACAACACATGCGGTATGATATAACGAAATCAAGATAATTTTCACGAAGGGACACGTCGCCAGGAAGTTCAAGATGCCTTTAATCAGCTTGATGAAAATAATAAACGATTAGTTGTTCGTGGAAACGTCAAACAGTGGAATCAGCTTCTTGCTGAAGCAGCGCATAATGCCGGAGTACTTACCGATCCTGATTAAAATCTGCAAAACGTTAAAATGCGATGTTTCCGATATTATGGAAATTAAACTCGACGAACGGGAGGAATCCTAAATGGCAAGCAAGAAGGATGGAAAAAAGAAAAATGAAATAACCATTCGTAGCAGTGCCGCCGAGTATTTAACCTTCGTTGCCGCAAGCGGCGAGGGTGGTGTTGAAATCCGCTATGAGGATGAGAATATTTGGTTAACGCAAAAATTAATGGCGGGGTTGTATGATGTTAATGTTCGCACCATCAATGAACATATAATGAAGGTCTTTTCGGACAAAGAATTGGACGAGGAAACAGTTATCCGGAAATTCCGGATAACTGCGTCTGACGGAAAGACCTATAATACCAACCATTATAATCTTCAAATGATCATTGCCGTAGGGTTCAAGGTTAATAATGAGCGCGCAGTCCGTTTTCGGAAATGGGCAAGTCAAATCGTTAAGGATTACACTATACAAGGGTGGACAATGGACGTTGACCGGCTGAAAAAAGGCCATATGTTCACAGATGAATATTTTGACCGCCAAGTGCAATATATTCGGGAAATTCGTTTGTCGGAGCGCAAATTTTATCAGAAAGTGACCGACATTTATGCCAACGCTTTTGACTACGACAAGGATGCCAAAACTACGCGTGAGTTCTTTAAGTTGGTTCAAAATAAAATGCACTGGGCGGTTCACAGACATACGGCAGCCGAGTTGATTGTTGGGCGGGCCAACGCAGAAAAAGAGCGTATGGGACTGACCACATGGGAGGCCGCGCCTCACGGAAAAATCATCAAAGCTGATGTTTCTGTTGCAAAGAATTATCTGAACGAAAAAGAGATGGACTATCTTGAACGTATTGTATCCATATATCTGGACTATGCGGAGTTGCAAGCTGAGCGCAAGATACCCATGTCTATGGAGGACTGGGCAAAAAGGCTTGACGGCTTTTTGGAGTTCAATGGTAACGAAATTTTGATAGGCGCTGGAAAAATATCTCATGAGCAGGCGAAGCTTCACGCTGAAACTGAGTTTGAAAAGTACCGCATTATGCAGGACAGGTTGTTTGAGAGTGATTTTGACAGGTTTATGGAGTTGGAAGAGAGGTCGAAATAAAGATGATAAAGAAAATTAGGACAATAGACAACTTTGCTGTTTTTGAAAAATTTGAATGATATAATGAGAGCTGCCCGTAATTCGGAATATCTAGATATGATTGATAGAAGCATGGAGCAAATAAATCAGGGTAAAGTTGTTGTGAAAACTATGGAAGAATTAGAGGAAATGGCAAATGAGTAATCTTACCTTCTCTGATAAAGGGTGGGATGATTTTTACTTGAGGTTTAGGGTTCTGAATTATTAAAAGTGGTGGTTTTGATTTTCGCCTGTTTTTGGTGAAGTCTTAACCGCCATTTTTTGTTTGCCAACTTACTACAATCCAACCGGCTCGTCACCAATATATGCAATGATACCACTTGCCTTTCCCGAATTAACAATTTCCTTCATCGCATTCTTGTTACTTTCTCCACATTGCCGTTCAAATTCATTTTCCGGCAGCCGCCACCATATGCACCTTCTATACTCATTTAATAATGGCATCAGAATCCCTCTGTCTGCTGCCTCAGTCTGCATTGTACGATAACTATAATGAAATAGTACTAATAATTTGTAAATATGGTACAAAGAAGTTGTATTGAATCGTCTGTAATGGTATGATTTTACTGGAGGTGCTTGTATGAAATCGGTCAATTATAAAGAAGGGGTTGTAATAACTGCAACTGAACTTAAACAGAATTTAGGAAAATATTTGGATTACGTTGAACAGCAAAACGATGTGGTTGTCACGAAAAATGGTAGTAAAATTGCCAGGTTAACTCCTTATGTAACTGATATCGAACAATATTTTACAGTGAGAGAAAAGGCGTTGGACTATCAATATGGTGGGAAAAAGGTTTCTTATGAAGAGTTTATGGAGATTTCTGAAAAAAGCACTCCGAGAATGGAATTTATCAATGGTGAAATCTACTTATTAGGATCTCCAAACATTGGGCATCAGGAGATACTTGGAAGGCTGCACTTGATATTCAGCGAATATTTCAAGGACAAGAAATGCAGGGTATTTTTAGCCCCTTTTGATGTCCATTTTAATAAGAAGGATTTTAAAGAACCTGATGTCATGCAGCCAGATGTATCAGTAGCCTGTGATTTAGAAGGTAATGTTACGGAAAAAGGACGGTATATGGGTACTCCAACTTTAGTTATTGAAATTCTATCTGACAGCACTAGAAATAAAGATATGATAGACAAGTTAAATACTTTCATGTTATCAGGAGTAAAGGAATACTGGCTCATTGATCAAAAACAAGAAAATATTATGGTGTATAGTTTTGATAAATATGAAATTGATAGGTATAAGGTTTATGAAAAGGGATATATTGCCCAATCAATTGTATTTAGCGGCTTATCAGCAGATGTTGATGATTTGTTTAATGAATTGATATAAGTGAAAGGATAGAGTCTTGGTGTGCCTGCATTTGCCGGGAAAAAGTGCGGGAGCCAGAGTTTTAGCCAAAAAAGGACTGAGACACCTAGCTTTTAAGGTGAAATGTGGGTGAACAACGAATATTATTAGAATCCTCAGGCAAATTGTTCGGCAATCTATTGACATTTTTTGCGACATTTGCTATTATTGTGCTTGTAAAAACAAAGTTTTATAGCTGAGTAAATTTCATAACTCTAAACCATTGGTATATCAGTAAAAATTCGTGCAATAAAAAAGATTTCACCCCATCCTTGTTGAATATCTTTAGTGACCAAACCAAAATTATCCACAAGGTAGGTGAAATCACTAATGTATATTCGCCAAGAATGCTTATTATCCTTTGAAGAAATTTTAAATCTTCAGCCCCAAACAAAGTTGGAATTGGTTTTGTCACAAATTGACCTAAGTGATTTTGAAATAGCCTTTAAGAGAAGTAGGTTTGGTCCCAAAGGCTATGACCCAACACCAATGCTATATGCTTTAATTGCTGCGCAGCTAGAGCAAATAAGAACTGTTAAAGCTTTAGTGCAAAGGTTAAAGCAAGACCCTGTTTTTCGTTACTGCTGCTGTTTTGAAGTATGTGGCCAGGTACCTTCAGAGGCCACATTCAGCCGGTTTCTAACTAAGATTTCAGAAAGTGAGGATCTGCAAAAGCTATTTCATAAATTAGTTATCCGCGCAAAGGAACTGAATATTATCGACGGTGAAACTGTAGCCATTGATTCAACCAAAATGGATGCTTTTGAGAGCCCTAAACCTCATAGTAAACTTACGGATAACGGTTTAACGCCTAACTGGGGCGCCAAGCGAGATACAAACGGCAATCAAGTAAAATGGTTTGGCTGGAAACTTCATATCCTGAGTGATACCAAAAGTGAGCTGCCACTAGAAATATCCGTTACTCCGGCAAACGTATATGACGGAACTGTTGCCTTGCCGCTGATTGAAAAATTATTTGAGAGTTTTGGAGACCTCTTTAAACCCCGATACTATGCCATGGACTCTGGATATGACTTTAATTACATCTATGATGCTATAGTAAATGACTATCAGGCTAAACCAGTTATAGCTTATAATCCACGAGGAAGCAAAAGCGCCCCCGAAGGGTTAGATAATGATTTGCAACCCATTTGTTCCGCAGGCTATAAGATGGTTTACTGGGGTACAGATGGTGACTATATCAAACTAAGATGTCCTCATGTATGCGGGAAAGTCGATTGTGTCCACGGATCTAACTGGTGTTCCAACTCTAACTACGGTTATGTTAGAAAGGTCAACTATAAAAAGGAACCCAGGTTTTATAGCTATCCGTTCAGAGGTACAGAAAAATGGCAAAGCATCTACAATCAAAGAACAGCAGTTGAACGATGTAACAGTAGACTTAAAGAATATCTCAATCTAGGAAATATCAGGGCTAAAGGGATTAAAAAAGCTCTAACCCACTGCCTCTTAAACTCAATTGCTTTAGTTGCTGGGACAATAGCAGCAAACTCAGGCCAAAGCAAACTAAAAGTTGCTTAGCACTACCTGTGGATAATTCAGTACTTTAAAAAAGAAAATATTTTAGTTATCCACAGATTAAAAGTGGGTTTAGTATTTATTGCATTTTTTGAACTATTTTTGAGAAGTTGCAAAAAGTTAATTATGCAATTTCCTCAGCTGTATAATTGTGAGAATATGGCTCGCAAGTCTCTACCGGGTAACCGTAAATTACCCTGGCTACAGTGGAAAGTGCACCTAGAGTTCCGCATGCTCATGGGCATGGCTGGATCAAGTGGTGCAGGTGCCTATCAAGCGCTACACCGGAGGGATAAAAGCCCAGACGGGTAGGTTTCTGCTACGCAGTTATCTACCCGTTTGGGCTTATTTAGTTTAACAGGAGGTGAAAGCGTTCCGAAACGGTGGATAGGCATGATTTTACGGGACAAACTATTTCAAAGGGGAGTGAACGAGTGTGTTAGAAAGCTTTTTTAAATTAAAAGAACATAATACTAATGTTCGCACTGAAGTTATGGCCGGCGTTACCACGTTTATGACCATGGCATACATTATTTTTGTCAATCCTTCTATTTTAAGTGCGACCGGCATGCCTTTTGGTGCTGTGATGGTGGCGACAGCATTATCTGCAGCTTTTGCTACCCTACTGATGTCTGTTCTTGCTAACTACCCGTTTGCTTTGGCTCCTGGTATGGGTTTAAATGCATTCTTTACCTATACAGTTGTTCTTGGAATGGGACTTTCTTGGCAGGCTGCTCTGGCTGCCGTGTTTGTTTCCGGTGTTCTCTTTCTGCTGTTAACACTAACCAAGGCTCGCGAGGCCATTGTAAACGCAATTCCTATGTCACTGAAGCTGGCTGTTGGTGCTGGTATTGGTCTTTTTATTGCTTTCATCGGCTTTAAAAATGCAGGTATTATTGTCAGCGACCCAGCCACTTTCTTAAAGATTGTTAATCCGCATTTATTCCAAGATCCTAACTATGCTGAATACTTTAAGGCAAATTTCATTACCCCACAAAGTGTCTTGCTATCAATTATCGGATTGTTAGTTACTGGTTTCTTAGTAGTCCGGAGAACTAAAGGCGCTTTGCTTTATGGAATATTACTTACCACCATCATTGGTATCCCTATGGGAGTTACCAACATTAGCAATTTCCAAATAGTAAGTATGCCCCCGAGCATTGGTGAGATTTTCTTCAAGATGAACTTCAATGAACTAGCCAGTGTCGGCTGGCTGACAGTAATCTTTACCTTTGCTTTTGTTGATTTATTTGATACCATTGGCACTTTGGTTGGCGTGGCCAGTAAGGCGGATATGTTAGATGAAAAAGGGCACCTGCCAAGAGCCAATAAGGCACTGCTTGCCGATTCAGTTGGTACCATCTTTGGTTCTGTTATGGGGACCAGTACCGTAACCACTTATGTTGAGAGTGCTTCCGGTGTTGCCGAAGGCGGGCGGACAGGCCTGACATCCTTAACCACAGCCATTCTTTTCTTTTTGTCCATCTTTTTCTCTCCGTTGGTGGCTATTATTCCCGGTGCAGCTACCGCGCCGATTCTGATCATCGTTGGCATTTTTATGATGGAATCGGTAATGAAAATTAATTTTAGTGATATGCTAGAAGCAATTCCTGCATTCCTTACCATCGTTATAATGCCATTTTCTTTTAGTATTGCCGAAGGTATTGTAGCCGGAGTATTGGCTTATACTTTCTTGCACGCCTTGACTGGCAGAATAAAAGACGTCAGTCTGACAATGTGGATTCTCACTGGTATCTTTGTTCTGAGGTTTTTTATCGTTTAAGGCGCAGCATAAATATACCAGTTGCTTAGGAGGTTTAGCTGTTGACACAACCAAAAGTAGGAATTGTAATGGGAAGCGATTCAGATTTGCCGGTGATGAGGGATACGACTGAGGTATTGGAACAGCTGGGTGTGGAGTATGAGATAGTAATATCTTCAGCCCATCGGGTACCGGAGAAAACTGCTCAATATGCGCAGAGCGCCGAGGAAAGACGCATCGAGGTAATTATTGCTGCAGCCGGCGGAGCTGCCCACTTGCCCGGAGTAATTGCTGCCCTGACTTGTTTGCCGGTAATTGGTGTTCCCATCAAAACCTCAACCTTAGGGGGCGTGGATTCTCTTTATTCGATTGTACAGATGCCCCGAGGAATTCCTGTCGCCACCGTGGCTATTAATGGCGCAAAGAATGCCGGAATTTTGGCAGCCCAAATCATAGGAGTAAAGGATCCGGCGGTTCGGGAAAAAGTTCGCAGCTTTAAGCAGGAACTGGCGGGGGCTGTTGCAGAAAAAGATAAAAAACTACAAGAATTGGGTGTGACAGCTTACCTTGAGCAGATGAACAAGTAGTCGGTGAAAATTCCCAGGTACTAGGTGAAGATAATTGAGATTTCTCCTTGCCTGGGGATTTTTTGCTGACTGGCAATTATAACAATAAAACTATCTAGAGGTGATTGGTATGATTGAACGGTATACGCTGCCGGAAATGAAAGAAATTTGGTCTGAAGAGAATAAATTTCGTAAATGGCTGCTGATTGAAGTTTATGCCTGTGAGGCATGGGCCGAATTGGGTAAAATTCCAACTGATGCACTAAAGGAAATTCAGGAGAAGGCGGATTTTGAGATTGACAGAATCAACGAGATTGAAGAGGTTACTCGACACGATGTACTGGCATTTCTTACCGCTGTGGCAGAAAAGGTGGGGGATGCTTCCAAATATATTCATATGGGTATGACTTCCTCAGACATTTTAGATACGGCGTTAGCCATAATGATGAAAGAAGCAGGGACTAAGATCCTTGATAAATTGATAGAATTGAAAGCAGTGTTAGTGGATTTGGCTAAGAAGTATAAAAATACATTGATGATTGGCAGAAGCCATGGCATTCATGCGGAACCGGTGACTTTCGGCCTGAAAATGGCCTTGTGGGTGGTGGAGACCGAGCGGAATATTGAACGGTTAAAGGATGCAATTGACACGATCAGCGTCGGGCAAATTTCCGGGGCGGTAGGAACTTTTGCTAATGTGGACCCACAGGTAGAAGAATATGTCTGTAAGAAGCTGGCGCTTAAGCCCGCCCTCGTTTCCACCCAGATTATTCAACGGGACAGACATGCACACTATCTTACCACTCTAGCAGTGGTAGCAAGTTCACTGGATAAGTTTGCCACCGAAATTAGAAACCTACAACGCACCGATATTCTGGAGGTAGAGGAACGGTTTGCCAAGGGGCAAAAAGGTTCCTCGGCAATGCCTCATAAGAAAAACCCCATCACTGCTGAAAGGGTGGCTGGTTTGGCCCGCGTGCTTAGGGGTAATGCATTGGCAGGGTTAGAAAATGTAGCGTTATGGCATGAGCGGGATATTACCCATTCTTCCGTGGAGAGGGTAATAATTCCTGACAGCACCATTGCGCTTTATTATATGCTTCACAAATTCATTGATGTGATGCAGAATTTAGTAGTTTACGAAGATAACATGAAAGCAAATGTGGAGAAGACTCTAGGCTTAGTTTTTTCCCAGCGGGTAATGCTCGCTCTAGTTGATAAAGGGGTACTTCGAGAAACAGCCTATCAATGGGTGCAGCGAAATGCTATGCAGGCATGGCAGGAAAAAGTTAAATTTATTGATTTGCTAATGGCTGATGAAGAAATTTGCACTTACCTTTCCCCGCAGGAAATAAAGGATTTATTTGATTACGATTACCATTTGAAAAATATAGATTATATCTTAAAACGGGCAGGGATTGAATAAGGTATCCCGGCTAAAGTGACACCCCAAGGCGGACTTTATCTTAGCGAAAAAAGGAGAGATTATCAGTGGAAAAAGGTAAACTTCTTTACGAAGGCAAAGCCAAAAAGGTTTATGCAACGGGCGAACCAGATCTTTATTGGACTGAGTTTAAGGATGATGCTACGGCGTTTAACGGCAAAAAGAAAGGCACCATTCAGGACAAAGGTTACTACAACAACCAGATTTCCGCAATATTATTTCAATGGCTGGAAGAAAGGGGCATTGAAAATCATTTTGTCAAGCTGCTCAGTGACCGGGAGATGTTGGTAAAAGCCTTAAAAATTATTCCGGTGGAAGTGATCGCGCGCAACATAGCTGCCGGCAGTCTGGCTAAGCGGCTTGGATTGGAAGAAGGGACTGAATTATCACGTCCGGTGCTGGAATTCTGCTATAAATCAGACGAATTGGATGACCCCATGATCAATGATTACCATATTGCTGCTTTAGACTTGGCAACTGCTGAGCAGATGCAGGGAATTAAAAAGCAAGCATGGGAGATTAACCAACTGCTAACTAAGCGCTTTAAGGAATTGGGCATTTTACTGGTAGACTTTAAACTGGAGTTTGGGCTGCATAAGGGCAAGGTGATTTTGGGCGATGAGATTTCCCCGGATACCTGTCGCTTTTGGGACGCAGAAACTAAAGAGAAGCTGGACAAAGACCGCTTTCGCAGGGATATGGGCGGTGTAGAAGATGCATACCAGGAAATTTACCGTCGTTTAAAGGGGGAGGGAAATTAATGTATCGAGCTAGGATAAGAGTTACTTTGAAAAAGGGTGTTTTGGACCCTCAGGGTAATACAGTGGAGAAATCACTACATGCGATGGAATATACCAATGTTACCGATGTACGCATCGGTAAATATATGGAACTGACTGTGGCAGCGGATAACCGGGAAAGCGCAGAGCAGCAAGTTAAAGAGATGTGTCAAAGACTTTTGGCCAATCCGGTAATTGAGGAGTTTACTTTCGATTTGGCGGAGGCAAAATCATGAAATTTGGTGTAGTAGTATTTCCCGGTTCTAACTGTGATACCGATGTAAAGCATGCGATAGAACATGTGATAGAGCAGCCGGTAGATTATATTTGGCATGGTACCCAGGACTTATCCGGGTATGACTGCTTGGTCCTTCCCGGCGGTTTTTCTTTCGGAGATTATCTTCGTACCGGCTCAATTGCTCGTTTTTCACCGATAATGAAAGCAGTAGAAGACTTTGCCCTGCAGGGGGGATTGGTATTAGGCATCTGTAATGGTTTTCAGATACTATTGGAGGCAGGCCTGCTTCCCGGCGCAATGAAAGTGAACGACTGTTTGCAATTTCGCTGTGAGGATGCTTTTCTTCGAGTTAATAACGCAGACACTCCCTATACCAATCAGATGTCTGCTGGTCAGGTGGTTAGCATTCCTATTGCCCATGGAGAAGGGAATTATTTCGCTGATGCGGATACCCTGGCAGAGCTTAAGGCCAACGACCAGATAGTATTTCAATATGCTACTGCCGCCGGAGAGGTTATCCCTGATGTAAACCCCAATGGTTCCACGGCTAATATCGCCGGTATTGTCAATAAGGCAGGTAATATTTTAGGTATGATGCCGCACCCGGAACGCTGTGCGGAAGCAC
This sequence comes from Metallumcola ferriviriculae, assembly GCF_035573695.1. NCBI lineage: Bacteria > Bacillati > Bacillota > Clostridia > Neomoorellales > Desulfitibacteraceae > Metallumcola > Metallumcola ferriviriculae. The sequence continues at coordinate 3,432,658 of NZ_CP121694.1, read as the reverse complement.
TTTTGGGCGGTGAGGATGGAAAGATGATATTTGATTCTATTTTGAACTGGTTTGAGGGGGGAGCAAGGCGTGGCTAAAATTTGGCAGGATTTGGGTCTAACAGACACAGAATACGATACCATAGTAAACATCTTGGGTCGGGAACCAAATTATACAGAGTTATCGATGTTTTCAGTAATGTGGTCTGAGCACTGCAGCTATAAGAACTCCCGCCCAGTATTGAAGAACTTCCCTACGGAAGGGCCTCAGGTACTGCAGGGACCGGGAGAGAATGCCGGTATTGTGGATATTGGGGACGGCCTGGGGATTGCGTTTAAAATTGAAAGCCATAATCACCCGTCGGCCATCGAACCTTTTCAGGGTGCCGCTACCGGTGTTGGTGGTATTATTAGGGATATTTTCACCATGGGCGCACGCCCCATTGCTTTATTGAATTCTCTGCGCTTCGGATCTTTAGAAAATGATCGGGTGAAATACTTGTTTGGCGGCGTGGTTTCCGGTATCGCCTGGTATGGCAATTGTATCGGCATTCCTACTGTTGGCGGTGAAGTATATTTTAATGAATCTTATGGAGGCAATCCCTTAGTCAATGCTATGTGCGTAGGTGTATTAGAACACAAGGATATCAAGCTGGGGACGGCCTCGGGAGTTGGTAACCCGGTGATGGCTGTAGGTACTCGAACCGGCAGGGATGGAATTCACGGCGCGACTTTTGCCTCGGAGGAATTGGGTGATAAATCTGAAGATAAACGACCTTCCGTTCAGGTTGGTGACCCATTTATGGAAAAACTGTTGTTGGAGGCCTGCTTGGAGTTAATAAAGTCCGGCGCCGTGGTCGGTATGCAGGATATGGGGGCAGCCGGCCTCACTAGTTCTTCCTGTGAGATGGCCACCCGCGGAGGCAGCGGTATGGTTTTTGATGTGGCTAAGGTTCCCCGCCGCGAGGAAGGAATGCAGCCCTACGAGGTATTGCTTTCAGAATCCCAGGAGCGAATGTTGGTTATCCCCCAAAAAGGTAAGGAAAAGGTGGTTGAAGAAATTTTCGCCAAATGGGGCTTGGAAGCAGCCATAATCGGACAGGTTACGGACGATGGAAATTTAACGGTAATGGATGGTGAAGAAACGGTTGCGGTAGTTCCTGCCGCGGCGTTGACTGAAGCATGTCCCGTTTATCAACCGGAAAGCAAGGAACCGGAATACCTGAGTCGTGTAAAACAGTTTGCTGTAGAAAGCCTGCCGGAAGCGGCAGATTACAACCAAGTACTTTTGAGGCTGCTGGGTAGTCCTACCATAGCCAGCAAAGAATGGGTATTTCGTCAATATGATTATATGGTGCGTACTAATACGGTGGTGGGGCCGGGATCGGACGCCGCGGTGCTGCGTATTAAGGGAACGAGTAAAGGTGTGGCAGTGACCACTGATTGTAATTCACTTTACTGCTATTTAGATCCATTTGCCGGTGGCGCAATTGCGGTAGCAGAAGCGGCAAGAAACCTGGTATGTACCGGTGCAAAACCGTTAGCTGTTACCGATTGTTTGAACTTCGGCAACCCGGAAAAGCCGGAAATATTTTGGCAGTTCAAACAAGCGGTAGATGGGATGGGTAAGGCCTGTGAGGCCTTATCTACCCCGGTAGTGAGCGGTAACGTCAGCTTTTACAATGAGACTAATGGTCAGGCTGTCTATCCCACGCCGGTAGTGGGAATGGTCGGGCTGTTGGATGATATTGATAAACGATGTACGATAGGATTTAAGGACGATGGTGATGTGGTATATTTATTAGGCGAGACTAAGGCGGAACTGGGCGGGTCCCAATACCTATCCATTATTCATAGTCTGGATACCGGTCGGGTTCCGGAGTTGGACCTGGATTTAGAGGGCCGGGTTCAGAGATGTTGTCTAGAGGCCATTAACGCAGGCATTGTGCGTTCGGCCCATGACTGTGCTGAAGGTGGCCTTGCGGTTACTCTCGCCGAAAGTTGTATCAGTGGAGGCAAAGGACTTGACGCCGATGTAGCAGCGGCGGATATGCCAGTCAGGGCGGTACTGTTTTCCGAAAGTCAGTCGAGAATCATAATATCTGTCTCTCCCGAACAGGAAAAACAACTGCTGGCTTCGGCAGAAAAACATGGTGTATCCTGCAACAAATTAGGACAGGTGCGGGGAGATAAACTGCGTATTGCCATTAGTGGAAAGTCTGTTATTGCTATGCCCTTGGAAAAGGCAGCTAATACCTGGCGGGAGGCGATTGAATGTATGCTGAACTAGATAAGGTTAAAGATGAATGCGGCGTATTTGGCATTTTCGCCCCACACCAAGATGTAGCCAAACTGACCTATTATGGTTTGTATGCCTTACAGCACCGGGGTCAGGAAAGTGCCGGTATTGCCACCACCAATGGCAGCGACATCCAGCTGCATAAAAACATGGGCTTGGTGACAGAGGTTTTTACTGAGGATAGTCTGAGTAAACTGCATGGCGATATTGCCATTGGTCATGTTCGCTATTCCACTACCGGTTCCAGCCTGCTCATTAATGCTCAGCCGCTCTCCTTTCGGTACAGCCGCGGCAAGGTAGCATTGGCCCACAATGGTAATTTGACCAATGCCAATGAATTGCGAAACAGCCTGGGGGCTACCGGGTCGGTATTCCAGTCTACTACCGACAGTGAAGTAATTGTAAACTTGATAGCTCGTTATGGGCAAAACCCCATCGAAGAAGCACTGATGAAATGCATGATTGATATTAAAGGAGCATACTCCCTGTTGGTAATGACAGAGGATAAGCTGATTGGTGTTAGAGACCCTTATGGGGTACGACCTTTATGCATTGGTAAAGTTGATGGGGGATATGTACTGGCATCGGAGACATGTGCTCTTGATACTGTCGGAGCTGATTTTTTGCGGGATGTAGAGCCTGGCGAAATAGTAATTATCGATAAAAACGGCATTAATTCCATAAATAATTTACGGGGTGCCCGCCGGGCATTGTGCATATTTGAGTTTGTTTATCTAGCACGGCCGGACAGCAATATTGACGGTCAAAATGTGGTAGTGACCCGGCGGCAATTTGGTCGTCAGTTGGCCAAAGAATGTAAAATTGATGCGGACATTGTCATTCCGGTACCGGATTCCGGTACGGCCGCAGCGGTAGGTTATGCAGAGGAATCCGGCATACCTTTTGAAGAAGGACTAATGAAGAACCGTTATGTAGGCAGAACCTTTATCCAGCCGTCCCAGGAAATGCGGGACCTGGCTGTTCGCCTTAAATTAAATCCCGTTAGAAGTGTCCTCGAGGGAAAACGGGTGATAATGGTAGATGATTCCATCGTGCGTGGTACAACCAGCAGAAAAATTGTACAAATGCTTCGCAAGGCAGGGGTTAAAGAAGTACACATGCTGGTCAGTTCCTCACCCATTCTTCATCCCTGCTACTATGGGATTGATACCTCTGCCAGGGCAGAATTAATTGCTGCCCAATATGATTTAGATGAAATAAGAGAGCATATCGGTGCCGACAGCTTACATTATCTCAGCCTGGAAGGAATGCTCAAGTCAGCCGGGCAGGAGCCGGGATTCTTTTGCAATGCATGCTTTAGCGGCAAGTATCCAATTGAAATACCGGATTTTGAACATATGAGTAAGTATGTCATGGAAACGGGTGGTAATTATGCCTAAAGGTGTTTCTTATAAAGATGCGGGAGTGGACATTGACGCCGGTAACCGTTCTGTGGAGCTGATAAAAAGTGTGGTAAAGAAGACCTGGCGACCCGAGGTGCTTACTGATTTGGGCGGTTTTGGCGGACTGTTTGCTCCTAACATGAAAAAGTACAAACAACCGGTGTTGGTTTCCGGTACGGACGGTGTGGGTACCAAATTACGGGTAGCCTTTGGTGCAGACAGACATGATACTATCGGCATAGATGCAGTGGCCATGTGTGTCAATGATATTTTGGTGCAAGGTGCTGAACCTTTATTCTTTTTGGATTATTTGGCTGTAGGCAAGCTGCTGCCAGATAAAGTGAACGAGATTGTTACCGGTGTAGCGGAAGGGTGCCGTCTGGCAGGATGTGCTCTAATTGGTGGTGAAACTGCAGAAATGCCCGGTTTCTATGGTGATGGAGAGTATGACATTGCCGGCTTCGCTGTAGGGATGGTGGACCGGGAGCAGATAGTGGATGGTAAGAGAATTAAAGCGGGCGACATTTTAATTGGACTGCCCAGTTCTGGCTTACACAGTAATGGCTATTCCCTTGCTCGTAAGGTGCTGCTGGATGACGATATAAGCAGATTGACCGATAACGAAGAAGGCTTGGGACGTACTCTCGCCGATGAATTACTTGAGCCTACCCGCATTTATGTTTCCCAGGTGATGCCGCTTTTGGAGCAGTTTGATATTAAAGGGATGGCCCATATTACCGGCGGCGGCCTGCTGGAAAATGTACCACGTACACTGCCTATAGGTCTTCAGGCTGAATTTAACTACAACAGCTGGCCGGTGCATCCTGTTTTTAAACTTATTCAGGAGCGGGGAAATGTTGCTGAAACGGAAATGTACAGGACATTTAACATGGGCATCGGTTTTGTTTTAGTGGTTTCGCCGAAAGAGGCGGAAGCGGTGATGAACGCTGTAAGCGGAGAATCCTACAAAATCGGTACTGTGGTAGAATAGATGCGGATAAAGACATGGAGGGTATTATGAGGATAGTTGTGTTGGCTTCCGGAAGGGGTTCTAACCTGCAGGCCATAATAGATTCTGTAAAAAAAGGCGCACTGGAGGTAGAGATAGGGGCAGTGGTTAGTGACAAAGGCAGTGCCCAGGCGCTGGAACGGGCGGTGAAAAATAACATTCCCACCAGAATACTTCCTGCTGAGAATTATACAACCAGGGCAGAGTATGACCGGGCTTTGGCGCAGTTAATAACCGGGTTAAATGCTGATTTGGTGGTGTTGGCCGGCTTTATGCGTTTACTGGGAAATGACTTTATTAGCAAATTCCCTAACCGTATTATTAATATTCACCCTTCTTTGCTGCCGGCTTTTCCCGGTCTTGATGCCCAAAAACAGGCAGTGGAATACGGGGCTAAGGTGTCAGGATGTACGGTACACTTTGTGGATGAAGGGATGGATACCGGACCGATAATTGCCCAAAAGTGCGTACCGGTAATTGAAGGTGATACGACAGAGACCCTCAGTGCAAGAATATTGCAGGAAGAACATAGGCTTTACGCGGCGGTGTTAGCGCTTTTGGGTAAAGGATTGATTGAGACGGACGGACGAAAAGTTACGATAAAAAGAAGTTAAGGAAGGTGAACCAGATGAAACGAGCGTTGGTGAGTGTGTCGGATAAGACAGGTGTGAAGGAGTTTGCCAAAGGTTTGGTGGCGTTAGGTTATGAGGTGGTGTCCACGGGTGGGACAGCAAAAGTACTGCGTGAAGCAGGCATCCCGGTAACGAATGTCAGTGATATTACCGGATTTCCGGAAATTCTACAGGGCAGGGTTAAGACGCTGCATCCCTATGTTCACGGCGGAATTCTTGCTAAGCGTAATCCCGAACATTTGGCCCAGCTTGGTGAACACGGTATTGTACCCATTGATGTGGTGGCAGTTAATCTTTATCCTTTTAAGGAGACAATTAAGAAGCCTAACGTTACTTTGGCAGAGGCCATCGAAAACATAGATATCGGCGGCCCCACCATGGTTAGAGCGGCGGCAAAAAATTATGATAGTGTACTAATAGTGGTAAATCCCGGCCGATATGAAGAAGTGCTGCAGCAGTTGGAGACCGATAACGTGGAAAGGGAGTTTCGTCTGGAATTGGCTGTGGAGGCTTTTGCTCATACGGCAGATTATGATCAGACTATCAGCGGTTATCTAACTAACAAAGAGGACAACAGCGGCTTTCCCATTAATTACGTACTTGCCGGACAGAAGATGCAGCAGCTGCGTTATGGGGAAAACCCTCATCAAAAAGCAGCCTTTTACCGCATGGAAGAAGCCGGCGGGGATTGTGTGGCTTCTGCCCGTCAACTCCAGGGGAAAGAACTTTCGTATAACAATATTATTGATGTAGACGCGGCATTGGAATTGGTCAGGGAATTTAAGGATACAGCGGCGGTGGTGATTAAGCATACCAATCCTTGCGGAACTGCTCAAGCAGCACAGCAGGTTGATGCGTACTTAAGCGCTTATGAGGCAGACCCTGTCTCAGCTTTTGGGGGAATAGTCGGCTTAAATCGGCAAGTTGATGAAAAAACCGCTCGGGCAATGGTAGAGACTTTTCTGGAAGCGGTAATTGCGCCTGCTTATAGTGATGAAGCATTGAAAATTTTAGCGGAAAAACCAAACCTGCGGGTATTGGCCGTAGGAGAAATAAGTTCGCGGACGGCCGGTGAGCAGGTGAAGACGGTTAACGGTGGTTTTTTGGTGCAGGATATTGATTTGGCGATGGTAGAATCGCAGCAATTAAATGTTGTTACTAAGGTTAAGCCTACTGATAAAGAATTAGCAGAGCTTTTGTTTGCCTGGAAAGTGGTGAAGCATGTTAAATCTAATGCCATAGTGGTGACTAAGGATAAAACTACCTTGGGAGTGGGTGCCGGGCAGATGAACAGGGTAGGCGCGGCCAATATTGCTTTACGTCAGGCAGGAGAAAAGGCTCGGGGGGCAGTGCTGGCTTCAGATGCATTTTTTCCGTTTAAGGATACTGTAGCCATGGCTGTCAAAGCCGGTGTTACCGCCATTATCCAACCCGGTGGCTCAATGCGGGATGAAGAGTCTATTGAGGAAGCGGATAAACATGGTATAGCCATGGTATTTACCGGCGCACGGCACTTCAAACACTAGGAGGTAGTCAGTAATGAAGATTTTGGTGATCGGCGGGGGCGGCAGAGAACATGCCTTGGTCTGGAAACTTGCCCAAAGTCCCAAGGTAGATAAAATTTACTGCGCACCGGGGAATGCCGGAATTTCCCAGTACGCAGAATGCTTGGATATAAAGGCCGAGGACATTACTGGCCTGCTCACCTTTGCCCATGAGCATAAGATTGACTTGACCGTGGTGGGTCCGGAAGCACCTCTGGTGGAGGGTATTGTGGATGTCTTTCAAAACCACGATTTAAGGATATTTGGTCCGCGAAAAGCCGCCGCCCAGTTAGAGGGAAGCAAGGCTTTTGCCAAGGAAGTGATGGTAAGATGTCAAGTGCCCACAGCTAAGTATGCTGAGTTTGAAGAAGCGCAGGCGGCAAAAGACTATATTCAAGAGCATGGCGTGCCCTGCGTCATTAAAGCTGACGGCTTGGCCGCAGGCAAGGGCGTTATTATTGCTATCAGTTTGGCCGAGGCGTTGGCTGCTGTGGATACAATTATGACAGAAAAAGCATTTGGAACAGCGGGGAATAAGTTGATTGTGGAAGAATTTCTTGAGGGAGAAGAAGTAAGTGTTCTTGCTTTTACTGACGGTAAGACGGTAGTTCCCATGGTATCTTCCCAGGACCACAAGCGTATATTCGACGATGACCAGGGGCCTAACACCGGTGGAATGGGTGCCTATTCACCGGCGCCGGTGTATACCGCAAAGGTGCAGGAACAGGTAGAGAAGCAGGTTTTAGATGCAGTAATAAATGGTTTGGCCGATGCAGGTATTGCTTATCAGGGTGTTATTTATGCAGGAATGATGATTACAAGGGACGGTCCTAAAGTGTTGGAGTTCAATTGCCGTTTTGGCGACCCCGAGACCCAGCCGGTTTTAATGAGATTGGAGAGCGATTTGGTGGAAATTATGGAAGCGGTGGTTGACAGGCGACTCCATGAGCAGGAGATTGTTTGGTCGAATAATGCCAGTGTCTGTATTGTAATTGCTTCCGGCGGATATCCTGGAAACTATGAAAAGGGTGAGGTAATCATGGGAATTGATCAAGTTACCGAAGCGGAAGTTTTTCATGCCGGTACTCGGTTTGATGGCGGGGAAATTACCACTAATGGGGGCAGGGTGTTAGGTGTCACCGCTTTGGGGAAAAGTATCGGTGAAGCTATTCGAACGGCTTACGCAGCGGTTGAAAAAATTGATTTTACCGGAATGCAGTATCGAAAGGATATTGGGCAAAAGGCCTTGGCAAAAAAGAGAGATTAGCGCGAAGCACGGGGACGGTTCCATCGTCTTCCCTTCATTCTTTCGCTTCGCTACGGGGACGCTCGAACCGTCCCCATGCTTCACTTGGTTAAATTAATAATTGAAAACGAATTGGGGGCAGCTTAGATGCTGCCCCCAATCTTTGTATATATTGGTTGTTTACAGGTAAAGCTAAGCTAGACTTTAAGGAATATTATGGAGTGGTGCTGCTTGCGTCGTTTCATCAGACCAATGGATATGAATCAGTGGAAGGAAAAACGCCAGGAAAAGGCTGTCAAGCCGGTGGAAATTGCCGTGGATTTAGGGCAGTTTTTTCTTGAGCAGGACATTAAGAAAAATCAACAAAATTTCGAGACTATCTTTCGCAAATGCAGTGACATTGTAAACAGGCCGTTCACTGTTGGCGGTAAGGATGGCTTAGATGCGATGCTGGTTTATACCGATGGACTAATTGATAAAGATACAATCAATAATTTTCTTATGCGCTCGGTAATGCTGATGATGGGTGATAAGGCAGATGAATTGACCAAAAAGAATGCCTTTCAACTGCTGAAAGACTCTGTCATTAGTATCGGTGAGGTATCTGTGGTAAAAACAATCGAAGAGGCAGTGGACAAAGTGCTAGTGGGAGAATGTATTTTTATGGTGGACGGGCATACGGAAGGGCTCTCTCTTTCTGTGCGCGGCTGGCAGAGCCGGGGCATAACCGAACCCACTACTGAAACAGTGGTACGGGGGCCGCGGGAGGGTTTAACTGAGACATTACGGTTTAATACGGCGATGCTAAGGCGCAAGATTAAAAGTCCGGACCTCAAGATTGAAGTAAAGGTTAAAGGGAAATTCACCAAAACTGATGTAGCGGTATGCTATATTTCCGGTCTTGCCAATCAAGGGGTAATCCATGAGGTGTTTCAGCGGCTGGAGCGGATTGACATTGACGGTATTTTAGAAAGTTCTTATATTGAAGAATTGATTGAAGATGAACCGTGGTCTCCTTTCCCGCAGATGGAGTACACGGAACGCCCTGATGTGGTAGCTGCCAATTTGTTGGAAGGGCGGGTGGCCATCATGGTAGATGGAACTCCTTTTGTCTTGATGGTTCCCACCGTGTTCTCTCAATTTATTCAATCACCGGAAGATTATTATCAGCGCTTTTTTCTCTCTTCTTTTTTTCGTATTGGTCGCTTTTTGGCACTGAATATTGCGCTGCTGCTGCCATCTGTTTATGTGGCGTCCACTACATTTCACCAGGAAATGATACCCACACCGCTGTTAATAAGTATCGCCAGTCAACGGGAGGGTGTGCCCTTTCCGGCTTTGGTGGAGGCGTTGATAATGGAACTGACCTTTGAGCTGCTACGGGAAGCCGGGGTACGACTGCCTAGAGCAGTGGGCCAAGCGGTAAGTATCGTCGGCGCCCTGGTTATTGGTGATGCCGCGGTAACTGCCGGCATTGTTTCACCGGCGATGGTGATAGTGGTAGCAGTAACTGCTTTAGCTTCATTTTCGCTGCCCGCGTTTAACATGGCAATCACTTTGAGAATGCTGCGTTTTCCCATTATTATTTTAGCCGGTACATTGGGATTTTACGGTATTATGGTGGCACTACTGGCGATATTAATTCACCTAACCGGTCTGCGTTCTTTTGGGGTTCCATATTTGGCACCGGTGGCACCGTTCAGATTCAGCGAATGGCGGGATGTCCTGGTTAGGGCGCCTTGGTGGGCCATGGACTACCGCCCTCGATCCATTGAGGCCAGGGATTTGAAGCGTCAGGCCGAAGGACTGATGCCTGAACCCAGCCAGAATAAGGATGAGGAGGAACAGGCAGATGATTGAAAAGGGCCGGATTGGTAATTGGCAGTTGTTCTTAATAGTGCTTTTTATTATCCTCCCCACTGCGATTTTATCCGTTCCCGGCGTGACCACGGTATTGGCAAAGCAGGACGGTTGGATTGCCGTATTATTGGCAACGGCGGCGGGGACAACCATGGCGGTAGTAATTGGGATGTATTACAAATATTTTCCACAACAAAGCTTGGTTGGCGTCGGGGAAATTGCCTTGGGCCGATGGCTGGGTAAATTGGTAGGCATTGGCTACATTTGGTTTATTCTTCATGCCAACTCCATCATTATCAGGGAATTCGGGGAATTTCTAACCACTGCGGTGATGCCGCGGACACCTTTATCAGTATTTAACATTTCTGTAGTTATCTTGGCGGCCTGGGCAGTCTACCAGGGTCTGGAACCGATAGGAAGAATGGCGGAATTTATTTTTCCCCTAGTCATGCCTGCCACATTAGTGGTGGTGGTGTTGGTGTTCCGCGATGCCGAGCCCATGAGGCTGCTGCCGGTGGCCCACCAAAATGTGAAGGGGATATTAGCCGGCTCAATGGTGCCCGCCAGTTGGATGGGCGAGGTTGTGCTGGTTGCCCTCATCACTCCGTATGTTTACCAACAGCGGAGAAGTATTCTGTGGGTGGTGGCTGGTGTAATAGTGGTGGGGCTTTTTTTGGCTGTGATTACCATGAACGCCACCATGGTATTTGGTTTTCAAAATACCCGTCACCTGCTTTTTCCCACCTATAGTCTTGCCCGCATTATCTCTATCGGCAATATTATTGAGCGGGTGGAGTCACTGGTGATGGCCATTTGGGTGGCGGGAGTATTTTTAAAGATTGCTATTTGGTTTTACATGCTGGTGTTGGTAACCGGAGAGACTTTTGCACTCAGGTCCTATAAACCGCTGATAATTCCTTATGGATTTGTTCAGATAGCATTGTCTTTTTGGTTGTTTAATAACTTTATGGAGTTTATTTCCTTTATCGGTACTACCTGGCCGGTATATTCCATTGGTATTTTTGAATTGGGTATTCCTGTTATCGTACTGCTAATAGCATTAGTGAGACGGAAGGTGAGGGGAGATAATGCTCAAGCGTAAGTTAAAAATCGGCATACTGGTACTGCTGACGGCAGCGCTCTTGTTTAATGGCGGCTGTTGGTCACGTCAGGAAATTGAGGAACTGGCTATAGTTACCGCTGCGGCATTGGATACTACGCCCAATAACGATATTCAATTGAGCGTATTGATTATAAAACCGTCGGCTTTGGCCGGCGGCCAATCCGGTGGCGGCGGTGGTGAAGAAAATCCAACCATTCTGGTCACAGCAACAGGGAAGACAATTTCCGAGGCAACCCGTAATATTACCAAAACCTTATCCCGGAGAATTTTTTGGTCCCACAACCGCTTGATACTTATCGGTGAAGATCTGGCCAAATCCGGTGTAGTTATGCTTGATTTTTTGTCTCGGGAGCGTCAAACTCGGTTAACCAGCTGGGTGATGGTTACCGGCGGCCGGGCCCAGGACCTGCTCAGTGTAGAATCGGAGCTAGAAAAAACAATTAGCGAGCAGCTAGCCGCGATGAACCGCAATAGAATATCCCTGGAAGTAAAGTTGTTTACTTTTCTGGATATGCTGGCCGCTAAAGGTGTAACACCTGTGGTACTGCCCAGAATCGAGTCTTTTACCGATCCGATGGCACAAAAGGGTAAGCAAAAAAAGCTGCGTCTCAATGGTGCGGCGCTGTTCAATGAACAAAGCAAGCTGGTAGGCTGGATGGAGGAAAGTGCAACCCGGGGCTTGATGTGGCTGCGGGGTGAGGATGTTAGCAGCGGCGTGATAACCTTTGAGTGTCCCGGGCATCCGGGTAGTTTTATTTCCATGAGAGTGAGGGATAACAGCCGGGAAGTAAAAGTGCTGGTGGGGGAGGAGCGGTTACAAATTGAAGTTAAACTCATTGGCGATGTGGATTTGGAAGAGGCAGACTGTCCCACACAATTAGCGAATTCAAATTTTATAAAAGACGTTGAAAAACAGGTGGCAGATAAAGTTACCCTGCGTGCCCGTCGGGCTTTGAAGGAAGCAAAAGATTTACAAGTGGACCCCTTTAACTTTGGTATGGTGGTAAAGAATCAACTGCCGGATTATTGGGATGATGTGAAGGATAAATGGAGTACGCAAGTTTTTCCTGAAGTGCCGCTAAAAATAGTCACTGAAATTAATCTGCGGCGCACGGGTCTGACTACCAACAGTTTAAAGAAGCATTAGGGAGGGATATTGATGATATTGGCAATCATGGCCATTTTTGTGGTAGTGGGGGTGATAGCTCTACTGGTGGGCATGCCGCTTTTCCGCTTTCAAATGTATCGCGAGCTAACAGTGGTTGGCCTGATTACCATGCTGGGAATGGCTGTGTCTTTGATTCAAATTTTTGATTTGCCGGTGCCCAACCCTACTCATGTGATTGGCTTGATATTCGAACCGGTAGTGAAAATTATGCAAACTATGTTAAAGTAAGAAGCCCGTGATAAAGTTTACGGGCTTCTTATAATTTTCAGCTATCCGTCATTAGAACATCGGTACTACGGCGCCTCGATATTTATCTTCAATGAACTGCTTAATTTCCGGTGAAGTGAGCACTTCATCTAATGCTTTGATTTCTTCCCGGTTTTCTTCACCGGTACGAATCGCTACCACGTTACCATAGGTCTGGGCTGCGAGAGAATCTTTGGTTTCAGCGGTAATGGCATCAGTGGCGGGGTTAAGGCCGGCATCAATGGCGTAGTTACCGTTAATCACTGCAGCACCTACATCGCCTAAGGAACGGGGGATTTGTGCCGCTTCCAGTTCGACTATCTCCACATCTATTTTCTTACTCTCGATATCTTGTTTGGTCGCTTCCATCCCGACGCCTTCTTTCAGGGTAATGAGGCCGTTATCCTGCAGCAATAGTAATGCCCTAGCTTCATTAGTGGGGTCATTGGGTACTGCCACCTTATCACCGTCTTTCAAGTTGTCAAGGCTATCAATGCTTTGCGAATATATTCCCATGGGTTCAAAATGCACTGCTACGGTATGTGTCAGGTCTAAATTATTCTTCTCCTTGAAATCATCCAGGTATGGTACATGCTGGAAGTAGTTTGCATCCAGGTCTCCGTTGGCCAAAGCCTTGTTGGGCGTGACATAATCGGTGAATTCAATGATTTCCAGCTCGATACCCTTATCTACCAGCAGTTTTTTAGCTTCCTGAAGTATTTCCGCATGGGGTACAGGGGTGGCGCCTACTAGTAATTTTGTCACTTCTTCTTTGGCAGCGCCCTGCTGGTCCTCTCCTGGAGTTTTTTCGTTGTCCTGTCCGCCACAACCGACGGCAAGACCTGTAGTCAAGCCTAAAACTAACAATAAGATAAGTACTTTTTTAATTTGCATTTTAAAAATTCCTCCTTATTTTTTGTTGAGCCGGGCTGAGACAACATCTCCCGTCATTTGTATTAATTGAACGATGATGATTAACAGTACGACTATGATAAACATCAGTGGCTTTTCGTACCGATAGTATCCGTAGCGAACGGCCAAGTCGCCCAGACCACCTCCCCCCACAACACCGGCCATAGCTGAGAAACTGACCAAGGTGATGGTAGTAATAGCCGCGCCTAGAATTATGGAGGGAAGCGCTTCACGTATCAGTACCTTGCGTACTATCTGCCCGGGACTAGCGCCCATAGCCAGCGCCGCTTCAATAATTCCCCATTCAATTTCCTTAAAGGCTGTTTCTACCATCCGCGCTACAAACGGGATGGCCCCCACTGTCAGCGGTACTGCAGCTGCTGTAGGGCCAATGGTGGTTCCCGCTACTTTATCGGTAAAAGGCATAATAAACACCAATAAAATGATAAAAGGTATCGAACGGGTGGCATTCACTATCGCCCCAAGCACCATGTTGATTAGGTGATTTTCCCAGACATGCCCCTCTTCGGTGGTAACCAGAATTATGCCCAAAGGAATACCAAGAAAGTGGGACAAAAATACCGACAGGCCCACCATGTAAGTGGTGTCCAGGAGTCCCTCAGAAAGCAGCTTGATTGTTTGTTGTAGTTCTTCTCCGCTAAACATGATGCAGCACCTCGGTTTGTAAGTTTTGCTGCTGGAGAAAGCTAAGGGCCTGTTCCAAAGCTTCGCTTTCCCCCGTTAATTCAAGGGTCAGAGTTCCGTAAATGGTTTCTTTAATGTGGTCAATATTACCATAAAGGACGTTTGCTCTAACGTGAAAGTCTTTAACGAGCTGGGAAATTACCGGCTCTCCCGCCGCCTGACCGATAAAGGAGATACGTATTATTTTTGCTGGGTCGCCGGAAGATTGTAGTTCTATTTGGCGGTCTTTGATAACTTGAGGTACCTCTGTTTTGACGACACTGTTGATGAAACGCCTAGTAACAGCCGAAACGGGATTGGTAAAAATATCAATGACCGGGCCTTCCTCTATCACCTTGCCATCATCGATCACCGCCACCCGGTCGCAGATTTGCTTAATTACATGCATCTCGTGGGTGATGACAACGATAGTAAGGTTTAATTTCTGATTAATGTCCTGCAACAGCCGAAGAATGGCAGCGGTGGTATCCGGATCCAAGGCAGAGGTGGCTTCATCACACAGCAGCACCGTGGGGTCATTTGCTAGAGCCCGGGCTATTCCTACCCGCTGTTTTTGACCGCCGCTCAGTTGGGCGGGATAGCTGTCTACCTTATCTTCAAGAGCGACTAAACGCAGCAGTTCCAGAACTTTAGGTCTAATCTTGTCATTGGGTACACCGGCTATTTCCAGCGGGAAAGCGATGTTACCATACACCGTCCTGGACCAGAGCAAGTTAAAGTGTTGAAAAATCATACCGATTTTTCGACGGGCCATACGCAGTTCTTTAGCGTCTAGTTTAGTGAAATCCTGCTCGTCTACAATGACCTCTCCGGTGGTAGGTTGTTCCAGCATATTGATGCAGCGAACCAAGGTACTCTTACCGGCGCCGCTGAGACCGATAATGCCGTATACTTCACCGGCATCTATAGTGAGGTCGACACCTTTTAATGCCTCAATTTTGGCTTTCCCGGTGTCAAAGACTTTATGGATGTTCTTAAGTGTAATCATAATAGCAGGTTCCTTTCTGCAATAAAAAATTCTCTCCACGCACAGACAGAGAGAATAAGGCCTAGACTCTCATCTGTAAGATGCGTACATCTACAGGAATTGGCACCGCTACCTAAAAAATAAGGCCGGTTGCCGGGTTTCATCGGGCCAGTCCCTCCACCTGCTCTGGATAAGAGTAATATTCGATTGATTTGCAATAATACTAACATAACGCTAAATGTTTGGTCAAGGATTTTTTAAACCCGCCTGCAGCCGGAGGGATTATCAGGCCGCAAAAAAAGGATTGTTTAGATATATGGCGAAATTGCTTATGAGTGGAGGTGGGATAATATGGCATATGATAGCAAGCTGAAAGACCCATTTGTAGACGAGCTTTTTCGAGCTATTCTTACATTAAAAACTGAAGAAGACTGCTACCGCTTTTTTGAGGATATCTGCACTATCGCCGAATTAAAAGCTATTGCCCAGCGGTTAGCAGTGGCAAAGATGCTGCAGGGTAACCGAACTTATACCGATATCGCAGAGCAAACCGGTGCCAGCACGGCTACCATCAGCAGAGTGAAGCGAAGCCTTAACTACGGAGCGGACGGTTACAAAATAGTCTTAGACCGTATGGATGGTCGGGAACGGGAAAAATAAAGTTTAAGAAGCCCCGCCCAGAGAAACTGGTGGCGAGGGTTTTTCCATTTTTAAAAACTTATTGACCAACAATACACTTTATGTTAATATTACGGTAACGCATTAACGTATTAAAGTAAAAGAGGTGAAACCAGTGTCTGTTTTTAGAATACCGCCTGGGGTGAAGGATTTGCTGCCTCGGCAATCACGCTGGAAAAGGGAGACAGAAGAGAAGCTAGCGCACATTTTTTCTTATTGGGGTTATGATGAGGTGGTTACGCCCACCTTTGAATATTATCAGGCGCTAACCACCCAGGGTGAAGGTCTTGATGAAGATCTGTTATATAAATTCATTGACCGCGAGGGCAAAATCCTTGTTTTGCGCCCGGATATGACAACGCCGATTGCCCGGCTGGTATCGGGCAGAATGACCGATTACCTGCAGCCTCTAAGATTGTTTTATACAGCAAATGTCTTTCGCTACGAGAAAACCCATGCCGGCAGGCAGCGGGAATTTTTCCAAGCAGGGGTGGAACTAATCGGCGCAACAGGTGCAAAGGCTGATGTTGAGGTATTGAGCTTGGCAATTTCTGCGCTGGAGGCGATGCAGCTGGATAATTTTCGCATAGGCATCGGTCAGGTGGAAGTAACGAAAGCATTATTGGGTCAGCTAAATCCTGAAGCTGCAGCTAGTGTGCGACAGGCCATGGCCAGGAAAGATATGGTGGAGTTGGAGTCTCTGCTAAAGGGTCATAACATTCCAGGTCGCCAACGAGATGTGCTGCTTGAGGTGACCATGTCTCAAGGCGGCCTAAAAGATATGGAAAGATTATTGGAGCTGATTGAAGAGGAAACGGCGCACAATGCCTTAACGGAACTGGTAGAAGTATTTCGCCTGTTGGAGTATCAAGGTTTTGCCGATAAGATATTTTTTGACTTAGGTATTTTCCGTGATTTTGATTACTACACTGGGATAGTTTTTGAAGGTTATGTACCCCAGTTAGGTTTTCCGGTATGCGGCGGTGGTCGTTACGACAATCTGTTGGGTAACTTTGGTCATCCAGCTGCCGCTACCGGTTTTGCGTTGGGTTTAGAAAGAATAATGCTAGCATTAAACAATAATGACACCAAAGAGGTCGCTGGCTACTTGCTGGTGGCGCCATACCCCCAAGTGTTGACCCGGGCTCGGGAACTGCGGGCGGAAGGGAAAAGAGTGGTAACTGCATTTGAGGAACTGTCCAGGAAGGAAGCTGAAACAATGGCCAAAGAAAAGGGCTTAACTTTGATATACGGGGGTGGGGAATAGTGAAGGAAAATTGGCTGACAGTCGCCCTGCCTAAGGGTAAGCTGGGTGAAGAAGCATTGGCATTGACAAACGATACCGGGCTACCTACCAATGATATCAAGTTGGATTCCCGCAAATTGCTTTGGGAATTCCCGGACCAGCGCATTCGCTTCATTATCTCTAGACCGACGGATATCCCCGTATATGTGGATTACGGTGCTGCCGATATGGGTATTGTGGGAAAGGATACTTTGGTAGAGGCGGGTGCCAATGTATTTGAACTTGTGGATTTGCGCTTTGGCGGCTGCAAATTTGTAGTTGCCGTACCGGAGGAAAAATTAGATGCCCAAGGTAATTTTGACCTGAGCTCACTAAATCACGGCAGAGTGGCAAGTAAATTTCCCAATGTGGCTCAACAATATTTTCACCGCCAGGGCCTACAGGTAGAGGTCATTAAGCTCCATGGGAATATTGAATTGGCGCCCAGAGTTGGCTTGGCAGATGCCATTGTTGATATTGTTTCTACCGGGCGCACTTTAAAGG
The DNA here is from genome assembly GCF_035573695.1 of Metallumcola ferriviriculae. NCBI lineage: Bacteria > Bacillati > Bacillota > Clostridia > Neomoorellales > Desulfitibacteraceae > Metallumcola > Metallumcola ferriviriculae. The sequence continues at coordinate 3,415,099 of NZ_CP121694.1, read as the reverse complement.
AAAACCAGTTGGCAGCGGTAGGAGATATCTTTTACGCCACAGCACGGCTGATTGCCAATAGGGTCAGCTATCGGATGCAGTATCAACGGGTAAAAGATATTATGGAAGAACTACGCCGAGTGCTTGAAAAGAGAGGTGTAGTAAATGATTAAAATTGTTACCAATTCCAGTGACTTTAATAAGTATATTCAATCTTCACAAACAGGTTTAGTTGAAGTGGAAAGAGCTGTTCGTTCCATTATAAATAAAGTTCGTGAAGAAGGAGAAGATGGACTGCTGGAATTAAGGCAGAGATTTGATGGAGTACCATCTGCTCGGCCATTGAGGGTACAGGCGGAGGAAATCAATCAGGCATATCAAATGGTCGATGACTCCTTTCGGCGAGCTTTACAGCAGGCTAAGGAAAACATCTATCGTTTTCATCGTAAGCAGGAGAGGAAAACCTGGTTTTCAACCGAAGAATCAGGCCCGTCCCTAGGTCAATTAATCCGCCCTATTGACCGGGTAGGAATATATGTGCCCGGAGGTACAGCGACTTATCCTTCCTCGGTGCTGATGAATGCAATTCCCGCCCGGGTAGCGGGTGTCAAAGAAATTGCCATGGTTACTCCACCGGATAGGGATGGTAATGTTCCGGCTCCAACTTTGGTGGCTGCTGCTGAAGTAGGGATCACAGAAATTTACCGTGTTGGTGGTGCTCATGCTATAGCGGCTTTGGCATACGGGACCAGAAGCATAAAACCGGTGGACAAAATTACCGGCCCCGGAAATGCTTATGTTACTTTAGCCAAAAAGCAGGTTTATGGTCAGGTGGGTATCGACATGCTGGCAGGGCCCAGTGAAATATTGGTGGTGGCTGACGGTAATGCTAATGCTCGCTTTGCTGCTGCAGATTTACTTTCTCAGGCAGAGCACGATGTATTAGCGAGACCTTTAATGGTTACTGATAGTGCTATTTTAGCGGCGGCGGTTCGAGAAGAAATAGAGCGGCAGCTGAAGAGACTTTCACGACAGGATATTGCCCGTCAGTCCATTGATAACCATGGTGTGATTTTTGTTGAAAATGATTGGGAAAATATTTGGCAGCTGGTAAATGCTATTGCGCCGGAACACCTAGAACTTCTTGTAGTTAATCCAATGAAGATGCTTGGCAGAGTTCGCCATGCCGGGGCGGTGTTTTTAGGGCCATATTCACCGGAACCGGTGGGCGATTATGTGGCCGGTCCTAATCATGTATTGCCTACGGGAGGCACAGCAAGATTTTATTCCCCTTTAAATGTTGATACTTTTATCAAAAAGAGCAGTGTTATTTCTTTTTCAAAGAAAGACCTTGTCAAAGAGGCGGAGAATATTATTAGCCTGGCTCGGGTGGAAGGTTTAGATGCACATGCCCGAGCGGTACAGGCGCGTTTGGAGGAAGATTAGATGCGTACCGCTGTAATCAAGCGTAAAACCGCAGAGACCGATATAACCCTGACATTAATATTGGATGGAATGGGAAATTTCCGGGGAACCAGCGGTATTGGTTTTTTCGACCATATGCTGACCGCATGGTGCAGACACAGTAAGTTCGATGTGGATTTAAACGTACACGGCGATTTAGAAGTGGATGGGCACCATACAGTGGAGGATGTGGGTCTTTGTTTGGGCCAAGCATTTTTCGAGGCATTAGGAGACAAGAGAGGTATTTATCGTTTCGGCAGTGCGTTTGTGCCTATGGATGAATCTTTAGCCCGGGCAGTAGCGGATATCAGTGGACGGGCCTATTTTCTTTATGATGCCTTACTTACCGGCAGCAGATTGGGCGAATTTGATCTAGAGCTTGTATCGGAATTCTTTCGTGCATTTACCCAGGAAGCGCGGTTAACCTTACATCTAAAGCTTTGTTATGGCGGCAACAATCATCATAAGGTTGAAGCGATGTTTAAGGCCTGTGCTCGTGCTCTTGCTGAAGCAGTGGCTGCGGACCCAAGAGAAGGTGGGATACCTTCATCCAAAGGGGTGCTTTAGCGTGAAGACATTGGCTATAATTGATTATGGCATGGGTAACTTGCGCAGTGTGCAAAAAGCGTTGGAAAGCGTTGGACTAGCGGGGGAAGTCACCAGCAATGAAAAGATAATTTCCACGGCACCGGCAGTAATATTACCGGGTGTTGGTGCCTTTGAGGATGCGATGGCTAACCTTACCAGGACCGGGCTTATACCTATTATCAGAGAAGTGGTAGCTAAGGGCACCCCGTTCTTGGGGATTTGCCTGGGCATGCAGCTTCTTTTTAGCACAAGCGAGGAAAATGGTTTGCATCAGGGTTTGAACTTGCTGCCCGGTACTGTCAAACGACTGCCCCCAGGGTTAAAGGTGCCGCATATGGGCTGGAATCAATTGGTTATTCGTAAGGAAGAACCGATGCTAAAAGGTGTTAACGACGGTGATTATTTTTACTTTGTACATTCCTATTATGTTCAACCGGAAGACGATGATGTGATTATAGCTGCCAGTGATTATGGTTTTGAATTCCCCGCGCTGGTTGGGCGGGACAATCTCATGGGCATCCAGTTTCATCCGGAAAAGAGCAGCAACCTGGGTTTACAAATATTAAAGAATTTTGGGGAGATGGTGAATCAATGTTAGTGATACCGGCGATTGATTTACGGGAAGGCCGCTGTGTTCGATTATTTCAAGGGAAACTGGACCAGGAAACTACATATTCCCACGATCCTGCTGAAGTGGCATTGACCTGGCAGGAACAAGGGGCTAAATACCTTCACCTGGTAGATTTGGATGGCGCTTTTGCCGGCGAACCAAAAAACATGGAAACTGTTCAAAGAATTATTGAAGCGATAAACATCCCCGTACAATTGGGCGGCGGTATTCGAACGCTGTCAACCGTGGAACGGCTGCTAAAGCTGGGAGTTGACCGGGTGATCTTTGGTACTGCGGCCATTAATAACCCTGACATGGTTGCGGATGCGTGTCGTCAATTCGGCAGCGAAAGAATCGTAGTGGGTATTGATAGTAAAGATGGGCTGGTTGCGGTGGAAGGATGGGCCACTACTGTGGAGAAGGAAGCATTAACTTTGGCTCATGAAATCCAAAAGAAAGGCATCACCAGGGTGGTTTATACCAATACCAGCTTGGATGGGACTTTGTCCGGTGTTGACGTAAAGGCCACCGCTGACCTAGCGCAGAAAACAGGCTTAAAAGTGATTGCTTCAGGGGGAGTTGCCTCAGCCGCTGATATCAAAAATCTAAAAAACACCGGCGTGGATATTGAAGGTGTTATTCTGGGTAAAGCTCTTTACAGCGGGGCGATAACTTTGCCGGAAGCGCTGGCGGAAGCGGAGGGATAAGGGTGCTTTGCAAACGTATTATACCTTGTCTGGATGTAGACGGGGGTAGAGTGGTAAAGGGGACTAATTTTATAAACCTGAGAGATGCCGGTGACCCGGTGGAACTTGCCAGTTTATACGATAAGGCCGGCGCTGATGAACTTATTTTCTTAGATATAACCGCGTCTCATGAAAAAAGAGATATCATGCTTGATGTGGCCCGGCGTACCGCCGAAGAGGTATTTATTCCTTTTACAGTGGGCGGTGGTTTGCGTTCGCTGGAGGATATTCGCAGGATGCTGGCGGCGGGAGCCGATAAAATATCACTTAACACCGCAGCGGTGCAAAACCCTGAATTGGTATTTCAAAGTGCCCGGCGTTTCGGCAGTCAATGTACAGTGGTAGCGATAGATGCACGCCAGACGGGCCCGGGGCAGTGGGAAGTATACGTTCATGGCGGTAGGACATCCACGGGGAAGGATGTATTGACCTGGGTGAAGCAGGTGGAGGAATTAGGCGCGGGAGAGATACTGCTTACCAGTATGGATCGGGATGGTACCAAGGACGGCTATGATCTAGCATTGACCCGGGCGGTCAGTGAAGCGGTGGCTATTCCGGTGATTGCTTCCGGTGGTGCCGGTAATTTAGAACATTTAGCAGAGGGAGCATTAAAAGGGAAGGCAGATGCCGTCCTGGCTGCGTCCATCTTTCATTTTAAACAATACTCTATCAATGAGGCCAAGGAATATCTTCGGCGGGAAGGAGTGGCGGTAAGGATATGACAAAGACGGCCATATCTCGAGAAACTGACAATCTTCTTAAATTTGACGATCAGGGTTTAATTCCGGCAGTTGTCCAAGATTTTAATTCCGGACAGGTACTGATGGTAGCATATATGAATCGGGAGGCATTAAAACTTACTATCAATAAAGGCGAGGCTCACTTTTACAGTCGCAGTCGCCGCAGTCTGTGGCATAAGGGGGAAACCTCAGGAAATACCCAGGAAGTGAAAGAAATATTTTATGATTGTGATGGGGATACGCTGCTGTTGCAGGTGGTGCCCCGGGGACCTGCGTGTCATACTGGTAAGATGAGCTGCTTTTACCGCACTATTGATGGTGATGAGCAATCAGCAGGCGGTGGAATACTGGATGAACTGGCGGCAGTAATTAAGCAGCGTAAAAAAGAACGGCCGGAAGGTTCTTATACGACGTATTTATTTGATAAAGGGCTTGACAAAATTTTAAAAAAAGTCGGTGAGGAAACGGCAGAAGTCATTATAGCCGCTAAGAACCCGAACAATGACGAAATTATTTACGAAACATCGGACTTGATCTATCATTTGCTTGTTCTGCTCGAAGAAAAAAAGGTTAAATTGAGCAGCATACAACAAGAATTGGCTTCAAGAAGGTAAAAAAATTATGGGAAAGCCAAAGCGCATATAAATCTCCGTAAATTTAATACTAATAATACGGAGGTGCAAATATGACGGAAAAATCCAACAAAAGTCTGCGGGATACTGCAGAAAGTTTTCCCAGCAAACTCCATGAGGAATCTAGCGGCAGCCGTCAAGATAAAAGCGGCAAAGACCAAGAAGTGAAGATCTTCGGGCCCGATAACCGTCCTCTGGACAAAAAGCATGATATGGAAACCGCGAAAGAATTAAAGCCGAAACATGACCGGCAAAAGACATTGCTCACTGAAAAAGACCAAGATTTTGTCCCGAACTTGAAAAGACTGGCAGATATCGATGTGGATTATCAAGGTAAAAAGAAATAAGCACTTTAATCATTCCCGCAAGGGAATTTTTTTTGACCTTTTTTAAGCCGGCAAATTGTTTTTTTAGATAAATTTCAGATAAAAAAGAGAATAAATAGGTGAGCAAGGTATGGTTGTCGTAACCTTAGGGGAATACCCCAAGTTATGTGGGTAATTTGTATCGATGAGAGAATGTTTCACACGGCATATTTCACAGAATATTATATTTTTTCCCTGGAGGGTTTGGTTTTGGCAGAAAAATTACTGCAGGTTAAGAACTTAAAAACGCATTTCTTTACGAAAGAGGGCGTAGTCAAGGCTGTAGACGGAGTAGACTTCGATGTGGAAAAAGGTCAGACCCTTGGTATTGTTGGGGAATCCGGTTCGGGCAAGACAATTACGGTAATGTCTTTATTAAGGTTAATCCCGCAGCCTCCGGGTAAGATTGTTGACGGGGAAGTGCTGTTTAAAGGGGAGGATTTGCTAAAAAAGACAGAGAAACAGATGCGGAAAATTCGAGGAAATGAAATATCAATGATTTTCCAAGACCCGATGACTTCCTTAAACCCTGTGATGACAGTGGGTCAACAGATTATCGAGGCCGTGACCTATCATCAAAAGGTTACTAAGAAAAAGGCCCGGAAAAAGGCTATTGAGGCGTTAGGCCTAGTGGGGATACCGGAACCAAGCCAACGGGTGGATGACTACCCACACCAATTTAGCGGCGGTATGCGACAGCGCGCTATGATTGCTATGGCCTTGGCCTGCAATCCCGAACTGCTAATCGCTGATGAACCGACAACGGCTCTGGATGTTACCATCCAGGCGCAGATATTGGAACTGATGCAAAAGCTGCAGTCGGATTTAGGTACTTCAATTTTGCTGATTACCCACGACTTAGGTGTAGTAGCGGAAAGCTGTCACCAAGTGCTGGTAATGTACGCCGGTAATCCGGTAGAGAAAGCGGATGTGGAAAGTATCTTTGAAAAGCCTAGGCATCCATATACTTTGGGATTATTACATTCTTTACCGAAGTTGGGTGAAGAACAAAGGGAAAGGTTAAGGCCTATTGAAGGAAACCCACCTAACTTAAGTTCCCTGCCCGATGGCTGTAACTTCGCACCGAGGTGTGATCGGGCGGAGGAGATTTGTCTTAAATCTGAGCCCCGGGTAAAAGAGGTGGAACCGGGTCATTGGGTTAGTTGTCACTGTTTATAAGATTAAAGGTTATTCGAACACTTATTTTAAGAGCTTATAGAACACGCATTTCAAGGAGTGTTATCATGGCAGGAAATATCTTGGAAGTTCATTATTTAAAAAAATACTTTCCCATTCACGCCGGTATTGTGTCTCGGCAGGTAGGAGCAATAAAAGCCGTTGACGGTGTTTCTTTTACTGTCAGGGAAGGGGAAACACTAGGGTTGGTAGGAGAAAGTGGCTGCGGCAAGTCTACCACCGGCCGTACCATTCTTCGGCTGCTTGAGCCGACTGCGGGAAAAATTATTTTTCAAGGTAAAGACATTACTCATTTGAATGCAAAAGAACTTCGACCCATTCGCCGGGAAATACAAATGGTATTCCAAGATCCTTATGCATCGTTAAACCCGCGAATGACCGTTGAAGAGATTATTTCCGAACCGATGCTGGTACATGGACTTGGTAACAAGAAAAGCCGCAGCAAAAAGATTCATGAATTATTAGACGTGGTGGGGTTAGCAGGGTACCATGCTCGTCGATATCCTCACGAGTTCAGCGGCGGGCAGCGTCAAAGGATTGGTATTGCTAGAGCTCTGGCTGTTAATCCCCGTATGATTATTTTTGACGAACCTGTCTCCGCGCTTGATGTATCGATTCAGGCGCAGGTTATTAATCTGATGGAAGATTTGCAAAAGGAATTCGGCTTGACTTTTATCTTTATCGCTCACGATTTAAGTGTTGTGAAACACATCAGTGATCGTGTGGCAGTGATGTATTTAGGTAGAATAGTTGAGCTGGCGGAATGGGAGAAACTCTATAAAATGCCCATGCACCCGTATACGCAAGCATTACTATCAGCAATTCCTGTACCTGATCCTAAGCACAAGAAGGAGCGTATCATTTTAAGCGGCGATGTACCCAGTCCGGGCAACCCGCCTAGGGGGTGCCATTTTCATAACCGGTGCTGTCATGCTAAGGAAAAATGCCGTCAAGAGATACCTGTGCTAAGAGATTGCGAGAATGGACATTTTTCGGCCTGTCATTTGACCAGTGCAGTTAAAAGTGCCTAACTATTGGTTCCCAAGGAGGTGGTGCACCAGTCGGTATAATTAGGGAAGTTTGACCAAAGAAAATATAAGGAGGTTTTTAGAAATGAAAAAAATTAATAGCAAGCTTATTCTTTTACTAGCGCTGCTGCTGGCCATGAGTCTAGCGGTTGCCGGTTGTGGTGGCAATGGTGCCGCTCCTGACCAAGACCAAGCAGGAAACGACCAACCGCAAGCTGCCAAAGAAAAGGTATTGGTATGGGGTCGCGGTGGAGATGCTTCCGGACTTGATCCGTCTAATGTTACTGACGGTGAGTCGGCAAAGGTAACTATCAATATGTATGAAGGTCTGGTTGCTTATAAGCAGGACAGCACTGAAGTTATTCCTGCGTTAGCAAAAGATTGGAAAGTTTCCGAAGACGGTAAGACTTGGAGCTTCTTCCTGCGTGAAGGCGTTAAATTCCACGACGGCACTGATTTCGATGCCGAGGACGTAGTATTTAATTTTGAACGTTGGATGAATGAAGGTCACGAGTATCATATCGGTGGAGAATTTGAATATTGGGGATATATGTTTGGCGGTTATCCCGGGGTTGTTGAATCAGTAAAAGCAACAGACCAATATACTGTTGAGTTTACTCTGAACAAGCCCATGGCTACTTTCTTGGCTAATGTGGCTATGTTCCCGTTTGGTATTGCCAGCCCTGAGGCCGTTAAAGAATTCGGCGAAGATTACTTCAAAAATCCGGTAGGTACCGGTCCGTTTGAATTCGTTGAATGGGTACCCGATAGTAAGATTGTACTGAAGAAATTTGATGGTTATTGGGGAGATTCAGCTAAGGTTGACAAGCTTGTTTTCCGTTCTATCCCGGATAACTCCGCTCGTTTGATGGAATTACAGGCAGGAAGCATTGATATAATGGACGGAATTACACCTGATGATGTAGCAACTATTAAGAGCGATGACCAATTTCAGTTGATACTGAGACCAAGTATGAATGTTGGCTACTTGGCTATGAATGTAGAGAAAGAACCCTTTGATGATGTGAAAGTACGCCGGGCAGTAAATATGGCTATCAACAAGAAGCCCATTATTGATGCCTTCTTTGCCGGGCTGGCTAAACCGGCTAAAAACCCACTGCCGCCTTCTCTGTGGGGCTACAATGATGCAGTTGAAGACTATGAATATAATGCCGAGCAGGCAAAAGCTTTATTAGCTGAAGCAGGATATCCAAACGGTTTCAAGACAACCCTTTGGGCTATGCCTGTGCCGCGCCCTTACTTCCCGCAGCCCCAGAAAATTGCTGAGGCTATGCAGGCAGACCTGATAGAAGTGGGTATTGATGCAGAAATCGTGAGCCACGACTGGACTACCTACCTCAAAAAGACCGAGAGTGGCGAACATGATATGGCTATGCTGGGTTGGACAGGTGATAACGGTGACCCGGATAACTTCCTGTATGTCCTGTTAGACAAAGACAATGCTGTAAAAGGCAGTGCAGGAAATATTGCTTTTTATAAGAACGACGAAGTCCATGATCTGTTAATTAAAGCTCAGCAGGAAATGGATCAGGAAGTACGTGCTGATCTCTATAAGCAGGCACAAGAGATCATTCACGATGACGCTCCATGGGTTCCCATGAGCCACTCAACACCGCCTATCGCGGCCAAAAAAGGTGTTTCCGGTTATGTACCTCATCCTACCGGTGTAGAGAGTCTTGTTACTGTTGATAAGAATTAATAAGGAATAGTTACTAGTTGTAAAGGGCAGTGTTTGAGATACTGCGCTGCCCTTTATTTATCTACGTCAGAAAGTATAACTTTCTGACTGTATAAGTGCAAGTAGCCTTCCGGCTGCGTCAAAGGCATGGCGCAAGCCAAGTTTTTCTAAATGACTAGCCCCTTAAACTTGAGGTGACAGTAAATGATTAAATACATTATCAGAAGACTGGTTATGATTATCCCCGTACTGGTGGGTGTGTCTATCCTGGCCTTTTTATTAATTCATCTTATCCCCGGCAACCCGGCTGTAGCTATGTTGGGCGAACGAGCAACGCCGGAGCAAATCGCACACCTGGAAGAAGCATTAGGGTTAAATGATCCTATTTATGTTCAGTACGGTCGATTCATGGGGCGAATATTACATGGTGACTTCGGGCGTTCTATACATTCCAATAGCTCAGTGCTATGGGAGATGGGAGTACGTTTTCCCGCTACTATAGAATTAACTATGGCGGCCATGTTTGTTGCTGTAGTGGTGGGTATGGGAGCGGGTATCATTTCCGCCGTAAAACCCAATTCTATTTTCGACCATATTTCCATGGGAACGGCGTTGGTAGGCGTTTCCATGCCCATATTTTGGCTAGGATTGATGATGATTTATTTATTTGGAGTGCAATTGAAGATACTGCCGCCGTCAGGGCGGTTGGACGTAGCCATTACCTTGGAACGGGTCACGAATTTTTATGTACTGGACGCTATCATTACTGGTAACTGGGTAGCTTTTAAAGACGCTCTGCTGCACTTGGTAATGCCGGCTGTGGCATTAGGTACTATTCCCATGGCTATGATCGCCAGGATGACCAGATCCAGTATGCTGGAAGTTATGCGGCAGGATTATATCCGTACTGCCCGAGCCAAAGGTTTGGCTGAAAAAATAATCATTCTAAGGCATGCCCTGAAAAATGCATTTTTACCTGTACTGACGGTAATAGGGCTTCAATTCGGCTATCTCCTCGGTGGTGCGGTAATGACTGAATGGATTTTCTCCTGGCCGGGGATTGGGCGTTGGATTTTCTTGGCTATTGGCGCACGGGACTTCCCCATCGTACAGGGAGGAATCTTGCTGATAGCGACAGTATTTGTGATTGTTAACCTACTGGTGGACGTGTTATACACGTTAGTCGACCCCAGGATACGCTTCGATTAGGGAGGGATATGATGAGCACTCAATTAGCAGCAAAGGAAGTAGAACTTGAAGAACGTCAGTCCCGAGGCATTTGGGGAGACGCTTTTGCTCGGCTCCTCCGACAGAAGTCCGCCGTGGTAGGGTTGATTATCGTTTTGGTATTGATTTTAGCAGCACTTTTTGCGCCTGCCATTGCGCCGTATAATCCGGAAAAGGGCGAACTGGTACAGCGGCTGCAAGCACCATCGGGGGCAAACTGGCTGGGTACTGATGCTCAAGGAAGGGATATTCTCAGCAGAGTTATTTTCGGTTCACGCATTTCTATTCAAGTAGGAATGATTACTGTGGGTATTTCTCTGGTAATAGGTACTTTTTTGGGGGCTGTTTCCGGTTATTATGGCGGTGTTTTAGATATGTTGGTAATGCGCTTTATAGACATGATGATGGCTTTCCCATATATTTTGTTGGCAATCGCCATTACCGCAGTGCTTGGGCCTAGTCTGGTCAATGCAATGATTGCTATTGGTATTGTAGGCATACCTATTTATGCCAGGGTGGTCAGAGGTGCTGTTTTGTCAGTGAAGGAACAAGAGTATGTGGAAGCAGCTAGAGCAGCCGGGTGTTCTGATGGGCGGATAATTTGGCGGCACGTACTGCCCAATTGTATTGCGCCTATAATTGTGCAGGCCACACTGGGCGTAGGGACTGCAATCCTAGACGCTGCCGGCCTAAGCTTTTTGGGTTTAGGAGCAAAACCGCCTAAGCCGGAATGGGGCCTGATGCTCAATCAGGGAAAAGATTCGTTGCAGACCGCTCCGTGGACTGTGATGTTTCCGGGATTGGCTATTCTTTTGGTAGTGTTGGGCTTTAACCTGTTAGGTGATGGACTTAGGGATGCTTTAGATCCACGCCTGAAAGAATAATGAAGGTATTTTTAAAACATCAGAGAGAGAATTTCCAATTTAAGACTTGTGGTTGAGCACGCTGTATGAAACAGCGTGTTTTTTGTACTTAAAGAAGGAAAATTCCTTGTCCGGGTATAACATTCTTTGTAGGGTTTTTTTTATTAAGGCGGTTAGTTGTTCATTCAGGGGGGTAGGAGAGTTGTGGGGAAGAAATATGCCAAGTTGGTGTACAATCCTGTTTCCGGGGAGGGCAGCTTTGCTCGTAATTTGGATAATGTCATAAGAGAATTTCAGACAGGTGGTTGGCAGCTGTCGCTTTTGCGTACGCTGCCGGATGTACCTGTGGAAGCGATGTTTACTGGGGCTGACGAAGATAAGTTTGATGCCATTTTTGCGGCCGGTGGAGATGGAACGCTGCATCAGACGGTAAACGCGATGCTTAAGCATAATATAAACTTACCTTTAGGGATACTTCCGGTAGGGACGGTTAATGATTTAGCTACTTTTCTAGGTATTCCCGATGGTATTGGCGAGTGCTGTCGGGTTATTCTTCAAGAAAACCTGACGGATATTGATGCCGGGCACATAAACGATAGATACTTTCTTAATGTGGCCAGCGGTGGATTATTGACCGATGTACCGCATAATACACCGGCACGCTTAAAGAATATGCTGGGTCGTTTAGCTTATTATGCCAAGGGTTTGGAAAGCCTGCCCAAGTTTCGCCCAATACCTCTTCGAGTTATGGCACAACACGGCAGATGGGATGACAAGTTTCTGCTCTTTTTAGTGCTAAACAGTACTTCTGCCGGGGGTTTTAAGCGTCTGGCGCCAAAAGCATCTATTCAGGACGGGCTGTTGGACGTTTTGTTAATTAAAGAGTGCCCGTTTGCTGAGCTGCTGCCGCTTTTTTTACGCATCCTGCGCGGGCAGCATCTTAATAGTCCGCATGTGGTCTTCTTCCAAACAAAGGAATTAACCATAGAAAGCAGCCAGACTGTGCATACTGATTTAGACGGGGAATTGGGGCCAAGCTTACCTTTGTCGGTGAAGAGTATGCCAAAAGCATTGCAGATTTTTGTTCCAAAAGGGAGGTGACTTATGACAGTAGAATTAAGAGTCCGTTATCAAGAGACGGACCAAATGGGAGTGGTATATCACACCAATTACCTGATATGGTGTGAAATGGCCAGAACCGAGCTGCTGCGCGGTACCGGCATGACCTACAGGGCCATGGAAGAAGACGGAATTTATCTGCCTGTTGTGGAGGCAAACTGCCGTTATAAATTTCCTGCAGTCTATGATGATGAAGTCATTGTCAAAGCATCGATTGTGAGGATTACCGGGGTTAGGTTAGACTTCCACTACCAGATTATCAGAAAAGAGGATGGTTCTCTGCTGGCTGAGGCCGCAACATATCATGCCTTTGCCAATGAAGGGGGTAGTCCACTAAACATCAAGAAAAAGGCGCCTCAATGGTGGGAACGCCTGCAAAAACTGGAAATCTGAGCAGCGGCCGTCCCTCTTCGGGGAAAATTAACAGGTAAGTCAAGACATTTTGGTAAATATTTGGTATCATGAATATGTTAAAGGGAACAAAATATTTAAAAATAATAAGGAGTGACTATGCATGGGTGAAATTATTGATGGCAGAGCGATCGCTAACGAAATTAAGGAAGAGGTTAAAGCCGAGGTTGAACAGTATAAACAGCAGGGAATAACCCCTAAACTTGATGTTGTCTTGGTTGGGGATGACCCTGCTTCAATATCTTACGCTCGCTCAAAGGGTAAAGTAAGCGATAAGTTAGGGGTGGCCTATGAACTACACACATTGCCGACGGACACTCCTGAAGCGGATGTATTGCAGCTAATAGAACGCCTTAACGGGGATGAAACGGTACATGGTATCTTGGTAGAATTACCCCTGCCGAAGCATATCGATAAAGAAAAGGTTATGGAAGCAGTTGACCCCAATAAGGATGTTGACGGTGTGCATCCTATCAACCGTGGGTACATAATGAGTGGACAGGAAGGTCTTTTCCCGGCTACGCCTCAATCCTGTGTTGAGATACTGTTAAGAAGCGGTGTAGAGCTGCAGGGCAAACATGCTGTACTTGTCGGGCGTGGTGAAACAGTGGGCAAGCCTTTGTTCTTCATGCTGCTCAAGCATAACCCTACCATGACTGTCTGCCATTCAAGAACCAAAGATCTAGCAAGTTTTACCAAGCAAGCTGACATAGTTATTGCTGCAGTGGGACGTGCCAAGATGATTACCGGCGATATGCTTAAGCCCGGCGCTGTTGTGATTGATGCGGGAATTAATCAAGCTGAAGACGGCGGCCTTTGCGGCGATGTGGATTTTGACAGTGCTAAAGAAGTGGCAGGTAAGATTACACCTGTTCCCGGCGGAGTAGGTTCGATGACCACCGCACTGATTTTAAAGAATGTGCTGAAAGCTATAAAAAAGCAGCAGGGATAAAAAGGGAGGGGTAAAAATGAGTGAAGTTTATCAGTGGACCTTTCGTAAGCTAATTGACGAATCAGCATCAGATGCGCCAACCCCAGGCGGCGGCAGTGTCTCCGCCCTGGTGGCTAGTCTCGGAACAGCTATGGTAGCTATGGTTAGTAATTTAACAGTGGGAAAAGAAAAGTACGCCGACGTTCAAGATGAGGTTAAGGAAATCAAGGATGAAACCTATCAATTGCTGGAAAAACTTGAAGAACTTGTTACCAAGGACATTGCCGCCTTCGGCGAATTCATGCGGGTCTTGAAAATGCCTAAGGGAAACGATGAAGAGAAAAAAATTCGCTCTGCAGAAATGCAAAAGGCATATATTTATGCCACGGATACGCCATTGGAAATCGCTAAGACCTGCCTGGAAGCACTAAAACTGGCTGACAAACTTTCCCCCATTGGCAATAAGGGCGCTATCAGTGATGTCGGGGTAGCTGCCTATGTAGGTGAGGCAGCATTGAAAAGTGTATTGTTAAGTGTGGATATTAATCTCCCTGGTATAAAAGACCAGGATTATACTGCTAAGGCCGTGAAAGAGAAGGAAATGCTTATCTCTGAGGCGGAGACGTTAAGGGAAAAAACAATCAAAGTAGTCCAAGAGAGAATGTAATCTTTAAAATATAAGAAGTGCGCCAATAAGTTAACGCCGGTGATGTCTTACACCACCGGCGTTAGCTTTTTTAATGTATAGACTTCCATGCCGCTGGTGCGGCACCATCAATTAAATGAAAATGGGTATTTTCAGGACTGGAAATTATGGGTGGCAACGAAATCGCTTTTCGTGTTTTACGAGGTGCCTTGTTAAAGAAAAGGAAGCTGGGTATAAATATTTGTAGGACTTTAGTGATTTAATGGCGAATAAGTGGTACAAGTGCGAGGGATAAAAATGAGAAAAACTACTTTTATGATACTACTTATTATGGCTCTGCTCATAAGCGGTTGCGGTAAATCTGTCGAAAAGCCTTTTTTGATGCCGCATTTGCCCCAGCCAATTGCACACGAGAGGGCAATTATTACCCCGGCGGGGCAGGGATCCGAAGGTTTAATCATTTCCGAACTGGCTTCAAAACTTTATATTAGCAACCGATTTTGGCGTAAGGTGCGAGGTCAGGACTTAAGTGACCGCTATGACTGCATTATCATTAGCTTAGGAATGTCCCACCGTGGTATGGACCGATTGGGTGTCACTCTGCCGGAAGAAAAAGAACGGCTGGTTTCTTTGGCCGCTGATGCTCAAAAAAGGGGCATGGCGGTTGTGGTAGTAAGCATGAGCAGGCAGCGGCGGTATCAGGGGACGGATGAAATAGCCAAGGCCATTGCCCCATTCATAGACTACTATTTAATTATTGGCGATGCAAACCATGATAATTTTTTTAGCAGGTTAGCTGCCGCTGGGGGAGTGCCCATTACCGTGGTGAAGGACTTTGACAGGGCCAAAACCCCGATAAACTCTATTTTCCGTTAGCGGGGCGTGATTATTGTGACCACATTGGTGGATAGGGACAAACTAATTCAAGGTATTTTGATTGCGGGGTTTGCCATCCTGCTGCAGCGCTTCCTGGAGCAGCCCTATTGGCAGGTACTTACCAAACTAGATGAAAGCATCACTAGGGGAGACAGCGGACGTCTAATTATAGCTGCATCTTTCATGGTGGGGCTTAATGCTCTGCGTGCTCTGCCTGTGTATGTAGGTGCTTTTAGGGCTGTTGAAGGCGTAGACAGCAAGCAGAAACCAATGGCCATACTGGTAGCCGGGAGCATTATTTCTCTAACCTTTACTTTACTGTATTTGCTGGAGCAGGGGCAGTGGGAATGGGGTGTGCCTCTGGCAGTTTTTCTTGGTGCTTCAGGTCTATTTCTGCTATGGGGCCGTGGAGTGCTAAAATTTTGGCATAAGGTGATTATCATTGGTCAGCTTTTATTGGGTTCTTATTGGTTAGCTATTGCCCCGGTGCTAACGCCCGTTGGCTTTGGAGCGGGGGAATTGTCGACAGGGATTAAGTTGGCGGGACAGTTTTTAAATGCTGAGAGTACGTTGAACTTTGTCAGTGTTGCCTTCTTTCTACCGCTGATAACTATCGCCATAGTAACTACAGGACTGATTGACAATTATCAAAAAATAATTCAACAGATTAATGAACGTAAAAAGAGGGAAAATCAAATGCAGCGGGTACAGCTGGCTGCTGCTGAAGCGAGGGTACTCCAAGAAATGCATGCCTTGGTACATGATTTAAAAACGCCCCTAACCACTATCAGGGGGCTGAATTCATTGATAGAAATGACCGCAGCCAATGATAAACAGGCAGAATATGCCGGTAGGATTGAAATAGCTGCCGAAAACATGAATGGAATGATTTCGGAAATATTATATGAGGATGTACGGGAACCCATTACTATACATTCATTGATAAACTATGTCCGGGCACAGATTATCCCTGAAGAATTGGAGCAGCGCTTTCACTTTGATGTGGGGCAGGATATGCCTAAAATTAGCGTTAATAAAGTACGATTGGCTAGGGCATTGGTTAACGTGATTGATAATGCCGTCAGGGCCACCCGTCAGAATGTTGCCGGCAGAGTGGATATCTTAGCGGTAAGAAATAACGGTGGGGTGGAATTCAGCATCAAGGATAACGGTGATGGCATGTCGGAGAAAGAGCTTGATATGATTTGGCAGCCCGGCTACAGTTCGCGAAATTCATCCGGTCTGGGGCTGACATTTGTTCGTAAAGTGGTAGAGAACCATGGCGGTAGTATAGAGATTGACAGTCAACCGGATAAGGGCACTGTGGTACGGATTACAATTCCCGATGGCAGGGGTGATGGGCATGACTAAGATTTTGATTATCGATGACGAGGAAGACATTCGCTATACCCTTAAGGAGATATGTTCTCTTTCCGGTTGGAATACTTGTGAGGCGGTTAACGGCAACATGGGCCTGAAGCTGTTTAAAAAAGAACGGCCGGATTTGGTATTAGTGGATTACCATATGCCTGAATTAGACGGACTGGCTACCGTTAAGGCGCTGCGCAAATTATCCACGGAGGTGCCTATAATTGTCTTAACTGTGGATGAACGGCAGCAGGTTGCCGATACATTCCTCGATGCCGGGGCCAGCGATTTTGCTTTAAAGCCGATCAAGGCGCCTGATCTTATCAGCAGGTTAAAGGTGCATCTAAGTATCCTTAAAAGTACCCAGGGACAAGTGGAAGATGATGATGTTTATACTGTTAAGGGAATTAGTAAAGCTACATTGAAGCTGGTTGTGGATTATCTTAAGACCTGCAGTAACGGTGCCTCAATTGAGGAAATAACTGATGGGGTTTGTTTGGCGTATCCTACGGTGCACAGATATTTAATGTATCTTGTGGACCGGGGGGATATATTGGTCCAAGCAGATTATGGGAAGGTAGGAAGGCCGAAAAACCGATACTATAATAAGTGAAGTATTCCCCATTCCGGGGAATACTTTTTCTTAGTCAAGTAAACGGAGCTCCTGTTGTAATAAGGGTTTAGTTAAGAATTTGACCCTTTACGAGGGTGGGGGTATTTAGCCCCGTCTGGATTTTAAGAAATGAAGCAGCTTTTCTTCTTTAAGCGGCAGGAAACGATTGTGACTGTTTCGAAATAATAGGGGAATAGTAGTAAATAAGGGGGAAAAGTTTTGAGCCGTTTATTAGAGCATTTAAACACTGAACAAAAAGAAGCGGTAACCTCAGTATCAGGTCCGCTTTTGATAATTGCCGGTGCTGGTTCGGGTAAGACTCGGGTTATCACGCACCGTATTGCGTATTTATTAGACGAAATGGATGTAGACCCCGGGAGGATATTGGCAATCACCTTTACCAATAAGGCGGCAAATGAGATGAAAGAGCGTTTGGAAAAACTGCTCTCTTATCCGGTGTCCGGTATGTGGGTCAGTACCTTCCATTCGGCTTGCGTGCGTATTTTACGCCGGGAAACGGACCACCTGCCTTATGGCCGAAACTTTGTCATCTATGATGCTGCGGATCAGCGGACATTACTTGGAAGCTGTGTCAAGGAACTGGGGCTGGATGAAAAACGTTATACTCCTCGAGTAATAGCGGCTAAAATATCTAATGCCAAAAACCAGCTATATACTCCGGAGAAGTTTAGGCAGAAGGCTGATGACTTTTTTGATGAGCAGGTGGCCAAGGTTTATACTTTATACCAGGAAAAGTTATTTAAGTATAATGCCATGGATTTTGATGATTTAATTATGCAGACTGTACTGATGTTTAGCCGTAAGCCGGAAGTACTTGCATATTATCAAAATCGGTTTCAATACATTTTAGTAGATGAGTATCAGGATACAAACCATGCCCAGTACATACTGGTTAAACTCCTGGCTCAGCAACACGAAAATATCTGTGTTGTGGGAGACCCGGACCAGTCAATCTACGGCTGGCGGGGTGCGGATATCCAGAATATCCTTGATTTTGAACATGATTATAGCAGTGCAAAGGTAATTCGTTTGGAACAAAACTATCGGTCCACCCGCAATATTCTCGGGGCTGCGAACGAAGTTATTAAGCAAAATATGGGCCGGAAGCCTAAGAATCTTTGGACAGAAAATGAAGAGGGCCGGAAAATCATCAAGTACCAGGGTGAGGACGAGCGGGCTGAAGCACGGTTTGTGGCGGAAGAAATTTTTCGTCTACACCAAGAGGGTTTTAAATTGGGGGATTGTGCCATCCTCTATCGGGTACACGCGCAGTCGAGGGCTTTAGAAGATTGGCTCCTTAAGGGTAATATTCCTTACGAGGTACTGGGGGGGGTGCGATTTTATGATCGCAAAGAGATAAAAAATATTTTAGCTTACCTGCGGGTGCTGGCTAACCCGGCGGATGATATCAGCCTGGCCCGGGCAATCAATGAACCACGGCGAGGTGTTGGGCAGGCTACTTGGGAAAAGTTAGCTGCAGCTGCAGCTAACCAGAATCAGTCTGTGGCCCAGTTGATATTGACGGACATTAAAACTGTTGATCTGGGGGGGCGAGCCCAAAACGCCGTAAATGGTTTTGCCGTTTTGCTAAAGAAGCTGATGGATGCCAAGGTGAAGCTTCCCGTTACCCAACTAGTAGAAACGATACTTCAGGAAAGCGGCTATTGGGAACAGATGGAACAGGACAAGACCCCTGAAGGGCAGACCCGGCGGGAGAACATCCGTGAATTTATCACTGTTACCCAGGAATATGACCGTAACAGCGAAGAAAAAGACTTGGAAGGATTTTTAGCGGAGGTTTCTTTGGTGAGCGATATAGATAATTATGAGGGCGAGGATAAGGTGCCCATGATGACTTTACACACTGCCAAGGGTTTGGAGTTTCCGGTGGTATTTTTAGTTGGGCTGGAAGATGGAGTGTTTCCCAGTAATCGGTCGCTGCTTGAAGCGGAGCAGATGGAAGAAGAAAGACGCATTTGCTATGTGGGTATGACCCGGGCCCAGCAGCAGCTTTACCTAACCTACGCCTGGAGACGCCATATGTATGGCAATACCCAATATAACAGCCCATCGCGGTTTCTAAATGAAATACCACATCAGTTTTTCGGTGGCGATGCAGCTCCAAAGATTGCGGCGGCAAATAATAATGTGACACAAAGTGAAGCTGACAGTGAGGGCCGACAGATATTCAACCTGGGTGATAAAGTTTACCACGTCAAGTTTGGTGAGGGTTCGGTGGTAAAGGTGGTAGGCAGCGGCAGTGATGTCAAGGTTACGGTTGCTTTTCCTGACCAGGGCATTAAAGTACTGGCTCTGGCCTATGCACCGCTACGTAAGGTCAGTAAGTGAATGGAAGGGATGCCTTTTTCTAGGTATCGAATGCATGAAAGGGGTTGTCACTTTGAGTAGTGCAAGCATAGAAAATAAAATTAAGCAATTACGTGATGAGTTGGAGGATCATAATTACCAATACTATGTATTGGACCAACCGACAATTACGGACCGAGAATATGATGACAAACTGAGGGAACTGCAGCAATTAGAGGAAGAACATCCCGAGTCCCAGGACCCGCATTCGCCCACCCAGCGAGTTGGGGGCGCTCCTAGGGAAGGATTTACCACGGTAAATCATCCAATACCTTTGCTTAGCTTAGACAATGCCTTTGGGGAAGAGGAATTGTACCAATGGCACCGGCGAGTAGAGAAGTTAGCCGGAGAAGCTGTTACGTATATAGTAGAGCTTAAAATTGACGGTCTCTCTGTGGCCCTCACTTATGATGATGGCAGATTAGTTGTCGGTGCTACCAGAGGCGATGGCGAAATAGGGGAAGATATTACGGCCAACATCAAGACAATACAGTCTGTACCGCTGAAATTGCGACGGCAGGTGCAGCGCTTATTGGTTCGTGGCGAAGCATATATGCCCAGACCGGCATTTATCAAGCTTAACAAAAAGCGGCAGGAGGCAGATGAGGCGTTATTCGCCAATCCCCGTAATGCAGCCGCCGGGTCCTTAAGGCAGCTGGACCCCAAGGTGGCTGCTCAGCGAAATCTGCAGGTATTTGTCTACGACATTTTAGCAGTGGACGGGGAAGAACTGACTACCCATGACCAGGCACTTGCTCTCTTGCAGGAATTAGGTTTTGTTGTTAATTCCCATCATAAACTCTGTCACACTATTGAAGAGGTCTACCGTTACTGTCTGGAATGGACAGAGAAGCGGGAGCAGCTTCCATATGATATTGATGGTTTGGTGGTAAAGGTTAATCAGTTAGAGCTTCATGAAGCAATAGGGCGTACCGCTAAAAATCCACGTTGGGCAATTGCCTACAAGTTCCCTGCTGAACAGAAGGAAAGTATGGTACAGGATGTTTTTCTGAGAATAGGCCGCACCGGGGTGGTGACACCCACTGCCTTACTGGCGCCGGTACAATTGGCAGGCACTACCGTTACCAAGGCAACCCTTCATAATGAAGACTTTATTCGTGATAAGGATATTCGCATTGGTGACGCGGTAATAGTGAGGAAAGCCGGGGATATAATTCCCGAAGTAGTACAGGTATTACCTGAGAGGCGAAAAGGAAGTGAGGGTGAATTTAAGTTTCCCCAGTACTGCCCTGAATGTGGCGCGCACTTAAAACGGGCGGATAATGAAGCGGCGATTCGCTGTCAGGGAGGTTTGGCCTGTGGTGCTCAGGTCAGGGAAGGAATAATTCACTTCACCTCTCGTAATGCCATGGACATTGAAGGGTTAGGATCGAAGATGGTGGAACAGCTCCTTGATGCCGGTCTGATAAAGAACATTGCCGACCTATATTATCTTAGGCTGGAAGAACTGCTGGAGCTTCAACGCGTAGGAAACAAATCAGCCCAAAACCTCCTTGATGCTATTGAAAAAAGTAAGGATAACCCACTACATCAATTAATATTTGCTTTGGGCATCCGGCATGTGGGACTGGGTGCTGCAAAGGTATTGTCCAAACAATTCCATTCGCTGGACAATTTGGCTCAGGCCGGGGTAGAGGAACTCACCGCCGTTAGCGATATCGGCCCGAAAATGGCAGAAAGCATTGTCGATTTTTTCCAAGAAGAGAGAAACCAAGACGTTATTGGACGACTAAAAACCGCCGGGGTAAATACCCAGGCTGACCAAGGTACACAAGGGGGAGAGCTTGAAGGATTGACCTTCGTTATCACAGGCAGCATTCCCGGCTACAGCCGAAAAGACGTCCAGGACCTAATAGAATCCCGTGGCGGAAAAGCTGCCGCCGCAGTTAGCCGCAAAACCGATTATGTACTAGCCGGCGAAGATCCAGGTTTAAAAGCAGAAAAAGCCCGAACTTTGGGCGTGCCGGTATTGCAAGTTGAAGATTTGCTAAAAACACTGAACGGAATAACTTGACAAAATGGTGCCAGGCACCTTTTTGTCAAGTTATTGGCGCAGTTTGCCATATTAAGACAATATTTGCTATAATTAGCTCAGTTTTAAATGAGAGTTCTAATAATTTCTTTTAAGAGTAAAAGATACATATTATTGGAGGTGTAACAGTGAGTAATGTTAGCGGGAAAGATGTAGAACACGTGGCCATGCTGGCTCGGTTAGAGTTTTCTGCCGAGGAAGTAGAGGAATTCACTAAACAGTTAAATGATATCTTAGGCTATATGGACAAGTTAAATCAGCTTGACATCAGTGGTGTAGAACCTACTGCCCATGTGCTGGGGATAGATAATGTTATGCGTGAAGATATTACCCGGAAGTATTTTGATAACAAGACGGCCTTGAAAAATGCCCCGGATAAAGAAGACGGTATGTTCAAGGTTCCTAAGATAGTTTAATGTTTCTAAGCGTCTGTAGGCGTCGGGCAACGACGCAATCCGGCACTATCTTGGTTTGTTGATAAGGGGGGGTAACAATGTCAATTCATACACTAACTATACATCAACTGCATGATAAACTGAAAGCAAAAGAAATCAGCGCCTTGGAACTGACTGAAGCTATGTTGGCCAATGTTAAGAAGGTAGATCCTAAAGTTCAGGCCTTTCTAACTGTCACCGGTGAGGAAGCCTTGGAAAAAGCTAATGAGGTAGATAAGAGAATTGCCGCCGGCGAGGAATTAAAGCCGCTGACCGGAATCCCCATGGCGCTTAAGGATAATATGTGTACCGAAGGGATAAAAACTACCTGTGCATCAAAGATTTTGCATAACTTTATACCACCGTACAGTGCCACAGTTGCCGAAAAGTTAGACCGGGAAGGGACTGTGCTGCTCGGAAAACTGAACATGGATGAATTCGCTATGGGCTCTTCCAACGAAAACTCAGCTTACTACCCGGTGCGTAATCCCTGGGATTTGGCTCGGGCACCAGGTGGTTCCAGCGGTGGGGCTACAGCTTCCGTTGCGGCAGACGAAGCATTATTTACCTTAGGAAGTGATACAGGTGGCTCCATCCGCCAACCGGCTTCCTTCTGCGGAGTTGTAGGATTGAAACCCACTTATGGAAGGGTATCCCGCTATGGGCTTATTGCCTTTGCGTCATCCTTAGACCAAATTGGTCCCGTAACAAAGAATGTAGAGGACTCTGCCATGGTACTGCAAGCGATTGCCGGACATGATGAGAAAGACTCTACTTCGGCGGCTGTTGAAGTTCCCGATTATAGACAGTCGCTTAAACAAGACATTAAAGGGATGCGTTTGGGTATCCCGAAAGAATATTTTGCTTCGGGTTTGGAGCAAGGAGTTAAAGCGGCTGTGGATGCAGCCATCAAGCAATTGGAAAGCTTGGGTGCGGTTTGCGAGGAGATGTCTTTACCCCATACGGAGTATGCTTTACCTGCCTACTATCTGGTGGCGACGGCGGAAGCGAGCTCGAATCTTGCCAGGTACGACGGAGTGCGCTATGGTTATCGGGCGGAGGAAGCTGAAGACGTCATCTCAATGTTTAAGAAGACACGTAGTGAAGGATTTGGTACCGAAGTAAAACGCAGAATAATGCTGGGAACCTATGCATTGAGTTCTGGATATTATGACGCGTATTATCTAAAGGCGTTAAGGGTGCGCACCTTAATTCGCCATGATTTTGACCGGGCATTCGAACGGTATGATGCCATTGTGGCACCTACATCGCCTACGGTTGCTTTTAAAATTGGTGAGAAATCCGATGATCCGCTTTCCATGTACCTATCTGACTTGTTTACCATTCCGGTGAATATGGCAGGACTGCCGGCCATTTCCATTCCCTGCGGATTTGACCAAGGGATGCCGGTAGGGATGCAGATTATCGGCAAGCCATTTGATGAGTCCACAGTATTAAAGCTAGCGTATAACTACGAACAAAGTACGCCTTATCATCAGCAGCGGCCACAGCTGGAGGTGGAATAAATGATTATAGAGTATGAAGCAGTAATCGGTTTGGAGGTACATGCTGAGCTTAAAACCAATTCTAAGATATTCTGCGCTTGTTCCACTGAATTTGGTGGTGATCCTAACACCCATGTTTGCCCGGTGTGTCTTGGCTTACCCGGGGTGCTGCCGGTATTGAATAAAGAAGTAGTAGATTATGCTCTCAAAGCGGGACTGGCTTTAAATTGCCAGATAGCAGAGTATAGCAAATTTGACCGTAAAAACTATTTCTATCCTGATCTACCGAAAGCTTATCAGGTAAGCCAATACGATTTACCTATCTGCGAACATGGTTACCTGGATATAGAGGTGGATGGGAAGACTAAACGTATTGGTATTACCCGTCTACATATGGAAGAAGATGCCGGAAAGCTGGTGCATCAGGGAACCGCTATTGTGGAGTCCAATTCTTCTCTAGTTGACTATAATCGTACCGGCGTACCACTAGTGGAGATTGTATCAGAGCCGGATATGCGTTCCGCCGAAGAGGCAAAAGCTTATTTGGAAAAGGTAAAAGCCATCTTGCAGTATACAGAAGTATCCGACTGTAAGATGCAGGAGGGGTCTTTACGCTGCGACGCAAATATTTCTGTTCGGCCCAAAGGTACTGAGAAGCTGGGCACAAAAGCAGAATTAAAAAACATGAACTCTTTCAAGGCATTGCAAAAAGCAATTGAATATGAGATAGCCAGACAAATTGAACTGATTGAAGATGGTGAAAAAGTGGTGCAGGAGACTCGCTCCTGGGATGAAAATAAAGGTATTTCTGTCAGCTTGCGCAGTAAAGAGGAAGCCCATGACTACCGTTACTTCCCTGAGCCGGACCTTGTACCGCTGGTAATCGATAAACAATGGGTAGAGCGCATCCGTGCCACACTACCGGAACTTCCCGACGACCGGAAGCAACGCCTAGTGAACGAATTGGGGCTGCCTGAGTATGACGCAGCGGTAATAACCGGTTCAAAGGACTTGGCTGATTACTTAGACCGCTGCTTGGAATACTACCCTGATGCCAAAAAGGTGAGTAATTGGATTATGGGTGAGCTATTGCGCTTACTAAATAACAGTAATATGGAACCAGCCGAGGCGCCCGTTGAGCCTAAAGAAATGGCTGAACTGTTGAAATTAATGGATAAAGGCACAATCAGCGGTACAATAGCCAAACAGGTATTTGAAGAAATGTTTAACACCGGTAAGAGTGCAGCGGAAATCGTAGCGGCAAAGGGTTTAGAACAAATCAGTGACCAGAGTGAACTGGAGAAAATAGTTGAAAAGGTCATAACAGATAACCCCCAAAGTGTGGCGGATTATCGTGGTGGAAAGAAACAGGCAGCAGGTTTTATGGTGGGGCAGGTAATGAAGGCCACCAGAGGTAAGGCAAATCCCAAATTGGTTAATGAACTACTGCAAAAGAAACTTTAAAAAGATAAACTGATGGTAACGCCGGTGAAAACCGGCGTTTTTTAATGGCTAAAAACGGTACTTCGCTTAAAGAAAATATGTAAAATTATGTTAAAATGATGCAACCTGGTTATAAGTTTTTTTAGATATGATAAGAAAAAGTGAGATATACAACGATGTGACAAGATTCCAAGGATAGTTTATTTGGAATTATGGCAGGTAGAAAAATTTAATTAAATTTGGCCTAATTAGCAGGAATTTTTAAAAGGCATGCTGAATAGTATTAAAATAGAGCAGGAGGAAGTTCCACCTTTTAGGAGGCAATCCGCGGTTAAGCCGGAAAATTTTATCCAGGTTTTGTCCAGTGAAGACATTGCTGCCGGTTAAAGGAGACTTCCTTTCCGTGCGGAGGTGTTTTTTTATGTTTTTCCAAATTAGCGATTACTTAAAAGAGAGCTTTTACGATTTGCAGGCACAAGTTATCTGTGTATAAATATAAAAATAATTAAGGAGGTAGAAAATAATGGAACGTAAACATGTTGTAATAGTTGATACAACGCTTCGTGATGGGGAACAGACTGCAGGAGTGGTGTTTGCCAACAAAGAAAAACTGCGCATTGCCAAGCTGATGGATGAAATTGGAGTACATCAGATTGAGGCCGGTATTCCGGTGATGGGCGGCGATGAAAAGGACGTTATTAAAAAGATAGTTGGGTTGGGTCTCGATGCAAGTATCATGGGCTGGAATCGGGCTGTAGTTACTGATGTTAAACATTCGGTGGATTGTGGTGTAGATGCTGTCGCCGTATCTATCTCTACATCAGACATTCATATTCAGCATAAACTACAAAGCACCAAAGAAGCTGTACTAAAAAGCATGGTGGCAGCGACGGAATTTGCCAAGAAAAAGGGATTATATGTGTCAGTGAACGCTGAAGATGCTTCTCGAAGCAACATGGATTTTTTGCTGCGTTTCGCTAGGGAGGCAAAAGAAGCCGGTGCTGATAGACTGCGCTATTGTGATACAGTAGGTATCATGACACCGTTTGAAACTTATCAGCGAGTTAAGCATATTATTGAGCAAGTACAAATAGACCTGGAGATGCACATGCATAACGACTTCGGTATGGCTACCGCAAACACTTTTGCCGGCATCCAGGCCGGTGCTACTCATGCAGGCGTGACGGTTGTTGGTTTGGGTGAGCGTGCAGGTAATGCGGCAATGGAGGAAGTAGTGATGGCTCTAAAATATCTTGATGACACAGATTTAGAATTTAACACCCATCGTTTCCGGGAGCTGGCTGAGTATGTATCTAGGGCTTCCGGTCGGGAATTACCTGCTTGGAAAGCCATTGTAGGCACCAATATGTTTGCCCATGAATCCGGAATTCATGTCGACGGTGCTATGAAAAATCCGCTCACCTACGAGGTATTCACTCCCGAAGAAGTAGGTCTGGAGCGCCAGATTGTCATTGGCAAACACTCCGGAGGTAAGTCCATTATCGCTAAGTTCCGCGAATATGGCATTCAGTTGGATGAACAAGAGGCTGCCGAGATATTGGCACGGGTGCGGGCGGCCGCTGTGGACCTGAAGCGTTCCTTGTTTGACAAAGAAGTGGTCTATATTTATGAGGATTATGTAGCACATCTAGAGAAAAAAGCCCTATAGGTAATACCAACAGAAAAATCCAGACACACTAAATAAGAACATAAGGGTTAGGGCAGGGTTTAGATCCTGTCCTTTCATTATTTTCAATAACTTGACAAAATGGTGTCAGGCACCTTTTTGTCAAGTTATTCCTCATCCTGCCAAATGCCACATCAAAGGTACAATATACTTTGCCAGGAAATAGAGCACAGCAATCAAACCGATGATGTACGCGCCGTATTTAAAGGCAGTACTCCAATCAGTAGTTTTAGATTCCAAAGCTAGTCACCTCATTTTGGTTAGTTATCATTATCATTTTTCCCAGCGTGATGTTTTTTATTTACATAGAAATACCGCTATTGCCTCATAATATTAAAGACAAAAATGCAAGGAGGGCAAATAATGAGCGGTAATAAGGATTCGCGCTATGGCGACAAGGAAATGAAACTTAAATCAATGCGGCAGGCAAATAACCCTGATGGTGTGGCGGTTGACCCAATCCCGGTTACTTCTGGGGATGAGGTGACGGTATTATACTACGGCACCATGTCAGACAGAGCCAACCAAATGTTTTTGCACTGTGGTTATGGTAAAAGTGACTCCTGGCAGAAGGTCACTGATATGAGGATGGAGCGAACTGACCGTGGCTGGGTTAAAAATTTACAACTAAGTGATCCCAGCCGTCTTAATTTTTGCTTTCGTGACGAAAATAATAACTGGGATAATAACAAGGGACTGGATTGGAGTGTTGAGATACATCGCGGTGACCTGCCGTAGGGCTGGTAAGGGCCCTTTATTTCACATGAGGGGCCTTTTTTTAACTGTAAGGGAGTAATTCTGACTAGGGGCTGAGAATGCGTGAGAGTATTGATGCTGACTTGGGAATATCCGCCGGTGAGTGTGGGAGGCTTGGGCAACCATGTCTACTGCCTAAGTAAATTCCTTAGCCAAGATATAGATATTGACATAGTTACTATCGGAAACGGAAAAGCACCTGCTAAAGAACAGGACGGCCGCGTTACCATCTATAGAGCAACTGAATATCCGATTCGGATGCCGGATTTTGCCACCTGGGTGATGCAGTTAAATATGGCGCTGGCTGAGAAAGCTATTGACTTAGCGGGCCAGCGAAGTTACTCCATTATTCATGCGCATGACTGGCTGGTAGCCTATGCCGCAAGAATGGTTAAAGTGGTCAAAAGTTTACCGTTGGTGGCAACGATTCATGCCACTGAAGCGGGTAGAAATCAGGGATTACATAATGATTTGCAGCATTACATCAATAGCGTGGAATGGTGGCTGACTTATGAAGCATGGCGGGTAATTGTCTGCAGTAATCATATGTTCCATGAAGTGAAAAACCAATTCCAGCTGCCCGAGGATAAGATTAATATTATTCCTAACGGTATTGACGCGACGGGATTTCAACTTACCGCACAGGGAGATGTGACAAATACTGACGAAGCCTTAATCTTTTTTGTGGGGCGTCTAGTACGAGAGAAGGGCTCGCAAATTTTGTTGGAGGCTATGCCCCAAATATTAACGGAAGTTCCTGGTGCACGGCTGGTTATAGCTGGTAAAGGGCCCATGCGGGATGAATTGGTGTCTCGTGCTTATCAAATGGGCCTAGCAGATAAAGTGGATTTTCCCGGTTTTATTGATGACGAAACCCGTAACCGTTTTTACCGTCAAGCGGCAGCTGCGGTCTTTCCCAGTCTTTACGAGCCTTTTGGCATCGTCGCTTTGGAAGGAATGGCTGGGGAGACTCCGGTGGTGGTAAGTGATACAGGCGGGCTTGGCGAGATTGTCATCCACGGCGTCAATGGCCTCAAGGCGCTGCCGGGTAATCCAGATTCTTTGGCCGCAAATATAGTTATGCTGCTAAATAATCGGGACTTGGCCGAAAAATTAGTTGACAATGCATCCCGACTAATCCGGGAAAGATATGATTGGCGGGTAATTGCCCGAGATACAGCGGCTGTCTACCGGCAGATTTTGAGTGTCCAGAATGATAGACTTCCATCAAAGATAGCAGCACATCTTCCGGACGGAGATACTGATAAAGCAGGTGCTTATCAATTGCGCAGTTCCTTGATGGCACAACGTCTAAATTTTCGAAAGGGGGAAGGATAATTGCAGGGAATAGTTATGGCCGGAGGGGCGGGCAGCCGATTAAGACCGCTGACCTGTGACTTACCCAAGCCTTTGGTCCCCCTGGTCAACCGGCCGGTAATGAGTTACGCGCTGGATTTGTTGAGGGAGCTGGGTATTAAAGACGTGGGAGTGACTTTACAATACCTGCCCGATAAGATTAGATACTATTATGGCAGCGGTGATGGACTAGGATTAAACATGCATTATTTTGTTGAGGAAACTCCCCTTGGTACGGCAGGAAGTGTGAAAAACGCTGAAGATTTTTTGCAGGATACATTTGTTGTAATCAGTGGTGACGCTCTGACAGACTTTGACCTGCGGCCGGCCATAAGATTTCACCGAGAGAAGAAAGCATTGGCCACACTTGTATTAACTCGAGTATCAGTTCCCCTGGAGTATGGGGTCGTAATTACGGATAATAAAGGGCGTGTAAGAAAATTTTATGAAAAGCCCGGCTGGAGTGATGTCTTTAGTGATAATATCAATACAGGTATTTATATTTTAGAACCGGAAGTATTGAGTTACATACCAAAAGAAAAATTCTTTGATTTTAGTAAGGACTTGTTTCCCATGTTGTTGGAAAACGGTTTGGGTATGTACGGCTTTAGCCTAGACGGCTATTGGTGTGATATTGGCGATTTAAATCAGTATCGGGAAGCCCAATATCGCTTATTATCAGGCGATACCAAGTGGGCAATAGGCAAGGGTAGCCAGCAGTCTCCTGGGGTAATTATGGGAAGAAATAGCCGCATTGACCCCCAAGCCAAATTAATACCCCCAGTGGTTATTGGTGATGATGTGTTTATCTCCGCCGGTGCTGAGATCGGACCTTTGACGGTGATTGGCAGCCGCACCAACATCGATGGCAGCGCATCCGTGAAACACTCAATAATCTGGCCGGAAACAGTGGTCAAGGGGGGGGCTGCCATTCGTGGGGCAGTTATAGGCAGGGGCGCGGAAATAATGCCCGGTGCCAGGGTTTTTGAAGGAGCTGCGGTAGGTAATGAGGCCCGGGTGGGTGCTAGAAGCACAGTGAAACCCGGGGTGCTGATTTGGCCGGGCAAGGAAGTGATGGAAGAACAAACGATAAGTGTAAATATGGTGTGGGGGAATCCCGTGACCAGGAGTGACTTGGGGACACCGGAGCAGGGCGTGGCCCTGGGAAGGGCCTTAGCTGGTTTGTGGCACTCGGATACTGATGCGCTGTATTTGTCTACCGGCTCAGATCTCCCTTACTTTCAGATGTTAGCAAATGCTGTGGCGGCAGGACTGCAAGCTTCGGGAATTATGGTATTCAAGACCGATAATATCACTGTACCTCTGGCACGTTTTAATATTAAGCAGCAAGGTATACCGGGATGCCATCTGGCTTTAGGAAGCAATGCAGAGCCGGAACCAATTTATTTTGAAGCTGATGGTGCACTAATGGGCAACAATAGGCAGCGCAAATTAAATCAATTGCTCCAACGCCAAGAGTTTGTCCTTTTCCCGGTTAATATGTGGCCCGCAATAGAAATTAAGGCCCCGGGGGTGAATTCTTATCTGGAAAAAGTTAGCGATTTTTGTGGAATTTATAAAGAGGGTAAAACTATAGCAGTGGCAGGTTTGCAGCTTCCCTATTGGCAGCAGCGCTTTAGCGAGTTAGGACATCGAATAGTTTTTCGGGAGACTGTGGCAGGAGCAAATGAGGCACTGGCAGCAGGGGACGCAGAAATTGGGGCTGAAGTTTCTCTTAATGGGGAGAACATTACGTTATTTATCAGTGATAATGCGGAGCCGATAAAAATGCGCCTACTGCAGCTGCTGCTCAGTAAAATCATGATTGAATATAATGATGGCGGTGTCGTAGCGGTGCCGGTAGAGATCGCTAATAACACGGAAAAGATGGCTGCAAGGCGAGGTGCCGAGGTGGTCCAGACAAAGGCCAGCCCAGCATCATATTGGCATCGTCTGATGGCGCAGGATATTACTGACAGGCAGCCCAATTTGAAACAGTACTATCTTTGGGAGGACGCATATACTCAACTGTTATATATCTGTGATTATCTTAGTAAAACGGGAATGACTGCGGTGGAGCTCATCAGACAGCTTCCGGCAAGACCTGTGGACGAGAAGATGTTACCATGTCCATGGGAGGCTAGGGGACAGGTGTTTCGGCGCCTTTTGGAGCTGTATCCTTCTCACGTGACTGATACTACTGACGGAGTCAAGGTGAATTATCCCCAAGGCTGGGCATTGGCCATTCCTCATGTTACCCGGGCGGAATACAGAATAGTGGGTGAAGGGGACGATATGGAAGCAGCACGTACACTTACCGGGGAATTAAAAGAAAAAATTAGCTACATACTATCTCAGGGTAGTTAAAGACCGTGTGCATCGGGCACACGGTCTTTATAATTTTCCGGCGTTCAGCATAACCGAGCCGACACCGTAACCGCCAGGTTGATAGCCTCTGGCGCATTTTAGCCTACTTCACTGATAAACTCGGTAATCGATGCGAGGGAAAATATTATCCTCTGCAGCTATTTCAAAGAGCCAGCGCTTATCGATTTTTCCCGATGCCAGGCTTTGATAGATGCGGTTAAAGCGCTCCAGATGCTTATTAGTACGCTCCCGTGCGTAATCTACCAGGGTGCCTGTTTTCATTATGAAAGCCCAATCGCTGCTTTGGGCTAACAGCAGTTCCCGTGCTGCTTGTTCCAGAGCCCGTTTTTTTATTCCCCGGGCGTTGGGAAGGGCATTGGCCATCTCTGACATCATTCTCGCTGCTCGGTGAAGATGCCGGTATATCCAATCATTGCTGCTTTCCAACCAGACAGCACTGTATCCCTCATTTCCCCAGCTTGATTGACAGGGTTCTGCGGGCTGATTGTCGGCAAATAAATCAAGGTAGTCACTGGGGGTAATCATTGCTAAATCTTCCTGGTCACAGGCCACTTTTCGCAGCAGGTATTCCAACCATTGGGGGCCTTCATACCACCAGTGCCCGAACAGCTCGGCATCATACGGCGCTATCATCATTGGCGGCCGCTCCATATGACCGATAAGGTGCTTGGCTTGGAGCGAGCGGTTAAAGATAAAGTTGCCGGCGTGAATTGCGGCTTTTTCCCGCGCCCAGTCAGGATTATAGGGTTCTTTATATTGGCCTTTCCCGGTAATTCGATAATATTTAATACCCGTATGGGTCTTATCATGATGTGGGATGTAATTTTTAATATAATTCCATTCTAGATCATAACCAATGTCCCGATAATACTCTCGGTAATCAAAGTCTCCCGGATACCCTTCCTCGGCGCTCCAAACCTGTTTGGATGTTTCCTCATCACGGGCAAAAGCATTTACCCCTCGAGACGTGGTTATTGGCGCATAAGTACCGAAGCGGGGTTGGGGACGAGCGAATAACAGACCATGACTGTCTACAAAGAAATATTTTATCCCTTCATCCGCCAGGTATTGGTCCACACCAGGGTAATAGCCACACTCCGGCAGCCAAAACCCAGGCGGGGTTTCGCCAAAGGCTTCTCGGTAACATTCCACGGCGTACTTTATTTGTGCTTTAACGGCTTGGGGCTGCTCGGCCAAAAGGGGTAGATAACCATGGGTCGCGCCCGAGGTAATTAACTCTAGCTTGCCGGCATCCTTAAACCTCTTAAAGGCCATTGCCGGGTCCCGGTCATAGTATTCATAAATTATTTCCGTTTCCTGAAAACGATCACGGTACATCCGGGCCAACCGATTAAAGGTTTGGTCGCCTTTAGTACGTTTAACTTCTTCTTCGGCAAGCTTCTGCAGATTCAGCAAATAGCCTAAGTATCTTTCGCTCAATAAGGGGTCCTTAAACATATGGAGCAACGGGGGACTGATGGATAAGGTGAAACGGAAAAAGAGCCCGTCACCGTCCAACTGATCCATCATCTTGATCAACGGGATGTAGCATTCGGTAAGGGCCTCAAAAAACCAGCGCTCCTGCAAAAAGTATTTTTTCTCCCGATGCCTCAAAAAGGGTAAATGAGCATGAAGCACCAGGCTTAAGTAACCAGCGGGCATTTAATCATTCCTTTCCTGCATATACTCTGAGGCTTTTCCAAAAGATCCGTCAGTCTGCCAAGCTTCGTCAATGGGCTGCCATTGAGGGTCCATATATCCTTTCCCTGCATGGGGAGTGGAGACTCGTCTTGAACGAGCCAAAGCTTGGAATGTACCATCAGGACTAAGTGTACCAATTTCTAATACGTAACTTTCGCCTGCCTGAAGATCTTTGATATGATAGTTATCCGTTTCCCGTCTCAACCTGATGTCGTCGAAAGAGGTGTGTTTCGGGTCAAACTGGGAAGTATCAGTAAGATGATAAACCCGAAGAATCAATTGTTCCACGCTTTGCTCCAAAACATTTTCGGGTAAATCCCAGTAGGCATAAAGCCAATGTGGGTCTCTGGCCATGACGGTCAGGTGTTCGCGGGATGCTTCTTTTCCTAAGCCGGGTTTTAGCTGAGGCTGGGTCCTTACATAATAAGCTAAATAGCCAAAAAGTAATATCAAAAACAAGACGCCGACTATAGTCCAAAACAATATCATTATCGTTCAACTCTCCTTTTACTTTTAATAAAACCGACTGCTTTATGGAATAATGTCTAATGTTTATTATAACCAGATTGAGCCGATATATGATTTCTGACAGCATTTCCAAAAAACAATTATTAGATATGGGAGTGAAACTATTGCCACGAGAAATAGTCTTGGGAAACGGCGGTATGCTGGTAAATTTCGATAAAGATTTAATTATGCGTGATCTGTATTATCCTCATGTTGGCTGGGAAAATCATATATCTGGCCATAAAAATGCCATTGGTTTTTGGGTAGATGGGAAGTTTTCTTGGATTGACGATGATGGCTGGAACCTTACCTTAGGTTATCTGCCGGAAACTTTGGTTACGGACTGCCACGGAGTCAATGAAAGACTGGGTCTAAAGTTTAGCCTAAATTCCGCAGTGCATTTCCGTAACAATATTTTCTTACAGCGTATGCGTCTAATAAATCCCACTGATAAGGAAAAAGAGGTGAGAGTATTTTATACACATGATTTTTCCATTGATGGAAGTGAAGTGGGTGATACGGCGCTATATGACCCTACACTACAGGCTGTCTACCACTATAAACGCAATCGCTATTTCCTGGTTAACGGGCAGGTGGGCCAGCAGGGTTTATATCAATTTGCTATCGGCACAAAGCGTTTTGGAGGTGCTGAAGGGACTTGGCGTGACGCAGAAGACGGTGTACTGGAACAAAACCCTATCGCCCAGGGGTCTGTGGACAGCACCGTGAGTTTTCGGGTTATATTGGCACCTCGTCAAGAGGAAGATTTGTACTATTGGATTGCAGTCGGTCATAGCTATGAGACGGTTCGCAGTGGTAATCAGTATGTATTGAAGAATACACCACAGTTACTGCTGAGAAAGACAGGGAGTTATTGGCACACATGGGTTAATAAACATCAGCGAGATTTTGGCGATTTATCGGAAGCAGTACAAAAAATTTATAAGTTAAGCTTATTGGTGACCCGCACTCAAGTGGATGACGGTGGAGCCATTATCGCGGCAAACGACACCGATATTCTGCATTATGCGAGAGATCATTATAGTTATATGTGGCCCCGGGATGGGGCTTTAGTGGCATTGAGCTTAGATGAGGCAGGTTACCCCGAACTGACCCGGAATTTTTTCAAACTGTGTGAACGGGTGCTTACTAAATCGGGATATTTACTGCATAAATACAACCCTGATGGGTCTGTAGGTTCTAGTTGGCACCCATGGGTTGCTAACGGGGTAACTCAGCTGCCTATTCAGGAAGATGAAACTGCCTTGGTACTCTTTGCACTTTGGCATCATTATTTGAAGGAAAAAGACTTTGAATTTGTTGAATCCTTATATAAACCACTAATCAGAAAAGCTGCGAATTTTATGGTCGAATATAGGGATGAGGCAACCGGACTTCCCCTGCCAAGTTATGACTTATGGGAGGAACGAAGGGGTGTCTTTACCTTTACCGCTTCCTCTGTTTATGGCGGTTTGATGGCCGCGGCCTCTATCGCCAATCTTTATGGGGACCAATACCTAGTGGAACGCTACCAGAAGGCTGCCGATGAAGTAAAGGCAGGCATCATCAAACACCTTTACAGTGAAGACTTGGGGCGCTTTCTCCGCGGGGTTTATGTCGACCAAGATAACAATTATAGACCTGATGATACGCCTGAAAGCAGTGTCTATGGGGTCTATGCCTTTGGAGTATTACCAGCCGATGATACACGAGTAATTAGCACCATGGAGCAAATACGGGAGCATCTCTGGGTGAAAACAGATGTGGGCGGTATTGCGCGTTATCGTAATGACTACTATTTTCGCAACAGTGATGATATTGATAAAGTTCCCGGTAATCCGTGGTTTATCTGCACATTATGGTTAGCGGAGTGGTATATTTCCAAGGCGGGATCGATGGAAGATTTGGAACCGGCGAAAACTCTGATATCATGGGCGGTGGATTATTCTATGAAAGCTGGAATGCTGTCGGAACAATTGCACCCCTTTAAAGGTGACCCACAATCCGTGGCACCACTAACATGGTCTCACTCTACATATATACTCACGGTGAATCGCTATTTAGAGAAATTCAATGAATTTACGAAACGCTGTTGATTGCTTCGTAATCTTTTTTAATGTATAGGAAATTATGGGTTGTGGATAATTTCCTATACATGGGGGTTATTAAGGGGGTGTGCCCCCTTATATTAATTTTAGGAGGGTCATAGCGAAGCGACCTAGGGAACCAGGGGTTCCCTGGGTAAGAACAAAAGCATTACCTTTAAGTGCCGGAAGGCATGAAATGCTTTTGTTCTTGCCTCGCAATAGGATATACTGATGGGGGGAGGCTGTTTATTATGAAGGAGACAAATGTACCTTGGTCTGTAGGGGAGGCACTGCTGGCCTTGATGATAATATCAGTGTTGAGTTTTTTAGTTGGCAGCTTAGTTCTGCCATTTTTAACTGACACTGGGACCCAGTTTTTGCTTGCCGGCACTTTACAGACGGTGTTTATTTTTGTGGTGTTGTACTACTATTTAAACCTAAAACACCGTGTAACCTTTCAAAATATTGGTTTTCGCACCAGGCCATTCTTTAGCACTATATTGAGAGCTATGAGTTGGGGGATTGGAATCTTTTTGGTTGTTATAGTGTCAGGTACAGTGATAGACCATTTTCTGCCGGGGCAGCCTCAGCTGCAGCCATTTGCCAAGTTGGTGTTGGAAGCGGATAATGGCTGGGATTTGTTGCTGCCTCTTTTTTTGGCAGTGATAGTGGCGCCGTTGGGTGAAGAAGCGTTTTTCCGGGGGTTTTTATATCCGGCGCTTAAACAAAAAATCGGTCTCTTGCCCGGAGTTATAGTCGCGGGGTCAATCTTCGGCTTAATGCACTTTGATATAGTGAGGTTTCTACCGCTTGCTTTGGGGGGGATGGGTTTGATTTGGTTATATGAAAAGGCTGAGACTATTTATGCGCCAATTTTGGCTCATGGACTGTGGAACGGCGTGATGGTGATGATGCTCTTTGCAACTGCCAACAGCGCTTGACATTGATATTATTTACTTGGAACGGAGGGATCTTTTATTAAAGTAAAAATTCCGTCCTGGACATTAGGCACCGTTTTTGGCGTATTGATTGCCAGGTTTGCCGGGGTTTTCATTTTCAACAAGTTGTCCGGAAGCTTGGGGATTTCTTCAAACTGGGTAAATATTTTTGACCGGCTCTGGTTAATATTTTTAGTTGTGGTAGTAAGCGGTTCATTTATGTCCTATCCTATAAAATTAAATTTTAGCAGGCTGCTGCGTCTTTCTGTGATTGGTTTGGCAGCAGGAGCGGCATTGTTTGCGTTTTCGCAGGGACTTGAAAGGTTGCTCGGTTTCTTTTTTGCATCAGACAGTTCTACGCACCCATTGGTGAGTCTTACAGCCCAGGCAAAGTCTTTTCGGGAATTCTTAGTCCCATTCTTTATTGGTGCTGTACTTGTTCCGGTATCTGAAGAACTTTACTACCGCGGTTTGGCTTACCCGGTATTCAAGAAACACTGGGGTCTAATTGTAGGATTAATAATACATGGGCTATTTTTTGCTGTTTTTCATTTTAATGCCGTCTGGGTGACGGAGATCGTCTTAGTCGCCGTAGCTTTGGCGCTAATTTATGAATTTACCGGCTCATTGATACCGGGTGTGATTGCACACGCCGTGGTAAACGGAATGAGATTACTAATGGTCTATTTTAGCTATTAGCTTAATGGACAAAAACAGTTTCGTCACAGTGTTTTACTTCATCGGGCTCCAACTCTGCCCCCGGATTAACCACAAAACGGCGTTTCCCATCAAAAGCGAGACTATCTTGAATGTGTTTCAAATATGGAGCTTCATCTAGTCCATCCCGAAGAATAACCTTTCCCTGTTCCGTGACCTGGTAAATTATACTGCGGTTTATCCGGGCCATAGGCTCTTCCCACGATACAAAGTAGTCATTCTCTTCCCGTAGGTCAAAATTATATTCAATTGGGTATTTTTCACCCCGCGGAAAAACTAGTAATTGTACCGAAAGAAAATCTTTATGCGGCAGTATATGCCAGTAGGTTCTTCCCAAAGGGATATTAACATTTCTTTGGATTGGTACCGGTTTATTGGTGATGTCATCTTTGGGAAAGGTAATTGCTATCTGCCCAAAGCCAAGGAAGAGATTGTGGTTACCGGTATGAAGGCGGCAGTAGTATAGAAAATCGTCAAAGGACAGCTCTTCTTTTAGTACCACTGCTCCTAAGGTATCACAATCCGCTTTCAGAGATGATTGTTTTCGTACCACTAAATTTAGCCGTGCCTGCTTGAGAATGGATTTTACCGAAACATTGACATAATGGGACAAGAACGAAACGCTGCGCAGCTTGACCGGGGGCGGAATGATAGCGTTTAACAGCTGATTATTTAGCGGATTTATGGCATTCTTTAGCAGCTGGCGAAAGAAAAACATTAACACAAACGCGACAATCATAGGAAATAGAGAGACCAGCGATTGCCAGTGCCAGGGCGGTTGGTAAGATAATACTAATGTGGCTGCCCAGAAAGTGATGACGACGCTGATAGTTAAATCCATATAGTTAACTATAGTTTTACTTGGCTTGTCTGGTAGAAGGTACTGCATTTGATATTTTTCGATCAGGTTGTATATTTTACCGGAAAGGTTTAAGTCTTCCTGGTAGGATTGGTCAGTGAGTTCCTCTAAAATATCCTGCAGCCTTTCCACCCTTCTTTGAATGATTAAAGAAACAAAAATACCCACTGAACTCAGGAGTGTCAGCAGACCGGCCGTTATGCTTAAGAGGATAAAAATATAAGAAGTATGAGTAAACATTTTTGATTGTCAGACCTCCATATTCTGTCTATATTCTTCAGCGATTGCCAGCAGCTCAGAATGGGAATACTCGCTGCATTTTAATTCTACCACCCGCAGTGTGTGCTGTAGTTTACTGGTGTGTAATCCTGCCCGAACTGCCATGTGGCTGAGTTCCATGAGACACTTTAAAGTGTTTTTTGCAGCCTTGAGGTAAGATTGGTCTATGATGAATACCAGCACCGGTTCCGCACAGTTGCTTAAGTAATTCCAAAACCTGGCGGTATAAGGATATTCCGTCTTTAATGAATAATGGACTAAAGTTTCAATAACCTGCCAGACCTGTCGGGTCAGGTACTCCTGATTGCGCGGAGTTATTAAAAGAAGATAGATTTTAAATAACTCATTTAATCCTACATACAGGTGCTCTAAACGGTGAAGACGTATATACTGTTGGAGCAATGAGGACAGTTCAAGAAAAGGGTCGTGTTCGGGGAGTTGGCGATGCGTTTCCAAGGTCTCCCTATCAACCCTTTCAATTTTACCCAGGTCCAGATATTTATCATAGGGGTCGGTCAGATTGTCCGGATCAAGGTCCATGATGGACCTTATTTGCAGTATCAATTCAGCCAAAGGAGTCATTATATCACCTTCCTATGTAACAGTTTTTAGTTTTCCTGCTCAAGCGTAAGTTATACCCAGCATTAATCTAAGGCATGATAATGTTAGGCAGGTGTATGATTATGAACTTTCTTAATTTATTACAGAAAATAATGGGGCAGCCCCAACCCCAGGAAAAATTGGAGGAAAGGGAAGATATCAGAAAAAGCCTTCCGCAGCAAGTGATTCGAGGCATGGATATATCAGAGCTTAAAAGCATCTGGGTGGATATGCATATTAAGGATGTTATCAAGGCATATGATGTCGCTTTCAATAACTGGCAGTCAGCAAGACAAAGCAGCCTCGCCCTTGTTGCCTTCAAAGGACAGGGTAAAAGCTTGGCGCTAGAGCGGCTGATAGCTGACAGAGATGTACTATCTGTTCGCTGTTGGCCTAAAATTACCAGCGAACAAGATTTAAATCAAATGTTCGCCCAACTTTATCCTGAATTAAAGGTTGACAGGTTGGAAGTCGGGCGACGGATAGTTGTGGTGGATGACTGTCAGAATCTTTTCTTGCGTAATGTTGATGGCTTTACTGCTCTCAACTCCTTTTTAAGACTGATGAGTAAGACCTGGGACAGGATATTTTGGGTTACCGCTTGGGAAAGGACCTCGTGGTTATATTTAGACCAAATTATGAAATTAGGAAAGTTTTTTACCTCAATAGTATACTTAAAACCGGTTGAGTCAAAAGAAATGCGAGACATGCTCATTTCTTTTGGGGAGGATAACGCTTATGACATACAATTTGCCGATGAATATTTCCCCCAACTTATCAAGGAAACACGTGGTTTGATAACCGCCGCCGGCTACTGGTTATTGGAGGGCGCATTTTTATCCGGACAAAATGAAATAACCTTAGAGCTGCCTGATTTTCAGGTAGAAGGTTTAACGAAACTCAATGAACGAGAAATATATGCCTTGGCCGGATTGCTACAAAACGACTGTCTCACAGCATCGCAGATGGCGCTGGTTATCAATGAGAGCGAGATTATTAGCGAGCAGGTATTGGCTAAGCTTAACCGTCTGGGGTTATGTCTAAATCAGGATCGAATTTACCAATTAAATGCCGCGCTGTTACCCCAAATGCTTAACTTTTTGGAACAGCAGCGTTTTTTATATCTACCTATTTAGAGGTGATTATCAGTGGACGGCAAGTTCTTATTGGATATACTTACAGTTAGTAATTTTGCTTATAGCGCGGTGGCCCTTGTTGTTGCTAGCATCTTGGCAAAGTTTGTGGGCCTTTTACGTGATTACGCGGCAGAACATTGGGGCAGGCGCGGTCATTTTTGGGAAAAAACCGCAGTGCTGGCCAAATTTTTTATTTATGCGGTAACTCTTTATATTATAGTAGTTGTGATCTTTAGTCCGTCCCGAGAAGCAGTACTGGCAATGGCTGGCGGTACTGCGGTTGCTATCGGTTTTGGGGCCAAGAATTTCCTGGAGAATATTATTGCAGGAATTATTCTGCTGTTTGAAAGACCAATTTATGTAGGCGACCGTATCAAAGTAGGGCATTACTACGGCGATGTAGTGGGTATTAATTTACGCAGCACTCGGTTAAAAACCTTGGAAGACAGCTTCATTACCGTACCCAATAGTACCATGATTCGGGAAGGGGTACGTAGTGAAAACGCCGGCAAAGTGCCCGCGATGGTAGTAATTGACTTTTACTTCCACCATAAGGTAGACTTGGAGTTGGCGAGGAAGGTGTTGTGGGAAGCAACAGTAACCTCCAAATATTTTTACCCTGGGGAAAGAGTGGTAATTCTTGTGGAAGAGGAAAGGTGGCTGACGCATTTCTCTGTCAAGGCATACACTGCTGATGTGCGGAGAGGCCAACAGTTCAGAGCGGACGTCACAACCAACGCAAAAAAAGAACTACAAAATTACCAAGGGATTTACCCAGATTACCCGGTACTTTGGGGGGATAATAATGGCTGATTTTCCTGTTAGACAGGGTCAAACAGTACAATTAAACATTGAGGACCTTACTTCAGAAGGTAACGGCGTCGGTCGGTATCATGGACTGGCGGTTTTTGTCGGTGATGCACTGCCAGGCGAAGAAGTTATTGCGCAAATAACAGAGGTGAAAAAGAAATACAGTCGGGCAAAGCTGTTGGAAGTACTAACCGCTTCAGAGCAGCGTATCGCTCCACGCTGTAACCATTTTGAATATTGCGGCGGCTGCACCTTGCAGCATTTTCAGTATCCTCAGCAGTTAGCCTGGAAGCAATCGGTGGTTGAAAATGCACTAAGCCGCATTGGTAAAATAGAGACTGAGGTCTTGCCGGTGCTGGGTATGCAACAACCATGGCAGTATCGGAATAAGGTACAGTTTCAGGTCGGCTTGGTAGACGGCAATAAGAGACTGGGCCTATACGCCCCGGGCAGCCATCAATTGGTGCCCGTGGAGACATGCCACCTTTTGCCGGAAGAATTTTCCGGGCTGGTGAAGAATTTTAATCTATTGTTGGATAAAGGTATTCCCATGAAACAGGTATGGCTCAGAAAGAGTTTTGCTAACGGCGAAATAATGGCAGTGGTGTTTACTAATGGGGAACCCTTTACCGAAGCAGAAGCTTTACTTAAGCATCATGATCCATTAGTAACTGTCGCGGTCATTAATGATAGCAACGCTAAAATGTCCGTAGTGGGTAAGCCGAGGTTAAAAGAACAGATTGGCAAATATGATTTTGTTCTCTCGCCCCGGGCCTTTTTTCAGGTAAACACTGTCCAGGCCGAGGTGCTTTATGAAACTGCCCGAAACTGGGCCAATCTTACGGGGCAAGAGACCCTCTGGGATTTATACTGTGGTACCGGAACCGTCGGCATCTTTATGTCAGAAAAGTGCCGTAGACTGGTGGGTATCGAACTGAACAAGGCAGCGGTGCAGGACGCCAAACTAAATGCCCGCTTAAACGGTGTTAAAAATGCCAGCTTCCGCCACGGTAAAGCGGAAGAAAGATTAAAGGATCTTTGGCAGGCCGATGACGCCAACGTGGTTATCCTAGACCCGCCCCGTCAGGGCTGTGACCAAAGACTGCTGCACCAGCTACTAGAACTGGGACCAGAAAAAATTATCTACATATCCTGTAACCCAGCAACCCTGGCCCGTGACTTGAAGACACTATCCGATGCATATCAGATAAAAAAGGTCCAGCCGGTGGATATGTTTCCGCAGACGGGGCACGTGGAGTGCGTCGTGTTGATAGAGAAGAAATAGGTTGGCGGTAAAGGGTTTAAGCGCTTGGGACTAATTTGATAAGTATAGCTATGTTCCCTCAGACTGATGGTTTGGGGAATATTGCTATTTAGGGGGTTGTACCTTTACGCGGAAATATACAAATATGCGCAAATAAATAGAGTTCCGCGCAAAGGTTTAGGAAGTAAGTAAGGGAAGGAGACCCACTTTGCAGAAGTGTATGAACTACCAGCCTAGAAACGTTTACAAGATTATCTAAATTAATCCTGGGGACTCGTTTAGTATTGGTGTTATCTTTGAGAAGGAGAATATTAATACTCTGGATGCAAAAGGGGAAGTCCTTTTAGTAATCATTTCATCACTCACCCAAGAGGTGTTTATTGCCATCCGATAGAGCCAGCAGTGCGATGTTTTAGAGCCACCATGTGCATCTAACAGAGCCAGTCTGTTCTTCTATGAGAGCCACTCAAACATTATTGTTCCGTGCCCGATGCATACGCACCCGATGAACTTGAGCGTTTATGCCGCGAAAGCCTCTTGATAATGAGGGCCGGCATGCTAGGCTGAAGGCCAGGCATCACCCGCCCCCGTAGCCCGACCCCAAAGGGGTGATGCCGTTGATGCCTCACGCCATGCCGGCAGAGGCTCGTTGTCAAGAGGACCGTGGAATAAATGCGGCTCCAAAGTGCAAAACCATTGGTTGAGACGATGGCTCCCACCATGACCAAGGTGGCTCTGTTTGAGTACACTAGTGGCTCTATCCTAAAATATTATTCAAGAGGAGTCTTTCGCCCTCAGTCATAATACTAGGTGGGCATAGTGCATAGATTTCAGAGTGGAAAAGTGTTTGTGAATCACAAGAGATTTTTGGGATATACAAAGAATGAAAATGGAGATCTTGTTATTGTTCCGGAGCAGGCTGAAATTGTGAAGCGAATATACAGGGAGTTTTTAGAGGGGAAAAGCACCAGGTAAATCGCTAAAGGGCTGACCCTTGATGGTTTGGGAAATGGTGCAGGGGATACCAAATGGCATGAAAGTAACATCATAAAGATTCTTAAAAATGAAAAATATAAGGGAGATGCAAGGCTTCAAAAGACTATACTGTTGATTTCCTTACCAAAAAGCGTGTAAGAAATAAACGGGATTGTTCAAAACTATTATGTATCTGAAAGCCATGAACCGATCATCAAGCGATGATTTTGCGGCTGTCCAGGCTGAGTTTAGAAGAAGGTCTTTCATTCGAGGCTATTCTAGCACTGGTAAAAATCAATATGGCTGCAAGTATCCTTTTTCCGGGATGCTATTTTGCTACAACTGCGGTGCAAAACTCCAGCGTTCTTGCTGGGGAACTGGTAAAACTAAAAGCTACATTTGGAAATGCACCAATAAGGCTTTGAACGGATTGGATGCTTGCTCGGCAAAGGATGTAAAGGAAAAAGACCTTGAAAAGGCTTTTATTCGAGCCATGAACAGAGCTATTGGTGGGGAGCGGGCATTCCTGCAGCAATTGCTTGAAAATATTAAAACTGGGATAGAGCAGGTGGAGCAGGAGTTTACGATTGGGAGTTAAATGACCGGCTAGAAGAATTGGGGCAGGAGGTGACTAGTAAGGTTGAATGCACGAGCTGGAACCGGGACTGCAGCTTATG
This sequence comes from Metallumcola ferriviriculae, assembly GCF_035573695.1. Taxonomy (NCBI): domain Bacteria; kingdom Bacillati; phylum Bacillota; class Clostridia; order Neomoorellales; family Desulfitibacteraceae; genus Metallumcola; species Metallumcola ferriviriculae. Next base: position 3,371,437 of record NZ_CP121694.1, on the reverse strand, counting down.
AAGCTGAATATATAAGGGTATCAGAAGAAATGGATAAAATCCGAGAGCGTAAGGCTGCGATAGAGGAAGCAGAGCTTTCAGAAGTCATGAGACAGAAAAGAATTGATGAGATGGAGGAATTCCTAAACTCGGGCGAAACTCCGATCACAAAATTTGATGCAGCTTTATTTAGACGACTGGTTGAAAAGGTAGTGATTCATTCATTGGTTGAAGCAACCTTTATTTTTAGAAGTGGAATTGAGCTGAAAGAGATATTAGGGTGAGCAATATAAGAACATTAAAGCACCGGTAGAGCCTTGAAGTAAGACTCATCGGTGCTTTTGTTCATACAAATAACTATTTTGTTCATACAATTGTATTGACAAATTGTTTTACAATTGATACTCTTTATTCGAGGTGATAAATTATGGAAATTAAGCTAGATAGCCTTGTAGCTTTTGACCGAATCAAAGTGGATGCTGATTCTGTATTTCAGACAGTTGAAAAGAACGGGAAGGTGGTTCTACTTAAGGACAACCAACCGGTTTACATTATCCTGAAATACGATGCTAATATGGGCGCGATTGAACAAGAAGCTAATATAGAGACACCAAAATATACATTGCAAGAAGCGATGAAAATTGTGCTTTTAGAAGCGGTGGATAGTACAATGCATGCTGCTGCCCTGGCAGATGAGATTTTTAATAGAGGGCTATACAGACAGAAAAATGGAGGAAAAGCACAATATAACCAGATCCGGGCAAGATGCGGTCATTATCCGGAGATGTTTGAAGCCTTGCCGGGGAACATGATTAAATTGAAAATGGTTTAGAGTTAAGTTAGATTTCAAAAAAGGGGAGGGCTAGTCATGACACTTTTGGAGAACAAATTCAATGAAGAAATGAAAAACATATATTTTACCGCCAAGAAGGAACTCGGGTATAATGCGGCAAGATTTATGCAACTGGTAGCACAAAAGGGTGGACTTCTAGCTGCAAAACAACTGATTTCAAAAGAAGGTGGAACATACGGTTTTGAGGTTTTGTGGGAAAATAAAAGATTGGACTTATCCGTGGAAGCTCTTGTTTTAAAGGATGAGTTTGCAGAGCTGTTTACAAATGCTGAGAGGGATATTTGTATAAAGAGACTTAGAGAATTCGGCTATGAAATTTGATGGTGTAGTTTTATTGAGAGGAGGGATATGGTGGGAGAACATCTACTGGTGACCATTGGAAAAGAGCGTTTTAAAGACCCGGAAAGGCATTCAGTCCATTTGGTGGATGATAAAGTACAAAATGATTTTCTTAATGTATTCCACATGCATATGTTTTAGCCTGCTTAATGGACAGACAGATGAAAGCGGAACGTGCATGGTCAATCCCATATAGAATAAAAAGCATAATTGGTAGCTTTGATATAGATGATTTAGCATCCGTTTCTTTGGATAGTTATAAAGAAATATTTAATAACAATACGCTGCATAGATTCAATGACACAATGGCCTCTGTCTTTTACGAGGCTGTTCATGATATAAAAGCAAAGTATAATGGGGATGCATCCCGTATTTGGAGCAACAATTCAAGTAGTGCAAAGGTCGCCTACGATTTTCTACAGTTTAAAGGTAGCGGGAAGAAAATTGCTACTATGGCTGCAAATATTCTGGCCCGGCAGTTTAAGGTCCCTTTTTCTGATTACTATTCAATAGACATATCTCCCGATGTACATATTTTAAGGGTAATGAGGCGGACAGGCCTGGTGAGTTACGATGCTGATCTTGATTCAGTTATTTATAGGGCAAGGGAGCTGAATCCGGAGTTTCCAGGGATTATCGATTTCTCCTGTTGGGAAATTGGAAGAACGTGGTGTAGGCCTAATCATTCAAATTGTGAAGAATGTATTATTTGTAATGACTGTAAAAAGATTTTATAGAGCAAGTAAGATGAATCCTATAATTAAGGAGGAGGGATCATATATGGCTACTAACTCAACTGCAGGTATCGGAGATCCGTATTGGTACGAATGGTCTATTGGATTATTACATGCACTTGACATGTTAAATCCTGATAATAATATTAAACATGTAATTCTCCAAGCAAATGATCTGCAAGGATTAGATGATGTTGTTGTGGTCTACAACAACGATGATGCAAGTTGCATACAAATTAAACATACACGAGAATCAGATTCGATCACATTTGGAGATATGGTTTATAAAACTGAAAGCAAAAAGTCTCTCTTAAATTCAATGTGTAGTGATTGGCAAAATGCACAAGAAAAAGGGTATGTTAGCTGCAAAGCGATTTTATATACTAATAGAAAAATAGGAGTATATAAGAGTAGCGGAGTTGATAATGAAAACGTAAAGTATGAGAGACCACCATTAAAAGGGTTCTTGGAATTAATTAATACTCAGTTGACAGATATAACCACTTTGTCAGAAATAGAAGTTCCAGCTAGATGGGAGACGGCGTGGAAAATTTGGAAAGAAGAAATAAACTCGCTTAATACTGATGACAAAAAATTAAATTTTTTAAGGACGCTCGATATCAAGACTAACCAAGATGAGCTTGATGAAATTATAGATAAGATTTCAGACAAATTATCTAAATATTTTAAGGTACATATAAGGGTTGCAAAACAGTTAGATCAAAAACTTTGTGCCGCCTTGCGTAAGTGGACGACAACTGTTCGCGACAAACAAGAGATAACACGAGAAGATTTATTTGAAGCGTTGTCGCTATATGGTGATAAAATACAAGGTGAACATGACTTAAAGACTTGTGAACCATTTTTTTCTTCAAGAATTGATTTTACGAATGAATTAGAGCGCAAGTTAGTTGATAGAGAAGCCCCGGTTATTTTTTTGTATGGTGATCCTGGTTCAGGAAAAACAAATATAGTAAGTCACTTGGCCAATAAAAGTGATTCTGTAATCACCTTAAGGTTTCATGCCTTCAAACCATTATCTGCAGATGATTTATATTTATCAGCTGATAAAGGAATAAGTGATCCAAGAGCTTTATGGGGCAATTTTTTAGTTGAACTTAGAAATTTATTCACCGGTAAACTCTCAAAGTACAATGTACCTGTTACGAACGAGCTTTTAGAAAGTATTGACGACTTAAGAAATGAAGTCTTAAGGCTTTCTCAAATTCTTGCAGATGAAACTGGTAATACCACTGTAATTGCTATTGATGGCATCGACCATGCTGCCCGTTCAGGCAATACGAATACATTTTTAACGACGCTGGTTCCGCCAAATGGAGTTCCTGAAAACGTAACCTTTTTGATATCTGGACAACCTATTATGCAATATGATGCCTACCCTGATTGGCTTTCAAATAAAGACACAGTTTTACATATAGAAGTGCCTCCAATTAATGAAAATGATATAAAACAACTCTTCCTAAACGTTAACCAAAACTTCCCACCAGAAGGAATAGATTTTGCAGTCAAAATCATTAATAAGGCTGTATCTGGCAATACGCTATCGGCGGTATTTGCAGTTTATGAAGTAGCACATTGCTCAAATTTAGATGAGTTAGAAACTAAACTTAATGAATCAGGAATATCCAGTGGCATACAATCTTATTATGAGTACATTTGGAAAGAAACTAAAACACAGTTACCAGGAGAAATTTTTTATATTGATACCCTATTAGCAGGAACACTTGCTCTTATAAATAAGAAGATAACTCCAATATTATTAACAGATATATTTAAAGATGAAAATATTCCTGAGTTAGCTTGGAAAGCAGTTTTAAATCGTCTTTACCCTATTGTTATAAGAGAAAATAATGAATATAGAGTATTTCATAACGATGTAAGGATATATCTCGATAATTATATTAAAAGAGATCCTGATAATTTTGTAACTATTTCTAGCCGTCTGGCAGACTATTTTCTAACCCGGGGTGACGATATTAAGTTGAAACATGAGATTGGGTTTCAACTTTTGCAGTACGCAAAAAGAGAAAGTGATTTCATTAAATTCTACGACGAAAATTATATTGTTGAGGCAATAAAATATAAAAGGCCTATGACTGAATTATTTGAACAGCTTAAAATTACGCTGTTATCGATGAGAGAATTGAGGGACTTTAAAACTGTACTTTCGTTAAGTTGTGCTGTAGATACTTTATTTCAATATCAAGCCTCACTTCAGTGGGAAGACAAGATACATGAGGACGATTCGGAGTTACCAGTCGCTTTACGAAATGAAAAGAAAGTATTAAATAGGAAGTTATTTAATACAAGTATCGTTACCAATGTGCTTTTGGAGGCTAAGACACTAATTCAATTTAAAGAAGTTGAAAGAGCTAAAAGTATGTTGTTTCGCTGGTTTGGTAACCTTACGCCAGATGAGCTAGTTCTGCTATTGAATAACAATAATACTGAAAAACCAGAAGATGGTGTGCCAATTCAGGCACAACGAAATAAGGATATTGAACAAATATTGAAGATGTGGGGTGAGATATCAAGAGTAACTGGTATTAATTTTGCTGGACTTGACAAAAGTGAAGCAACAGAGAATTCGGGGAAATACAGAGCTATATTTACAAGCGGATGGCTTAACGAAGGTAGAAAATACTTATCGGATGACCAAATTGAGTACACTCTTAAAAATATAGAGGTTTATTTTAAAGCAGACTTTGATGAATTTTTCATTGAATTGATTGAGAATGACAAGATTGAGGCCATTGAAAACATATTGGAAAAGCATCCAATTGAAAAAATGTCGTGCCATGTTCAGGTAAAGCTTTCTTCGTGGGCCATTTTACATAAAAAAGAAAAAATGGCGGAGAAATGTATTAGAAAAGTATTAGAGCAAAGATTCAAATTCTTAGTAATAGAAGAAAGTGAACGTTATAATGAAAAAATATTTGAGAGCTTCGCAAGAATAACTTTTATTTTAAGTTATTATGGACAGGCAGAGCATAAAACTGTTAATGAGGGGATTATATCGTTCCGTGAAGGTAAATTAACCTACAAAGATAGAGGATACTATTCTGCATTTAACTTATTAGAATCAAGCAGATTCTTTGGATTTTTGGTATCTACAATTTTTGATAATAAGGAAGGAATTATTGGTCAGGATGATTTTAGAGCATTTGTAGATCAAATATTTGATAGAAAGGAGCCAGTAGGCAACATCGAAATAGGTGGACCCGCTGCTCAGGAGTTTCTACTAAAGGGTATTATTTCTATTGACCATCTATTAACCAGTTCATTAAAAAAAGAGTTAGTAAATTTGATCATACGAAATGTTAGAGTCATTGAAACACTAAAAAACATTGATATCTGGTGGAATTATCTAAAAGTTAATAATCAAGAAGAGGCTTTGAAGGACGTTTTTAATCACTGGATGGGCGAACAAGGTTTAATATGGAATCAAGAATTATATGAATTGCATTGGATTTCTTCAATATTTATACCGAAGGCATTAGACATGGGGTGGACCGAAGAAGCAAATGTTATAAAGAGTATGCTTGAAACAAAATTGGTTGGATATGTTGGTCGAAAAGAATACTCTTTGTACACACCTTTAAAATGGTATAACGGCCTTGACGTTGCAAATAAACCATACTGGGAAACGATAGGCTTAAAACTTTTAAATATTTCTGATTATGCATCGAAAACCGGTGATAATAGAGCAGCGGTATATATTTATGCAGCGGTAGCAGCTTCTGCTGGACATTTTGGTGCAAAATCCCTTTGGGAATTTGCTCTTTCGAATCAGTATTGGGATAGGGGTTGGGTACAAACGGTTTTTGATGGAATAATAGCTAGCCTTGAGCATGATAACTTCTCAGAAGAGGAACTCCTGTCTTTATGGTCAATTGCAACTGATGTATTTTACGTTTCTAAGAGCCCTAAGCCTTATGATTCCGAGAATGAAATAAGATGTGCGTATATTTCTGATGTAAGGAGGACAATCGAATTAGCTGCTAGTAGACTAGGTTATGTAGATATTGGGGAGAAAATGAAAGAAATAGCAGAACTAGAGTATTCACAAGAAAGAAGTGATATATCTTATACTGCACTTATTATTCCAGAGAGATGGTATAGTAAGTCTGATGTAAATACTACCGCAGCAAAATTTATCGATGAAGTAGGAGAAAAAACGTGTAGTGAAGCTCTTGAATTACTAAAATGGAAGTGCGTTAATGAAAAGAACACATTTAGATGGGATTTCGCAATTGGATTAATTAAAAAGGTAGAACTGACATCTACGGAAAATATACTTGATTATGTTCAAGAGATAATTGATCTTTTAGTTCATGAAAGAAAAGCTCCTGACTGGGAATATGATGGTGCTGATAGACTTTTCGAAATTATATTTCCTTATTTAACGCAAGACCAGACTAAAGCTTTACTGAATGATATTATTGATCATTATTTTGAAAATAACATATATAGTGAGGACTCAAAATTGTATGCTTTACATAATGATTTGAATCATTTCTCTTTTAATTTTTACAGTAAATTATCACAGGAAGAGAAAGTTGAAGGCTTAAATAGAATATTAGAGATGCACTCAAACTGGATCACAGGATACGGCAATATTAAATTCCCAATAACGTATATTAAAATGAATGAGGAAAGTGAAAATTTTACGTGGAAAGATTTTTGTATAAAATTTATTGCTAGGATTAATGAACAACTATAAAAGCTGTCCGTGCCATGTGTTTTCTATCAAGTGATACAGATACTCCAAGGCACGTTAAAGTGTCCCCCTTGTCAAGACAGAAATTTTAATTTTCTAAGTGAACCAGATATTCCCATTTAAATGATTTTATCGTCATCGTAAACTTTAGACCAGTCGCCGAGGCTGTGGAGAGTGTGGACAACACGGTTTTTGTTGTCCAAGCCTTGTGCGTCAACCTGGAGCGTAGCGGAGGGTTGTCCACATGGCGGCACTATCCATCAGACTACTTGACTTTGATATATGTCTTGCTATTATTAGGCTGCTTTGCTTATCCCCTGATAGACTTCTTGAGGGGTTAGGTAGTCATGGGTTTGATGCGGCCGTTCTGTATTATATTCCTGGATATATTCTCTAATACCGATCCTTAGGTCTCTAGGTGTTAGATATTCATGTGTGTAGATTTGTTCGGTTTTTAGACTTCTAAACCATCGCTCTATGATAACATTATCAATCCAACGGGCCTTGCCGTCCATGCTTTGTCTGATGTTCACGCTCTTTAAATATTCTGTGTAATCAGCGCTTGTGAACTGAGACCCCTGATCGCTGTTGATAATTTCCGGCGTGCCGTATCTGTTGATAGCTTCTTTAACTGCTGCTAACACCGGTGCGGTGTCCAAAGTATCTGATAGTTCCCAGCCTACTATGTAACGACTATACCAGTCGATGACGGCTGTTAGATACATATGACTTCTGCCCATCTTAATGTAGGTAATGTCAATGGCCCAAACCTGGTTTGCCCGATTAATATCTAGGTTTCTTAACAGGTAAGGATAGATTTTGTGCTGCTTATTACGCTTTGACAGGTTGGGTTTAGGATAGACCGCATATATTCCCATTTCGTCCATATAGCGTTTAATTAACTTACGGCCAACCTTAATGTGGTCTTCATTCTGTAGCTTTTTGCGAAGCTTCCTAACCCCTAGATATGGCATCTTGGTATGCCAGTAATCAAGCCTGTTTTTAATCATATTTTCGCGCTCTCTGTCAGGTTCTTTAGGTGTGTAATAAAAACTGGTTCTATTGATCTCAAGTAACTGGCATTGCCGATTAACCGGCAGTTTGTTATTTTTTGAAACCAGACTTAGTCTCCCAGTCGACCCCAAGAACTTCTTTAGATTTTTTTTTGAGCCAGTCATTCTCAATAGTGAGTTGACCGACTTTTGCCATTAATTCGGTTCTTTCTTCGTCCAGTGCTTTTTCTTGGGCACGAAGCTCTTTTTCTTGTTTGCTTTGTGAGAACACCTGTGGTGCATTCTCTAAAAACTCTTTTTTCCAGTTGCGCAGTTGATTGGGGCTTAACTCATGTTCGGCTGCAAGTTCGCCTATCTGTTTTTCTTCTTTGAGTAGCTCCAGTACGATTTTAGTTTTGAATTCGGCTGTAAATTTTCGTCTTCCCATTTTGTATGAACCTTCTTTCTGACAGTTTTCCTGCCGTTTATTATATCAGGTTCACTTAGTTTGTCGAAAATTTTGTCTGAATTCATGGGTACATTATACGTTGAGTGTGTGGTGTTGATGTCAAGGGTGGAGAAGTGAGTGTGCGAAAAGCCCAGCAAATAAGCCATTTGTGGGATTTCAAGATTGAAAGCCTGAGCTTTAAAATCGTGATTTTGTTGCTCTGTGGGAATATGTCCAAGAAAGTGGATTTGAAGTTAAGTGGTCAGGTTAGATGCCAGTGCTTGGTGACAGAGCAGATTAGATGTCAGTCGCTTGCGTGTGGTCAGATTGGATGTTGGCATAATAAAGGCTACTTTTTAAGCAATAAACCGATCTTAATTTATGACTATCTAGAAATAAGTATTAGGCACAGGAATTTCTGCGATCATTTGGAATTGATTATTATAAATAGAGGGTACAGCCTATGCGGACTTATAATATTCCTATTAAACATACAAAATGTTTTTTGGTAAAAATAGATGATTTTTACCTTGCAATAGATGCAGGTTGGCCAGGCTGCATCCATGAATATGTGGGAAAATTAAAAACTCTTAATATTAACCCGCAGAAAATAAAATATCTAATCGTAACACACTTTCACCCTGATCATGCAGGCCTGGTAGAAAATATTAAAAAATCCGGAACTCGTTTAATTTTGTTTAAGCATCAAATACCTTATATTCAGGTTATGGAAAAAATGATCAGGAAGTACCGATCCTATCAACTTAGACATGAATTCAAATCTTGTCCTGAGCATTGATGAATCAGAGCTATTTTTTAAAGAACATCACGTTCCCGCACAGGTGATAAAAACGACCGGCCATTCTGATGATAGTATTTCAGTGGTATTTCAAGATGGTGTTGCTTTTATCGGCGACTTATATTCCCCGGATTTAGTAATGGAAGACGACTGTAAAAGCAAGCAAAGCTGGTATGATTTAAAGCAGAAAGGTGCGAAAGTAATATACCCCGCTCACGGGGACGCGTATAGGTTGGATGTATAATTAATGAGAGCATAACCGGAAGATTGACTAACGTCCGTGTCCAGCAACAAATCAGGATTTGGGGTGAAATACTATGGGCAAATATACAAGAGTACATTATGGTACATTAGCGGCAGGCCGTCGTCATACCGTTGGTCTTAAAACTGACGGAACGGTGACGGTTGTGGGTGATAATAATTATGGCCAATGTGATGTAAGCGGGTGGTGCGATATTGTGGCAGTCGCGGCTGGGAAGGTTCATATGGCGACGAACACGGGTAATGCTCATACAATCGGACTTAAATCTGACGGTACTGTAGTGGCTATGGGTTGGAATAAGCATGGCCAATGCGATGTAAACGACTGGCACGATATTGTTGCGGTTGCGGCGGGTTGGCGTCGTACCATTGGCGCTAAATCTGATGGCACGGTGGTTGCTGTTGGGCGAAATAATGAAAACCAATGCAATGTAAGCGAAAATAAGGCAGGGCAATGCGACGTGAGTCGCTGGCGTGATATTGTGGCGATAGCGGTGGGTAGTAGTCATACAATCGGCCTTAAATCGGATGGTACTGTGATGGCTGTTGGCTGGAATGAGTATGGTCAATGCAATGTAAGTGACTGGTACGATATTGTAGCAGTAGCGGCGGGGTGCGCTCATACTATCGGCCTTAAATTGGACGGCACGGTGGTAGCTGTAGGTGATAATGAATCTGGTCAATGCGATGTAGGCGGTTGGTGTGGCATCCAACTACCCGACAATTAGTTTTCAATATAAAATACATATAATTTCATGGGATTGAGTCTAATTATTATTATACTGTGAACAAATGATAGTCAAAAGTGGCGTGGAATTAATGATGAAAAACAGGAGAGTGATTATGCCAAAAGCAAGAAAGATGTTAAGTGACTGGAATACACCGTATATTCAATCGCTTATGAAATTAATTGAAACGCAGAGCAAGGCAACCCTTGCGATTTGGGCAGTTGATTATTCCGAGCAGGTAATATTACCTCTGTGGCGCAAGTACTATCTGAATGATGTGCGCCCGCAAAATGCTTTAAATGCCGCCCGCGAGTGGCTGTCAGGTATAATTAAATTGCCGCAGGCAAAATCGAAAATCCTCGAGTGTCATGCGGCCGCCCGCGAAGCAAACGGAAATCCTGTTGCGCAGGCGGCGGCGAGGGCAATTGGTCAATGCACATCGACCATCCATTCGGCACGGCATTGCATCGGGCTTGCCTTTTATGGAGCACTGGCGGTCGCTTATGACCGGCTCGGGACTGACGCACCATGGGAACAAATCGAGCAATGTGCCGCCGAAGAGTGCGGACGTATGGAAGCCGCACTTCGCGCTGTTGCCGTGGAGGATGAGCCAAATCCGGCGAAAATTGACTGGAAATGCTGATTATGACCCATCGGAGGGCGGGACATATAACTTTGAATGATCAGGGGTGAGGTTAATGGACAGTTACACAAAGGAGGAATTGGAAGAAGCGCTTCGAGCTATAGCTTCAACGATTAGCAAGTGTGAGAAAGTATTGCCAAAACTAAAACAAGGTACTTCTCAGCACACGCTGCTCATACGCAGGATAAAAGCGCTCCATATAGCATCGTCATTGATAAAAAAGGCATTGGAAGAATAGATAAATTCCAACGCATTTGCTAAATTATGCTTTACGGTCAAAAAAGTACATGAAAAGGTTATCAAATAAAAGAGAAGCCCAATTAACGACTAAGCAGAACTCTCTCCCTACTTTAATTATAGCATACATTTAATGGAAGATTTAGACTGTTTATTTTTGTTCCCTTCCGCTAAAATATTATTATCAAACCCCATGGAAGGAATGTTGGAACAGCAAGTTCCTCATGAAGGGAAGGGATTAGAATTGAATATTAAGAACGAACAGACACCATCTAGATTATTGGACCCCGGGCCTTTCTACCACGGCACTAAAGCCGAGTTGAAGCAAGGGGACTTGTTGGAACCCGGCCATGGCTCTAATTATAGCGAGCGAAAGAAGGCCAATTATGTCTATCTCACCGCGACACTAGATGCGGCTATATGGGGAGCTGAACTTGCGGTGGGCGACGAACCTGGTCGGATCTATCGTGTGGAGCCCACCGGCATCATCGAGGATGACCCCAATCTGACGGACAAGAAGTTTCCGGGGAACCCAACGAGGTCCTACCGAACTCAACACTCAATGCGAGTAGTTGGCGAAGTCTTGGACTGGGGGGGCACTCCCCAGACGATCTTCAGAAAATGCGGGATCACCTTGAAGAGCTTAAACGGCTTGGCATCGAGGCAATTAACGACTGAATGCATACAGTTTGCAAATTCCAAAGCGCTAAAATTTTGCAATGACATTAATGTTGATATCTGATATGTAAAGGAGGAAAAAGTGAAATTATTCATAATCGGAAATGGCTTTGATAAAGGACATGGATTAGCAACTACATATTGGGATTTCAGAACATATTTAAAAAACCTGTATTCTGATTTTTTATATACTTTCGAGGAACATTATTGTATTTATCCATCAATGGAAGAAAATACTAAGAAGGAATTGTTATGGAATGAATTAGAGACCAACCTTGCAAACATCGATGAAGATGTGATTATTGAGCAAGCTGTCAGTATAGATATGGGCTTGGAAAGTGGAGATGTTGGTATAGAAGATACATTGTATGAGTATTTAGCCGATAAATACAAATACATACAATTTTTGGCAAAATGCCTAAAACAGTGGGCAAGAACAATACGAATACGTGATGTAGAAAGACGTACTACGTTAATAAACGAAATTGAGGATGCAATATACATAACATTTAATTATACCGCAGTTTTAGAAACAGTTTACAAGATAAGCGAAGGAAAAATTATTCATATTCATGGTTCCTTGCGACAACGAGATGGTGCACCTATTTTAGGACATGGAAACAAAGCTAGGATTGAAAAAATCAAAGAAAAACTTCAGGATGCCGAAAGAGAATTCGATGAAAAAAGAGTCAGTATATGTAAAGTTGTGGAAGATTACTATTCGCAAACATATAAGGACATAAATAGATATATGTATAAATTATTTGATTTGATTAAAAAAGATGTAAATGAAATAATGGTTATAGGCCATTCGCTTGCCGGGGTGGACATTCCATACTTCAAGAATATTGATTTATTCACGCATCAACAGGCTATATGGAAGGTTTATTATCATAGAGATAAAGAGCGACAGATAATGTTTGACAGTTTGGTTTCTTGTGGAATAGATAGTAAGAGAATTGAATTACAACCGTCAGACAAATTTTATGATTTATAATTACAAGCATTCATAATGGTTGGTAGAGCAATAAAAAAGGCACCCTACGCTTAATAAGCTCGTAGAGTGCCTTACTTATTTTTATCGCTATCCTTCCAAATCCACCGTTACGCCGGACTTAAATTCCACGGTGAACCTGTCCTCGTAGACAGTGACCTTTTCAATCAGCCGCCTGACCAGTTGCTCGTCATATTCAGTAATAGCGGTGGGCTGTTCCTTCAGAAACGCGCTCATATCAGCTATCCGTTTTCGAATCTCATCGCGGCCTGCATTTTCCACCTGAGCCTTCTGCTTCTATTCGCGCAGGTGGTAAATCTCATCGGCGACATCATCGTAGTCTGCCTTGGAGCTGGCCAGCTTTAAAAGCTGTGTTTGCAGTTCCTCCAGCCGGTTATGAATGTCGGTTAAACTGATGCCTGTTGTTCATGGAGCAACAAATAAATTTAAAATGGAACGAATGGGCATTGAGGTAAAGGCAACTAAATTCTATTGCTTTTGTCAGACTCACGACAAAATGTTTTATCCAATTGACTAACGCGCTATAACCCTTAATAAATACACTTTTTTCTTATATGCTTATAGAACATTTGCATCAACATACTACAAAGTGATACGCGAACTCGATTGCTACAAAGCGCTACGGCAAAATTATGACGTGACATGTAACCCGTTAGCAATTCTATTTTATATGCAAACCGAAAATTGGCTGTCTGCGTTGAACTGGTATAAAAATAAATTTGACCAGGCAATACTTATCGATAATTATGATTGTTTAGAAAGTGCAATTATAACACTAGGGGATAGCCCTAAAGGGAATAGCGCAAAAAGGTAAAATATCAGTTCGATAATAAACGCACAGCGGGTTTCCCAGCAAGGGAAGCTGGCTGTTATTTTTATGCTGTTTTATCACCGGACATGCTGCCCCAAGGTTTACGGATAGCGGGACTAAAACTAAGTAACAGAAGAAAGGAAGGTTTTCTTAAGATATTTACAAAAAAACCCATGTAAAAAGAAGGAAATTGTCAAATTATCTCAAATTATAAAACTAAAGTCAAAAAAGTGAGATATTTCAATCTACCGAAATGGCAAACTCCGTGAAAACGGTGGACGCAAAGCCACGGGTCTAAAGCTGAACCATGCAGCTATGATCGCCGGGCTACCGAAGGAGATTTAATTGTGTAGCTTGCTCCTTCCATGGGCAAGTTTTTTTATTTACTTTGGCAGCAATGAAAATAATGAAGATTGGGGATGAGGATGATGGTGGTTAGGTTTTGGAGGAAAGTGCTTTTTTTAACCGGTGTTTTAGTTTTATCAGTGACCGTATTAGCCTTTGGACAGACAGCACTAAAACCCGCACCGGGAGGAGAGGTGAAAAAAGACGGGGATTATGTTACTTGGATGTCATTCCTAGATGATAACTGGGATGTTTATTACCTTAACCTGGATACGGGTACAACGGGTAATTTGACGGACCATCCTGCACACCAGGCTTACCCGGATGTTTGGTCTGATTATGTTGTCTGGCAGGACAACAGGAATCATGCAGATGATCCTAGCGGAGTTTATGCTATTTACCTGTATAATTTCCAAACCGGTGAAACCAAACAGGTTTCCCAAACGGAGGGTAACCACCAGCATCCTATCATTGCTGAAAATAACATCGTATGGACTAATCATAAGGATGGCAGGACGGACATTGTCTTATATGACTTGGAAACCAATAGTCAAAAAACAATTTATCAGGGGACAACCGCTTTTGGAGTAAAATTTGACGGGCAAATTATTGCCTGGACTGATTTTCGCAACGGAGACGCAGATATTTATGCCTATGACTTAATAGAACAGGAGGAAATCAGATTAACATATTCAGACAAGGATGAAATGTCGCCGCTGGTCGGTGGCGGTACAGTTGTTTGGACGGAAGAACATAATAACACTAATCAGATTTACAGCTACAATCCTGATGACGATATTTATCGCCGGGTGACGGCCGGAGATGAAGACCATCAACCGATTGCCTTTGATGGAGAAAAACTTTTGCTTGAAGAAGACGGCAAACTTTTCTTGAATCAGAATCCTACTGTTTCAGTACAGCAGCCCGTTGGTTTAAAAACCGGTTCAGCAAATCAAATAATTCTTGAAAACGGTCAGGTTACATACATTACCGGCAGCAATCTAGACCAAGAGCCTGTTAGTGATGCCTTAGAGCGTAAAGAAACGCCGGAAGATGGGGCGGATGACCACTCAGACACTAGCGGCTCCCTCAAGTCTCAGGATCAACAAACGCCCAGCGTAATTAAGCTAGAGTCACCTGATAACAAACTCAGCCTTACAATTGGGAAAAACAGATTAAGCAGCAATTTTGCCATGCAGATTAAAGAAACAAACAATCCCACTGGGGGAATGTATACCACTATCGGGCCGCAATATCAGTTTGAAGTAGTGGCAGGGGCTATAGAACCTTCTACCGCCATTAATGTGACGCTGAATTATTCTCTTAATAATATCCACACCGATATGCAAAAAATTGGCCTTTACCAGCGAAACACAGAAGGTGCTTGGGTCTATATTCCTATGACGCATAACGTGGAGGAAAAGACCATCAAAGCAGAAATTAACAGCCTTGCGCCAATTGCACTAATGAGCTATCAACAGACATTCAATGATTTAAACGGGCATTGGGGCCAAGACGCTATTGAAGTTGTTGCTGCCCACAAGGCAATAAACGGTTATCCCAATGGTGGCTTTGCACCGAATAAACCAATTACCAGAGCGGAATTTACCAAACTGTTGGTAACAATTATGGGTGTAGAGGTTGTTGGCAATCAAGCAGGAAATTTCCAGGATGTCTCTAAAAAACATTGGGCTTACTTGTTTATAGAAACTGCTGCCCAGAGAGGCTGGGTTAAGGGTTATAATAACAAGTTTAGCCCCGCGGCCTCAATTAGTAGAGAGGAAATGGTAACCATGCTGATGCGTGCTGCGGATAGCGAAAGTGAAATTACAGATAAGCTGGCCCAATATAAGGACCATAATCAGATTAGCCAATGGGCTAAACCCTATTTTGCCAGAGCAGTCGAACAAGATTTGATAAGTGGTTATAACAAATTACTTGATCCCCATGGAGCAACAACTAGGGCAGAGGCAGCTGCGTTATTCTACCGGTATTTGGATATGACCGGGCGTTTTTAGGAGGTTATGTAATATGAAGCGTTTTAAAAGAACTTTATCAGTTTTGTTGATTTTTACCTTTCTATTTTCCCTAGTTCCATCGGGGTTGGTAGCTGCAGCCGGAAACGCCGGCGGGCAGGAGCTGTACATGCGGTTTGACCCGGCAGTGTACAACCCTAATGAAGGAAAGGTTACCATTAAATGGACCTTTGAGAAGGATCACCAAACGAGGGTGGTCATTTATCCAATTAACGGTAATGAGGCTGATCCTATCCGGGTTTTAGCGGAAAATGAGTTTTTTTCAGGTGGGTATGTGGAGAACACCCTCGAATGGGACGGGAAAGATGACAATGGAGATGCGGTGCCAAATGGGATTTACCGGGTGGCAGCCCGTCCCTTGGAAGAAGAATGGAACATGTTTGCCAGGGAAGCCAGTTTGATAGTAACTTCTTCTCCGGAGCAGGATATCAATATTGCTCCTGATGGAGAGGGCAGTTACATACTGTATGGGTCTTTTTATCCTGAAGATGATGAAGTGGCAGTAGAGATAGAAATTGATGGAAAGTACAATAGGAGTGCGGATACTGACGACAGCATGTGGATGACTACCGTTGAGCTTTACGAAAATGAAACACGCCGATTTCGCGTGACAAAAACAATTGAGAAAGAAGTAGAGAAAACCGATGCAGAAGGCAACACATATATCGAAATTGAAGAAGAGGAAAAATATGTTGGCGAACTGGTTGCCTTAGAGTATCAAGTTAAGAAGGATGATACTTTAGGCGCCATCGCCGGACACTTTTATAATAACAGCCGTCTTTACCCGCAAATTGCTGAATTGAATAACATCCCTGATCCAAATAACATTTTTCCAGGCCAGAAGTTGATTATTCTAGACCCGGAACAGGAAGGGGATCTGATCCGGCCGGAAAACCCGCAGGAACCATTGCAGGCGCAGCTGGGGGGCGCCAATACCCAGGCAGGTCAATCTGCAGACCCTGTAAACCTAGCTACGGGTAATTATTTTTACCAACATCAGGACTTAGCTATTTCCGGCACTTTCCCGATAAAGTTTTCTCGCATTTATCTATCTCAGGGTAATCATCATGGAATTTTGGGTATTAATTGGCATAACAGTTTTGACATTCATTTAAACATTTTATCTGACAGCAGCGTAGAAGCAGTTTTTGCAGACGGGCATAGAGAAGTTTTTACCCTTGATGACAGTCCAAACTACAAGCCGCCTGCAGGGTCCCACAAGAAACTGCGGAAAAACGGTGATGAAACTTTTACTTTATCTTACCGCAATAAATGGAAGTACCATTTCAGTCAGGGAGGACGATTAGCAGCTATTCAGGATCCCAACGGCAATAAGACTGATTTGCTTTATGACAATCTACTGCTTCGCGAAGTCCGCAATGACAGCGGGCATATGCTGTTCCAATACGACCGCCTGGGCCGGTTAAGACAGGTTGTAGACCAGGCTGGGCGAAGTGTAAGCTATGATTATGATAGTGACTATAATCTTACCGACTTTACGGACCCGGAAGGTAATACTATTCAGTATCAGTATGACCGCGATCATCGGATGAGGAAAGTAATCAGCCCAAACAAAAAAGGAACTATTGAGAATATATACAATGACCAAGGACAGGTAATAAGACAGGTGGCTCCTAACGGCGGCATTACCTATTTTAATTACCAAGGGGGGACAACTACTGTTACAGATGCCAAAGGCTACGTAACAACCTACCGGCATGATGGCCGGCTGCGGTTAGTAAAGAAAATTGACCCTTTTGGTTATGAAGAGTCTTATCAATATACGGAAAATGATGAGATTAAGCTGTATATGGATAAGAAAGGTAATAGTACCAGCTTTGAGTATGACGGAAATGGAAACTTAAAAAAGGTGGTTAATGCCCTGGGCCAGGTGACCACGTACGAATATGATGCTGATAACAACTTAAAGGCAGTCTATCTTGCCAACAACCAGACCTACAACTTTAATTATGACGGCCAGGGTAACCTTACAGAAATACTTAACCCTTACGGTAAGCAGGTAAGCCTGAACTATAATATCACCGGCTTAGTGGAAAATATGGTGCAGCCAAACGGTGGTATCAGCAAATTTAACTATCAAGATAACGGTAACCTTGATACCATCGAGGATGCACTGGGCCACATCACCCAGCTAAATTATGATGCGGCGAACCGCCTAAAAGCTTTTATTGACCCTAAAGGAAATGAATATTCATTTACTTATGATGATAACGGACGGCTGGTGACCAGCACGGACCCGTTAGGTAACACCATTACCATTGAATATAACGCCAACGGCAAACCAATAAAATATATTGATCAAGAAAATGATGTTACGCGCTACTATTATGACACTGCTGACCGCTTGAAAGAGGAAGTTGATCCGCTAAATGGCACAACGACCTTTGAGTATGACCTGCTTGGCAATATTACGGCTGTTACCGATGCTGAAGGCAACACTATAAACTACACTTATGACGGACTAAGCAGGGTAAAAAATATAGAGGATGCGGCAGGGTACCTAACAGAATTTAAATATGACGCTAACGGTAACGTTAAGCAGGTGATCAACCCCAGAGGCGGGACCACCGTATATGAGTACGATGCAGCCAACCAAATGATAAAGCAAGTAGATCCTGAAGGAGTGGTAACCCACTATAGCTATAATGAAATGGGTCAGTTGAAACAAGTACAAGATGTAGCAGGTAACAAAACCGTTTATGAATATGATGAAATAGGCAGGCTGAAATCCGTTGCGGATTCTTTGGGCAATGCTACAAAATACGAATATAATGACCTTAATCAGGTTGAGAAGGTTATCCAGCCTAATGGAGCCGAATACCAATATAATTACAACCTCTTGGGTAATTTAGAAAGTGTCATTGACCCGGCAGGCAATCAAATCAGTTGGCAGTATGATGCCAATGGCAACGTGAAAAAGGCAGTTGACGAACTGGGCAATGCTACCGAGTATGATTATGATTCGTTAAACAGAGTTAAAACCATCACAGATGCCAAGGACAACGTGCGGCAGTTTCATTATTCCGCCACCGGGTTGCTGGAGAGAGTGATAAATGAAAAGGATAATAGCACCTGGTACAGCTATGACGCTTTAGGACGGCTGAAGAAAGTAACCGATGCATTGGGATATACCACCAGCTACCAGTATGACAAGGTTGGCAATCTAAAGGAAGTGTCTAAAGTTCAGGAACAGCCTGAAACGGTAAAAGAAGCTGTTTATGCGCGATTAACCCTGGACCTGGGTGTCGGTACGGTCAGCCAAGGAGAGGATACTCAGAACATTATAGAAACTGTCTATGAAAGTGTTTATGAAAGTGCCTATGATACGTCGGGTGATTCGGATCCGTTGGCTGGTGACCTGGATAATAGCTTTCTAAATGAAGTCTATAGTTGGTTTGATTCAGAAAAGATTCAGAAAACCGAATACCGCTATGACAAACGCTACCAGTTAAGAGAGATAGAAGACGCTTTGGGGAATATCACCTACTATGATTATGATGCCAATGGCAACGTGGAGGTAATTACAGATCGTGACGGCTACAGCACCAGCTACAGTTATGACCTGGCCAATAGGCCCACCGGAATAGAGTATGCCGATGGTCGAAAGGTATCTTTCAGCTATAATAACCTGGGTCAGATGAACAATATGACCGACTGGCTGGGCAGCTACACCTTTGAATATGACCCCGTGGGGAGAATAAATAAGGTCATTGATGCTCTAAACCATACCACCAGGTATTTATATACACCACTGGGTCAACGGGATAAGATCATTTATCCCGATGGCAGTGAGGTTGATTACGAATATAACAGACTAGGCCAATTAACAGGAGTAACCGACGGGCTTGGCAAGAAAACCACATATGGTTACGATGCAGTTGGAAACATCACTGAAAGAATATTACCCAACGGCACCAAAACAATAATAGACTATGTTCCCTTAAGCCAGGTAAAACAGCTCAGTCATTTAGACCCAGAGGGAAAAATTACCGATATGTACCAAATCGAGTATGACAAAGCAGGTAATAAGAAAAAGATAACGAAACAACACTTTGAGGAAGCAACGGCAGACCCGGAAGAAGACGAAAGCTTAAGCTTTACCTACGATGCCCTGGATCAACTGCGTACCGTTACCGATGCCAACGGCAGCAGAAGAGAATACCTATACGACTCCATAGGGAACCGTACGGCAATGCTGGAAAGCAGCAGCGGAGAAACACAGGACTCAGTATTCTACCGCTACAACCAGCTAAACCAATTAACCCAGATAACAGATGAAGACGGAGATACCAAGGATTTAAGCTATGATAAGCGAGGCAATCTTAACAAAATACAAAGCGGTGGTAACGTATTTAATGAATACATCTTTGACAGCACAAACCGCCTGGCACAAGTAGTAAACAAGCATAAAGAAAAGACCAGCTACACCTATAACGGCTTAGGGCAAAGAGTAAA
Organism: Metallumcola ferriviriculae; assembly: GCF_035573695.1. Classification (NCBI taxonomy): domain Bacteria; kingdom Bacillati; phylum Bacillota; class Clostridia; order Neomoorellales; family Desulfitibacteraceae; genus Metallumcola; species Metallumcola ferriviriculae. The sequence continues at coordinate 3,351,322 of NZ_CP121694.1, read as the reverse complement.
GACATTAATAGAATTAGATAAAAATAAAGGCGGCAGATTATCTAAGGATAAGGAAATAACAGATGCTCAGCAGCAGGCCAAGCCTGGCTTTGACCAGCAGCACAAACGGGATAGGATGGAGACAACCTATGCTCTGGATATGCTGTCCCCAACTCAGAATATCCTGCTGAGCTACGGCGATCAAGTACAAACCCAGCGCTTTACCTACGGCCTAGAAGTACTGAGTATGCATTTCCAGAGCTTGAATGACCACGATAACGGCTGGGTACCCGAAGGCGACGAAACAACCTATTCCGGCGAATGGGAGACACTCTACTACCTCCAGGATGAACTGGGCAGCATCATGAAAGTAGTGGGAGCAAACGGCAAAAAGAGCGCCCATTACAATTACGACGAATTCGGCAGACCCCTGGGAGCAGTAAAATTTGATCCCAACTGGCCCGGACCGGATAATACCTTAGGCTACACCGGCTATGACTATGACCATTATGCAGGGCTGTACTACGCCAATGCCAGGTACTACATGCCGGAAATAGGCCGGTTTATTTCAGAAGACCCGTGGAACGGCAGCCTGTTTAATCCTAATACGTTAAATAAGTATCCGTATGTACTTAACAACCCGATGAAATATGTAGATCCGTTAGGGTTAAGGCCATTAGACTGGCCTCAATTCATGCAGTCAAATTCAGGGTCAACCAGTGGACTAGGAAAAGCAGCGGCAAAAGCCCAATGGCAGGGTGAAACAGCAGGAATTAGTACTCCAAACCAAAATGGACCTACAGTAACACCAATAGAATTAGTGGTTAAGGATAACCATAACCTATTTGAAAAATATTTAAGATGGCGTTTAAATCAACACCCACAACTAGTTGTAAATGAGAATGGAGAATTAAGGTATACTGAAGAAGAATTTGACAAAATGCTTAACATGATTCCTGTCCTTGGTGTAGAAAATTTAAGTAAGAACGTAATTAAAAAAGCTGGTAAAGGGTTATTACAGAAACTGAAACAGTTATTTAGCTCTAAGGGCGCGGGCAACTCCGGAGGAATAGTAACAAAGAACGGAATAAAAATTGAAGGCTTCACAGGTCATGGCGTAGATAGAGCAATAGGAGATGGATTTAAACGTGCAGGTGTAAAGCCAGATAGCATTTTAGATGCATTAAAAAATCCCCTAAAGACTAATAATGTCGTTACAGATAGTTTAGGACGTAATAGCCAAAGGTTTATAGGGAAAACAGCAGAAGTAGTTATAAATCCTGATACAGGTAAAATCATTTCGGTAAACCCTACATCTTCAAGTAAAGCAGCAAAACTTCTTAGAGAATTGGAGGGATTGAAATGATTATAAAAATCACTCAGATACAGAAAGATTTTTTAACAAAGAAGGTATTACAAGATAGAATGGAATTGATAAATGAAATTATGAAAGGATGGCTTATTCAGGGTAAATGGCAAGTCGATATCTCCAATAGTGTAGCAGATGAGATGCGAGATTTATGCTCGGAGATGCTTCAAATAATCGGATTTGATGAACATTATAAATTGACAAAATACGGTAAAATGTTGGAAGAATTAATTGACATTTTCTATATTGAATAATTGAGAGGTCAGCAATGACCCCTATGAAATCCTTGGCATCTATGAACATTTACAGGCATCTTCAAAAGTTTGGGATTTGGCCGTTTTACCGTGTTCACAGCCACCTGAAAGATGTACCTTGACCAATTCACAGCCACCTAAAAGAACCTTTGATCGGTTGCAAAAACCTCTTAGCGGTCGGCATTGCCGACCGCTGTGAACCGGCAGGTGCGCCCAAAGGTGCACCCGCCTTTAACCTGCATCATTTTCGACCCCATGGTTCACCCTGTGATTGAGGGGATGAAGGCACATTTTGGGGCTGCATTTTGAAGGGAAAGGTTTTTTCGCAGAAGCCGCCAAATCCGGTTTCATTATTGCCGAAGGGGCAAACACCTTATGGAAGTAACTAAAACGCAACACAGGGGCACACAGTGGCTCACGGGGTTAAGTATTTGAAGTCGGATAACGAGTATATTTATGAAAATGTAACGATTAGCTTCTGTGAATTACCGGTAACGAACATATAAATCGGATGTACCCCATGGTTCATAGTGAACCATGGATTTACAGGAAATCTTTCTGTGGTAAAATTTGCGCCAGGAGGGGGTTTAAGGGGGTAACTCAAGCCCTTCCTTTTCCTTTTTCTGCATATGACAGTTCTAATACAAATGTAGAAATGACTTGTAATCCATTTCAAACAGAGTTAACATCACACAGCAATAGTGAAAATAACCTGTTTGAAACTGTAAGTCTTGCGGTAGATAGGCTGTCGCGCCCTTGCGGGTCTGAAAAGACTAACGCTATCATCTGAGGTTGCCGGTGCCGGGAGCTTGAAGTGGATGCAGGAATCAAGAGATTTTATCACTCAAAGCCTTGTCCGAGATTTAGAGCATCAGGCAGTGGAATTAGCTCAAATTGATACTGAGATCGAGAAAATGCTGAAATCTTTTGATTATCAAACTCACTACCATGCCCGGTGTGTAGGATCGGCAGCCGGAACAGTCGCAGGCGGTTATCGGGATAGGATGGAGACAACCTATGCTCTGGATATGCTGTCCCCAACTCAGAATATCCTGCTGAGCTACGGCGATCAAGTACAAACCCAGCGCTTTACCTACAGCCTAGAAGTACTAAGCATGCATTTCCAGAGCTTGGATGACCACGACAACGGCTGGGTACCCGAAGGCGACGAAACAACCTATTCCGGCGAATGGGAGACACTCTACTACCTCCAGGATGAACTGGGCAGCATCATGAAAGTAGTGGGAGCAAACGGCAAAAAGAGCGCCCATTACAATTACGACGAATTCGGCAGACCCCTGGGAGCAGTAAAATTTGATCCCAACTGGCCCGGACCGGATAATACCTTAGGCTACACCGGCTATGACTATGACCATTACGCCGGGCTGTATTACGCCAATGCCAGGTACTACATGCCGGAAATAGGCCGGTTTATTTCAGAAGACCCGTGGAACGGCAGCCTGTTTAATCCTAATACGTTAAATAAGTATCCGTATGTACTTAACAACCCGATGAAATATGTAGATCCGTTAGGGTTAAGGCCATTAGACTGGCCTCAATTCATGCAGTCAAATTCAGGGTCAACCAGTGGACTAGGAAAAGCAGCGGCAAAAGCCCAATGGCAGGGTGAAACAGCAGGAATTAGTACTCCAAACCAAAATGGACCTACAGTAACACCAATAGAATTAGTGGTTAAGGATAACCATAACCTATTTGAAAAATATTTGAGATGGCGTTTAAATCAACACCCACAACTAGTTGTAAATGAGAATGGAGAATCAAGGTATACTGAAGAAGAATTTAACAAAATGCTCAACATGATTCCTGTCCTTGGTGTAGAAAATTTAAGTAAGAACGTAATTAAAAAAGCTGGTAAAAGCTTGTTACAGAAACTGAAACAGTTATTTCGCTCTAAGGGTTCGAGTAATATCAAATACGGCTCTATGAATCCTGGGCCATTGCCTGAAAATATTGCGAAAACTTTTAGAAGCGCAACCTATACCAAGATAGTAACCCAAGAAGAAATAACTCTTTACCGAGCATATGGGGGTAAAGCAGGGGAGCTTGGAAGTTACTGGACAAAGACAAAGCCGCAGGGACCATTACAGACAACGATTGATAGTGCATTAGATCAAAATTGGGGAAATATAGCAACACAAGTTTCGACAATCAAAGTTCCAAAAGGCACAACAATATTTGAGGGTGCAGCAGCCGAACAGCGGGGCTTGGTTGGTGGAGGTAATCAAATTTTTATTGAGAAGGTGGATCCATCTTGGTTAGTAAAGTAAAATGTGTATGTGATGTATTGGAAGAAATTGAGGACTTTCGTTCTATCTCAGAGTTTGAACGATTTCAAAAATATATTGATGATTTGGTATCAGCGGGTGACCTAACTGAGGTGAATGTCCGAAAGCCATATGCTGGATTTCCAGAACAATGGTATCAATGTAAGGAATGCCATCAGATTTGGAGATTGGTACATCCGGATTTCCCTTTTAAGGGATTATGGAATAAAGTGAAATAGCAAATTAACATCAGAAAACGTTGCTTGAGTGCTCGTCGCTCAATCAAGGTTTTTCTTTCCCCTATATTCTCCTATTCAAATGCTGTTAGAACGTCCTAAAATCGAAACTCATGCGCTAAAACACGATCTAAGAATTTACTCCTCAAGCAAGTATCGAGATTCAAAAACGCTACCTCATGTACGTTTATTGGATTTCAAATTCAGACTCCTCATGTAAGTATTTTGGCGTTTCTCAAAAACAGACTTAATGCAAGTAATTTGGAAGCCCCTCTTGTCAGCCATCAGCAAGATCTCTTAGAATCTGACGGAAGCAGATCATTGGAAAAGAATCTGTGGTTACAGCAACTCCAAATGCTGTAACCGAGAGGGGGAGAACCATGCAAAATGTCGTTGGTTATGCCCGAGTATCCACACAAGGACAAGCAAGAGACGGATACAGCTTGTAACACCAAGTGGATGAAATACAGGGATTCAGCCAAGAAAGCAGCATTAATCTTGTCCAAATCTATGAAGATCGGGGAATTAGTGGAGCCAAAGTTGATGAGGAAAGGATTAACCGTTGAACGTGAAGGTTTTGCAGAATACGCTTGCTGTCATATCACAATCGGATATTCAGTCCGTTGTTGTCCTCAATACTTCACGACTATGGCGATCAGATGGGCGAAAGTCTTGATTCAAAGGGAATTGAAGCGAAATCAAGTGGATGTAAAGCCCATCGAGCAACCCAATTACGACATATTTGCACATGATCGGAATGATTTCCTTGTCAACGGCATGCTCTGGAATTGCTCGACCAGTATCAACGCTTGGAAATTGCATTGGGGCTGGGAAGAGGCAGACGCAAAAAAGCCGAGCAAGGCGGTTATGCTGGTGGTGTTGCCTTCGGTTATAAGACTTGTAATCTCCAATGTATCCAAAGGGTCCTTAACGCCGTTCGAGATTAGTGCAAAGTATCCATCATTTTTTTAAATCAGCTTGTAAAAAAACGATATTTGGGCTATAATAAACTTAACCAATAAGTTAAGTTAACTAAAAGGTTAAGTGGGTGGTGGTCGCAAAAGGTGCTTATTGAATACGAAAAAGATTTAGTTCGTGAAATTTTCAATGACTTTGACTTGATGAAGAAAGAGATTGGAAAGGATAGAGCTAGAGCAACAAAGAAGAGACTCGATCAATTGAAGGCAGCGATAAATTTTAGCATCTATTTGACGACAGGGCTTGGAAAACCGCACCCATTGTATAAAAACCTAAAGGGTTATTATGGAATAACCATTACTGGAAACGTGAGACTTATTGTGAAGCCTGATGCCGTAAGCTTGGAACCAGAAGCTTTGAAAGAATGCGATACTGTGATTATTAAGGGGGTGATGGATTATCATGGCAGAAAAAATGAATGGCTTATCCCGTGAGTTTATTATTCATCCGGGAGAAACTTTAAAAGAAATGCTGCAAGATAGGGATATGAAACAACGTGAATTAGCAATGAGAACAGATGTGAAAGAGCCACACATTAGTGGTATCGTGAATTGTCAAAAACCAATCTCTGTTTCTTTTGCTAAGAAATTGGAGTATGCGTTGGGGGTAGATGCAAGCTTTTGGATCAATCTCCAGGCAAACTACGAAAAGGAACTTGCTGATTTTGAAGAGATTAACCAGATTTCAAGTGAAGAATTGGCGATTCTTCAAAAATTAAAAAGCATCACCGAGTACGCTCAGGATATCCGTCTACTCAACCCTGATGCCCAAGGTTCGATGCTTGTCATTGAGTGGCGAAAGCGGTTAAACGTCAGCAGCTTGTCGCGAATACCTGAAATATCACAGGCCGGGGCTTATCGCTTAGCCGTAACGGATAATGTAGATCCTTATATTCTTTTTACTTGGCTTAGAATTTGCGATTTGATAACAAATAATCAACAACTAAATCAAGAGCTTAATATTAATAAACTGAAAAAAAAATTACCTTTAATTCGAAAGCTTACCTTTGAAGAAGATGTTGAAACTATACGTTTAAAACTTAAAGATTACTTTGCTGAATGTGGAATTAAATTTACTATTGTCAAGCATTTCACTGGGGCACCTGTTCAAGGTGTTATTAAAAGAAACAATGATGGAAGCCTTAGTTTGATCATGACCGTAAGGTACAAGTTTGCAGATGTCTTTTGGTTTACTCTTTTTCACGAAATTGGGCATATTCTTAACGAAGATATTGAAGATAAATTGATTGATTATGAGTTTACAAAAAATGAAGCAGAGAATAGAGCCGATGAGTTTGCTGCAAATGTTTTGATTAATTCAGACCGATATAACTCATTTGTAGAATCCGGGGATTTCTCATTAATGCATATTAGTCAGTTTTGTGCTGAGCAGAATATTCCCAGCTTTATTTTAATCGGAAGATTACAGAAAGACGAACACCTTAAATATCATGATTATTCAAGGGAGAAAATCAGGTATGAGTTGGACGAAGCTGAGAGGGTAATGCAGTAACCCAAAGTGGTTTAATAAATAATTTGCCCAAAAACTAAAAAGATAAAGTGCTTGACTTTTCACACCAATATAAATGAACTAGGTAATTGCGAAATTCAAAATTTAACGTAGGCAGCTAATCAGAAAGTTTAATAAAGAGGACAGAAAATTTTAAGCAGAGGTTGGACAGAAAAAATTCGGCACAAATAACCGCAAGTATTTTGCGGGTTGAAAGAGCAAGTATAAAGGATTTGCTAAGCCAAAAGAGGTTTAAGGCTTCTGATGAGTTCGTGTTTATGGAGTTTGTCTGCAAGAATAACGGTAAGCAGTTGAGTAATTCCTGCAAGGAGTAAGTCAGCCTTAATGGTTAAAGCATTTGTAGTTTTTCTGTTGGCGACGCCAAAATTGGATTTAAAGTGTTGAATGGTTTGCTCAATAACGCAACGATTTTTGTAGATATCAATCCATTCAGGGGTGTCTCTAATAATGCCAGGATAAAGTCTTAAGTCTTTTTCAGGATAGGTATAAAACATTCTACCAGAAGGAGAGTCGGAGCAAGGATGTTCACATAAAGTAATGCGTTTAGAACCTTTCCACTTCATTTTTGGGCAAACCCATTTATCTCTAACAACGCCACTCCTTAAGGGCGCTTTACCTTCATATTTCATGGGTAAAGAAGAATCTAACGGACACAGAGGTTGTCCAGATTCGTTGAACCCGGGTTCAGGGAGGTTCTTAGAACCTCGTTCGTTCAGAGGAATGACTGTTTTTAAAAAGTGACAATCCTTCAATAAAAAGTTATAGGAATCGTTTGTATCAAAAGCAGCATCGCCAATAAACGTGCTGGGTTTAAAATGAGTATGTGTTTTAAAAAAGTCGCGCAGAACAGGTTTAAGTGCTTTAGAATCGGATAAGGATTTATCTTCATCAGGGGAATCAGACTTTTTCTCTATTGGGATTTCAGGGTGTGCATTTATAAAGTCTTCATCAAAAAAGGAAATATTTCTGACTATACCAAGGCCATTTGTGAGCATACCAAATTTATAGACATAGCAAAAATGGCCATTGATGTAAAGCTGTTTGACATTTGGATTTGATGATGCGCAGGAAGGCATAATGCCGTATGCCATTTTGTATGGGTCAACAGAAGAGTTGCCTTTGTATTGAGACTTAAGCTGCTTGATTAAGCGATTGATAAACTTAGGATTATTCTCAGTAACGTAAGCTTCAACGCCAGAGGTATCAAAGACGAGATATGAAGCAAGTTCTGAGTTAATTTGCTCACAAATAGGTTCAGTTTGATCAACAAGGTTATCAAAAAGTGTTTGAAGATGTTTAGAAAAATCTTGCTTAAATCGTGTAAATTTTGATGCATCAGGTACTTTAGAAAAACCACAGAATTCACGGATTTCCTTGGAAAAATTCAAAAAAATAATCAGAAGCGCATCTGTAGGAATAGAAAAGATTCTCTGAATGATGAGTGCATAAAGAAAAGACTCAAGCTTAAATTTTCGTTTGCGACCAAAGTGCTTGTAAAAAGCCTGATAGAAACTCAGCGAAATATACTCTGAAAGTTGAATATGCTCTTCAAGAAGCGCTAGAAACCGAGGTTTATCCTTATCAACGAAATCAAGACAACCGTCATAAATATCAGATAGGGATAATTGTTTAAATTTCACAGAATAGATCTCCTTTCTTGTTGAATGTAGATATTGCCTGTTAACTATATTTTACACAAGACAAGTGAGGAGTTCTATATAACTAAGCAAGAAAAAAGATAGAATTTGCAAGGGTTGCGGCGTTTTGCAAACGCCTAATATAAATGAACAGATACGAGGAGGTTGAGTATGCCAAAAGCACGAAAAATGCTAAGCAACTGGGAGGCACCGTATATTCAGTCGCTTATGAAATTAATAGAAAGCCTTTGGGTTCTGAACTAAGAAGCGGGATTGGGTCCGGAAGATCGTCCTCGGGGTTAACTCCGATAAACCACATATATGTCAGGTTTACCGTTGCATGTGAAAACTACCTTGATCAACGACATTAATTCACAAATATGTTAAAACCACCCTGACATTTCTTAGCTTAACATACCGCTACACCGAAGCAAATAAAGGGATGACAAGCCACCATAAACAAATACATAGTTGGATTAAAGGTCCAGTTCCAGAGGAGGAAGCTGGACTTTTGGATATAATAGTAGTAGAATAAGCATATGATAAGCATATCATATTACTATTATAAGGGGCGTTTATGATGAACATAAAACCATCTGCGGCAATACGCAAAAATTACAATGAAATATCGGCACTCTGTAAGATAACGAAAGAGCCAGTTTTTTTAACCAAAAACGGTGAAGGCGATTTGGTGGTCATGGATATCGACACCTATTCAAGACGTGAAAGTATGCTGAAGCTGCGAGAACAACTTATCGCAGCCGAGGAGGATAGATTGATGGGTAGAAAGGGCTACACCCTTGAAGAAGTGGAAGAGAAAATGAGGAAAGCCATCCATGAGGCTACCGGTGAGCGCGGTGAATGAACGGTATCATGTGATTGTCTCGGAAAGAGCGAATGAAATGCTCGTACAGCATACCCGGTTTCTGGCGCAAGTTAGCACTCAGACAGCAGACAAGCTCACAGTAGATATCATTGAGGCGGCAAAAACCCTGCGGGAGTTTCCAGAGAGAGGCTCTTGGCTTAACGGACCGTTATTGCCGAGAGACAAGTACAAAAAACTGCTCGTGGATAAGAGGTATTTGCTGATTTATAAAATTAAGGAGGATACAGTGTATATCGACTACGTGGTGGATTGCCGCCAGGGCTATACCTGGCTAAAATGAGCACCTAAGCTTCAATGATTCTTAAACATCGAAGGAGATTTGAGGACAGGAAAGGTCCTACCTGTTGACATATTCTGCATAACACCCATGTGGTTGTTGATAGCATGCTATCCAACCCCTAGCCCAGCGGATTGCGGGACTTCTGCTGAAAACTTATAAGGGACTCGTGGTAGTTGAAGACTTTGAAAGCCAAGAAAATACACGATTGGCCGACATATTGCAGATGAAGAAAAGTTGGAAGAGATTTTTGAAACGTGAAGAATCAAGGTGAATATTAGAATGAATAGTATAATGATAAGCAATATAGCTATTGAGGTAATCAGGAAAAAAATAAAAAATATTAATCTTTCAGTCCATCCACCTGATGGTCGAGTTAGGCTGGCAGTGCCTGAAAAAATGGACGAAGAAGCAATAAAGCTTTTTGCTATATCTAAACTGTCATGGATCAAAAAACAAAGAGGAAAGTTTGATTTGCAGGATAGGCAATCTATCAGAAAATTTTTATCCGGGGAAAGCCATTACTTTTTTGGAACCAGGTATTTGTTAAATGTCGTGGAGACTTCCGGCAAGCAACACGTGGAGTTAAGAAATAAGAAGTACATCGATTTATATATAAGGCCAAACAGTACAAAAGAAAAACGCGAAAAAGTGATGACAGCATGGTATAGGGAACAGCTTAAAAGCATAATTCCAGAATATATAATTAAATGGGAAGAAGTCATTGGCGTATCTGTTAAAGATTGGGGCGTTAAGCTGATGAAGACCAGATGGGGCACATGCAATACAATGGCTCAAAGGATTTGGTTAAACTTAGAACTCGCTAAGACGAATCCTCGGTGTCTAGAGTTTATTATTGTTCATGAAATGGTCCATTTATTAGAAAGAAGTCATAATGATCGGTTCAAAGCGTATATGGATAAATTTCTTCCAAATTGGAGGAGCATTCGAGATGAGCTGAATGGTTTGATATATGAAAGCAGTAAGTGGTCTTAGTAAATTTGAGTAAGGAGATGATTTTAGTGGCAGAAGTTAAATACGAAATCAAACAGATGATTGGTATCTTATCAGAGTCGTCTAAAGGTTGGTCAAAGGAATTGAACCTAATCAGCTGGAATGACCGGGTTCCCAAGTACGACCTGCGTGACTGGGCACCGGAACATGCCAAAATGGGTAAAGGGGTTACCCTGTCAGCGGAAGAACTGAAGAAGCTACGGGACCTGCTGAATGAGTTAGAGTTTTAACATAGCCTATAATCACTTAGTCCGAGTTAAGGAGGTGCAGCGTGTACAATATCAAAGGCAGGAAGGCAGAGAAAATTGAAGCTGTTACTTTTTCCGATATTATGCAGGAAAGTGATATCGAAGAATGAAGTGAATTTTTGGAAACCGGGAGGCAGACCAATTTTAAGGCCTTAAAAGCTAAATAAGAAAATAACGTAATAACCGCCGAAAAGGCTTAGTAAATGCGCTTTAAGGCGTTTTTTTTGTTGCCATTTGGAACACAGCACACGCAGTTCTTCGCCAATCAATTATTTTATTGTTTTTGGCTTTGCTGCTCGGTAGTGAGTTCCGTTGGTTCCAGATAGTCATTGATTGGCTGTTTGTCAAATAAAGAAGGATGACCAAGTTTCGCTACCATAGCAGTTGTTATGAGCCCATAAGCAGCATGACTTACCATGTAGGATAAGTTGCTGGTGGCATCTGTGGGCTTTATCTTGTTTTGGGGCAGCGCACCTATCATAAAGTTAATCATTGAACCCAATCCGACCCCTGATATCAGCCCCTTGGTAATAAGCCGATCTCTACCTGTCTCAGTCAACAAATAAACTATGCCAACACCGCCCGCGATGCTCATGCCTAAATCAAGCAAACCACCAAGAATTTGACCTTGTAAAGACTTAGCCTCACTGTTTTTCTTTACCCAAACACCAGCTGCCGTCTCGCGAAATGAACGTTGGGATAGTTTATTCTTGTGGGATATTTCATCGATAACATTTTTAGCAATATCCCCAGCCAAACCCGCCACAGTCCCTAATAGGATACGGTCTTTAATCTTGAACATGGATTATCATTCCTTTATTTTTATAATATTTTATTTTTCCATATGCTGTCCGCTTTTATTCTTGGGAAACCGATATTGATTTAGTAATGTTTTGCCAATATTACAAGGTATTAAGACTGTTCTTTGAAAATTCGCATGGGTTCAATCATTAAAAACAATACTACCTCTTTCAGGACAATAAAAATATAATTAGATTTGATAATAATATATTGTAAAACGATAAAATATGAGCTAAAATCAAATCAACAATATATCAGTGAGGTGCTTTTTATGAAACGTGAAACATTCTTTTTAAAGTTCGTTGTTGTTCTTATGGGACTTCCTATCCTTGCTTTGTGTATATTTTTGTTACCTGGGATAGCTGAATATTTTGCAGAATTAAATCCAACGTTAGGTTTTTTGCAATATCCCTTTTTAATCGGGTTGTATGTAACAGCGATAGTATTTTTCGTTGCATTGTACCAGACTTTAAAACTTTTAAGCTATATTGACAAGAACCAAGCTTTTTCGGAATTATCTGTAAAGGCTTTAAAGAATATTAAATACTGTGCCATCACCATCAGTGCCTTGTATGTGATATTTATGCCACTTTTATATCTCATGGCAGAGGTAGACGATGCCCCGGGTATTATACTAATCGGAATGATCATTATCTTTGGTTGCTGGGTCATCGCAGTCTTTGCCGCTGTTCTTCAAAAGCTATTAAAAAATGCTATCGATATAAAATCAGAAAATGATTTAACGGTTTGAGGTGAAAACAATGGCGATTATAATCAATATTGATGTGATGTTGGCTAAAAGGAAAATGAGCGTAACAGAACTTTCGGGGAGGGTTGGAATAACGATGGCTAATCTTTCTATATTGAAAAATGGAAAGGCAAAAGCGATACGATTAGCAACTCTAGAGGCGATTTGTAAGGCTTTAGAATGTCAGCCCGGAGATATTTTAGAATACAAAAGTGACGAAGACCGTCAAGGATAATAAAGTTTGGTTAATAAACATTTGGAGGAAAGTAGGACTTAATATGACAATTATTAGGGGAGGGATATCCATGGACATTAACAAACTGATTATTGAAAATATTGCTAACCCCCATGAGCTGGAGAGAATGTTTAGAAAAGACCCCGAAGCTTTTAAAAAGTCATTCTCATACGCCTGGGAACAAAACCCTGATTCGCAGGTTCTTGCCGTTTGGTATGAAAGATTGCATTTCAAGGAGGCGGCAAATACAGAAAAAGGTTCCTTGCTTCAGAAAGATTTCTTATCCATGGGCATTTTAGCAATTCTGGCCGGGATAAGCACCAGGATAATTTTGCATTTTGCCGAACAGCAAGCAATAGCCCCCATTAACCTTGTTTTTGGTATACTTCCCTTTATTGCCGCCTATTTTGTTTACAATAATACCCCCAAAAAAAATGTTCTTTACATCATTGCATCGTTATTCCTAATCTCCGGATTTTATCTTAATATGCTGCCACTAGAGCAAAAGGATAGTATTATCCTAGCTTATCTACACCTTCCCATTTTCTTATGGGTATTATTAGGGCTCGCATTTACAGGAAATGAATATCCAAAAGGCAGCACAAGATTAGCCTATCTCAAATTTAATGGGGAATTTTGCATACTCTACGCCAGCATGGCAATCAGCGGAATGCTGCTAGCGGCATTAACCATGCAATTATTTGGATTTGTCGGCATGGATATTGAAGAATTCTATTTTCGAAATGTCGTTTTATTTGGTGCTGCCGCTCTCGCTATTGTGGCCACATACCTGGTATCAAGGAACCTTAAACTTGCTAAAAATATTGCACCATATATAGCCAAAATTTTTAGTCCTCTTGTACTGGCCACATTGTTGGTCTATCTTATAACGGTTATTTGGGTGGGGAAAAATCCATTCTTGGACCGCAATTTCCTCATATCCTTCAACGGAGTACTCCTTAGTGTATTGGCCGTCACCATATTCTCCATCACAGAAAGCGGCACAGACGAGAAAAAGAACATTTCTGATTATATAAATTTTGCCCTAATTGTTCTTGCTCTTATCATTGACAGTGTGGCTTTATCAGCCATAGTGTTCAGGCTTTCTTCTTATGGGATTACGCCCAACAGACTTGCTGTTTTAGGCGTAAACATACTTATCTGGGCCAATCTAATTTGGATTATGCTCTCCTATATGCGTTTTCTACAAAACAAAACTGGACCTTCAACGATCCAAGATGCCGTTACTAAGTATTTGCCGGTCTACGGACTTTGGGCAGCTTTTGTTACATTTACTTTTCCTTTAATTTTTTATTAGAAAGGCCCTGTGAATGTAATATCAAACCTAATTTAGTGAGTGGGTCGCGCTTACGCAGAAACATCTAATGTGCATATGGATTAGGGTTTAATGGAATTAATTTAAAAGAGGGACAGCGCATCCATATAGAGAAATTATAATAAGTGATAAGTTGTGAGGTTGTTGCCGTCGTATAGAAAATATTTAAAGGAGAGTACATAAATGGTTAAAGATAACGATTTAAAGCAAGTAACACAATTGATATTAGAGGCTAAGGAAAAAGCTCACCAAGAAACCAGTTGGGAACCAAAGCCAGAATTCACTCCAAACGTAAAATGGCCTATGAATTGTACTATTGGTCCCGGTCTTGAGGGAGCTATAGTGTGTGATACCAAGATTGGCTATGTTAATGGTTCAAAGGGGTGGTTAATTTATCAAGGTTATGATATTTTTGATCTTTGTGCTTATTCATCTTTTGAAGAAGTGTCTTATTTATTATTTCATGGAAAATTACCTTCAAAAGATGAATTAGTATCTTTTAAGCAAAAGCTTAACCTTTATCGAAATATTCCCCAAACTATTAGACAACTGGACAGTTTTAATATAGAAGAAATGAGTCCTATGGCTTCTGTACGATTAGGTAGTGAATTAATGAGGCAGCAGCTAAGTCACCGTATTGAGGAACAGGTACAGCTCTTATATGGAGGTATTTCTGCGGATGAAGATTCTATTTCCATGGAAATAGAGCCCACAGGAGGAGAAAGGGCAACTTATGAATTTGAAAGTGATGAAGAAGAGTTGGTTGATAGTTGTTATCAATGCATAGCAGGACTATCAAGTATTATGGGTGCCATTGTTAGATTACGTGCTGGCCATCTAGCATTAGAGCCTGATCCGAATTTGGGCTTTGCCGCCAATTTATTGTATATGATGAGTGGGAAAAAACCTACGCCTTTGGAAGAGCGGGTTATGGATATATGCCTTATTCTCCACGCCGAACATGGTATTAACGCTAGTACTTTTGCTACAATGGTTGTAGCTTCTACTTTATCCGATATATACTCTTCGGTAGGGGCAGGTATTGCCGCTTTAAGTGGTCCATTACATGGTGGTGCAAATGAAGAAGTTGTCAAAACTTTAGAAGAAATCAAGTCAGTAGATAATGTTAAGCCATGGTATAAAAAACTCAAGGAAGAAAATGGCAAAGTAATGGGATTCGGCCATCGAGTTTATAAGGCATATGATCCAAGGGCAAGGATTTTAGAGCCTATGGCAAAATTACTGGTAAATGACAAGCCCCAAATGCAGGAAATGTACAATATTGCAAAAAGCATAGAAACAGAGGTCCAGGAGGATATGGGTCAAGAGCAAAAGATTTTTCCCAATGTTGACTTTTACTCTGGAATTGTATATAAATCTTTGGGAATTGACTCAGAATACTATACTCCCATTTTTGCTGTATCTCGTATTTCTGGTTGGACTGCCCATGTAGTTGAATATCTTAAGAAAAACCGTATTTTCCGGCCTCGAGCCATCTATGTAGGTGACTATTTAAATGAATTTATCCCTATTGAGGAAAGAGAATAATAGCAAAAAGAGATAACCGACCCGGCCAAAATAATTTTTCTAAGGGGGAAAGATCAATGAAAGTTGTAGCTTTTAACGGCAGTCCGAATAAGGAAGGGAATACTTACCATGCAGCAAGAATAGTTACAGAAGAACTAGAAAAAGAAGGTATAGGAACGGAAATTATTCATGTAGGAAATAAGACCATTAGAGGGTGTTTAGCATGTGGTCAATGCAGAAAGAAAAGAGATGAGAAGTGTATTGCGGATGATGAAGTGAACAAATGGATTCAAAAAATGAAAGAAGCGGACGGTATAATTCTAGGATCACCTGTGCATTATTCGTCAATTGGTGCCACAATGAAAGCCTTCTTAGATAGGGCGTTTTATGTTGCTGGTAACAATGGCGGAATATTTAGACATAAGGTTGGTGCAGCTATTGTTGCTGTAAGACGTTCAGGGGGGCTGCCGGCCTTTGACCAACTAAATCACTATATTACTTATTCCGAAATGATGATACCAACCTCAAATTATTGGAATGTTATTCACGGCACCAGGCCTGGTGAAGCGTTACAAGATGAAGAAGGAGTGCAAATCATGAGAGTCCTTGGTAAAAATATGGCATGGCTCCTCAAATTAGTTGACAACGGAAACGGGTCAGTTGAGCCTCCGGAAAGAGAAAACAAAGTAGCTACAAATTTTATTCGTTAGAAGATTATCTTAAAGCACAGCTTCTTTGGTGTCTATCTGGATGTTTCCGAACTGGGTGTCCGGATGCGGCCGAAATACGCATCTGATGAGCAAAAAAATCGCGTGCCAGTTAGAGTGAAATTACCTCACTCTAACTGGCTTTTTTTAGTAGTTAATACGCCAGCAAGTTGAAGGATGGTCACTTTATATTTAATATTGACTGCTGCCTTCCTGGCAAATGAAATTAATCTAAACTTATGTTATAATACCCAAGGTCATCAAATTTTAGTAGAGGCAGGTAATAAAGTGATTACAGTAACAAATGTTGGCTTAAGGTACGGAGAGCAAAAGCTGTTTGAGAATGTTAATCTAAAGTTCACCCCAGGAAATTGCTATGGTATCATTGGAGCTAATGGCTCCGGCAAAAGTACTTTTCTCAGGATTTTATCGGGGGAAATAGAAGCTAATACTGGGGAAGTTAGTATTTCCTCAAATGTTCGTGTTTCCGTTTTAAAACAGGATCATTATCAATATGATGACATTCAAGTATTAGAGACTGTCATTATGGGGAACGCAAGATTGAGGGAAATTATGGCAGAGAAGGATGCCCTTTACGCCAAAGCGGATTTTAGTGATGAAGAAGGCATACGAGTGGCAGAATTGGAGTGTGAGTTTGCTGAAATCGATGGTTGGGAAGCCGAATCCGATGCTTCTGCCCTTTTGCAAGGTTTAGGTATTGCTACTGAGCTTCACGATAAAAAAATGGTTGAATTACAGGGCGCTGAAAAGGTAAAGGTGCTTCTAGCCCAAGCCCTTTTTGGTAAGCCTGGAGTCCTGATTTTAGACGAACCCACCAACAACTTGGACATCAAGTCAATTAGCTGGCTGCAGGAGTTCTTAATTAACTTTGACGGTATAGTTATCGTGGTATCCCATGATAGACATTTCTTAAACAAAGTTTGTACTCATATAGCTGATGTGGATTTCGGCAAAATCAAGCTATATGTAGGCAATTATGATTTCTGGTATGAGTCCAGCCAATTAGCTCTACAGATGTCCAAGGACCAAAACAAGAAAAAAGAAGAGAAAATCAAGCAACTACAGGAATTTGTCGCTCGGTTTAGCGCTAATGCATCCAAGTCTAAACAGGCTACCTCCCGGAAAAAAATGCTGGAGAAAATCACCCTCGACGATATTGAACCATCCAGCAGAAAATTCCCATACGTTGGCTTTAAGCCAGAGAGGGAAGTGGGAAATGATATTCTAACGGTGACAAACCTTACTAAAACCGTCGACGGAGAGAAGGTTTTGGATAATGTTAGTTTTACCGTTACCAAAGGGGATAAAATTGCCTTTGTGGGACCTAATGAGATTGTTAATACCACGTTATTTAAAATTATTAGCGGTGAAATGGAGCCTGATGGCGGTTCCTATAAGTGGGGAGTTACCATTACTAAGGGCTATTTTCCTAAGGACAACTCAGGATTTTTTGATGGTGTTGACCTAAATCTAATTGATTGGCTGCGTCAGTTTTCCGTGGAACAGTCGGAAAACTACTTGCGAGGTTTCCTGGGTCGGATGCTCTTTTCGGGGGACGATGCATTAAAGAAAGTAGAGGTTCTGTCTGGCGGGGAGAGGGTGAGATGTATTCTTTCCATGATGATGTTAAGCAATGCCAACGCATTGATCTTAGATCAGCCAACAAACCATTTAGATTTGGAAGCTATTACTGCCCTGAATAATGGTTTGAGGGATTATACAAGTAATGTATTATTTATCTCTCACGACCACCAACTTATACAAACTATTGCTAACAGAATTATTGAGATCACACCTTCCGGGGTGATTGACATGAAAATGACTTATGATGAATACCTGGAGCGTTTGCATGCTTAAAGTTTAAGTGCATTACGGGTACCCTTTTCTTACGGAGAAAGGCATAGAATTTTTTATGAACAAGGCCTTGAAGAGTGAGGGCTTGTTTTTTTTCTTGAATGTTATAAAGTTATATGTTATAATTTTATTTTAGAAGTATTTACAAATAAATGTAGTTATCGAAAATGAAGAAGTATGTTAAAAAGCGGCTCCTCTTCTAATTGATAAGAGGGGTCTTTTTATATAAAAATGCGAATGCATGTGCAGAAATTTACAAGATTTAAGAGGAGGTGTTAATAAAATGAATTTATTTGGAGAGTTACTTTTGGTTGTCTTAGTTATGATTGTAAGTAATACCATAGGAACTCTGAAGACTATTTTTACAGCGAAAAAATATTTTAGACCTGTTTATATCATAGTATTTGTCGATGCTATTATCTTTGCGACCGTAATTACTAAAGTGACTTCAGGTGGCGAATATTTATATATATTGGCTTTTGCAGTAGGAAAAATGCTTGGGGTTTTCTTAGGGGGAGCAATCGAGGGAAAGATTGCTATAGGATTGATCGAGGCTGATATCATGGTAAGTGATAAGGATCGGATGATTACTATCTCTGATCGGTTAAGAGAAGCAGGATTCTCCGTAAATACCATGGTCACTTATGGGATCCACGGGAACAAGAGATATGTTATAGAAGTAACGGCTAAAAGAAAAGATATTGGCAACATTAAAGTCGTATTGGAAAGTGTTGATTGTAAAAATCCAACCATGACGATTAAGGAAGTTTCGAATGTTTCCGGGAAGGTATGCAGTAGCGAAGGTTAAAAGCAGGATTCGCAAGTCTTAGTATGGGAAACATATTAGCAATAACCGTATTTATAAACTATAAAATGCCAAGATAAAAGGAGAAAACTCAATGAATAATTATAGGTTGACAATTCAATACGATGGCGGTCGATATAAGGGCTGGCAGCGGCTCGGTAATGGTGAAAATACAATCCAAGGAAAAATAGAAAATGTACTATCAGAGCTGGCAGCGACAAAAATCGAAGTTATTGGAGGCATCACAACGGATGCCGGTGTACATGCTCTAGCTCAAACAGCCAATTTTAAGATCAGTAAGAAGCTGACTGAATTGGAAATCAAGAGTTATTTGAATAAATATTTACCTCAAGATATTAGCATTAAGGAGGTTGTCTTAGTTCCTGAAAGTTTTCATGCCCGGTATAATGCCAAGGATATAACCTATTTGTATAAGATCTGGAATAAGGAATATACAAACCCCTTCATGCGTAAGTACAGTATGCATGTTGAGAAACCGTTGAATATCACGATAATGAAAAAAGCATGTCCATACTTTATAGGTGAACATGATTTTACTGCTTTTTCAAAGGCCAAGTCTAAGAAAAAGTCCATGGTACGTAAAATAAATTCTATTGATATAAAAGAAAATGCCGGTTTTATGCAAGTTAGGGTGAGAGCCAATGGATTTCTTTATAATATGGTTAGAAGAATTGTTGGAACGTTGATAGAAGTTGGGTTAAATGAAGTAGAGGGTAAAGATATACCGAGCATTATAAATTCAAGAGAACGGAACCAAGCTGGTAGTATTGCAGATGCATGTGGGTTGTACTTGGAAAAGATTGAGTACCATTCAAACTCCAAAGCTTAAAAAGGGGTTATAGTTACAATGGGAAAGAACCATCTGTGACGGTAAGTCCGACTACAGGCAAGGTTATTGGCTGGTCCAATAACCTTAAGCACCCGAAAAGGGTGCTTTTGAATTTCTAAGCCAATAATTAGCGACACTTAGCAGGAGAGAAGAAAAAAATGGACAATAAAGAGTATAGCTTTCATTAAAACTACGGACAAAATACCTTAATGTATTTGCATACAAATTGCTATACATATAGATAAAATTAAAAGGGGGATTATCGTGAGGATTGGAGTGCCAAAAGAAATTAAAAAAAATGAATACCGGGTTGCGCTAACGCCAAGGGGAGTTGAACAATTCGTCAGAAGCGGCCATGACGTATTTATTGAAAAAAATGCAGGGAAAGGCAGCGGCTATTTTGATGAGGCATATAAGGAAGCGGGTGCCATCATCACAGATGCAGCTGATGTTTATGAAAAGGCGGAAATGATCTATAAGGTAAAAGAAATTCTACCACCAGAATATGCATATATGAAGGAAAATTTGATTATCTTTACATACTTGCATTCTAATGGAAATCAAGAAATGACGGATGTTTTGTTAAACAGTAAAGTGGTGGCCATTTCCTACGAAGACATTGAAGATGAAGACGGCATGTTTCCTCTCTTAAAGCCCATGAGTGAACTTGCAGGAAAGGGTGGATTTATAGCGGCCCTGAATTTTTCCCAGAGCATCCATTCAGGAAATGGCTTAATGCTTACAAGGGTTCATGGAGTTAAAACACCCACCGTGGCCATCATCGGTGCAGGGAGATCAGGTCTGGGTGCAGCGGAACTAGCAAGCGCCATGGGAAATAGGGTTGTGATTTTGGATATAGACATGGATAAATTAGAAGAAGCAAAGTTTAAACTGCCTTTAAATGTAGAATTGTTACATTCCAGCAGAAGCAATCTAGTAGAAACATTAAAAGAAGCAGATGTGATGATTAACTGTATATTGTGGAACAAAAATGCCAAGGGCCATTTAATTTACAGAAATGATCTAAAACTTATGAAACCCGGATCTTTGATTGTGGATGTATCTTGTGATGAAAAAGGAGCTATTGAAACATCGAGGCCTACTTCACATGAAAAACCTGTGTATGAAGAAGAAGGAATACAACATTATGTAGTGGATAATATCCCGGCAGCTTTTTCACGTACCGCCACCCAATCCCTTTGCAATATTACACTTCCCTACGCTTTAAAGATAGCAAATAATGGAGTAAAAAAAGCTTTAAGTGAAAACGAATATTTTAGAAAAGGTTTGTGTTTTTACAAAGGAAAATTAACATTAAAAGAAACGGCAATGAAATTTTCATTAGAGTATACAGACCCTAAAGATGCTTTAGGAATCATTAGTGAGGATTTGAAGTGAACTACTAATATAAAGGCCAAACGTGGGTTAAACAGTGGCACTTAACTAGACAGGAGGTGAAGCGGGTTGGATTATATTAAAGATAGAAGCATACTGGAACTAACAGAAAGCATAAAAAGCGATCTGATAAGTCTACGAAGAGATTTTCACATGCATCCGGAATTAGGCATGGAGGAACATAGAACATCAAAAATAATTGGCGACATCCTTGAAAACCTGGGAATAAAAGTTCAAAGAAATGTTGCAAATACTGGTGTAGTAGGGTTACTAGAAGGGGAAATGAAGGGGAAAACCATTGCGCTTAGAGCGGACATAGACGCTCTTCCTATAGAAGATGCAAAAGGTGTGGAATATGCTTCTACGATATCAGGGAAAATGCATGCATGCGGACATGACGCACATACTGCTATTCTTTTGGGCACAGCAATGATTTTGTCCAAGATGAGAGATAAGTTGCTAGGTAATGTATTATTTATATTTCAGCCTGCTGAGGAGACAGTAGGTGGAGCAGCGCCTATGATTAAAGAAGGAGTTTTAAAAAACCCTAAAGTTGATGCCATATTTGGACTTCATATGGCATCAGATATTGAGACAGGAAAAATCGGCGTAAAACATGGGATTTCGAATGCTTCTTCTAATGAATTTGAAATAGAAATTGATGGGAAATCAACTCATGGAGCTACTCCTCATCTAGGTATTGATGCCATAATAATTTCAGCAAGAGTGATAAATGGTCTTCAAACAGTAATAACCCGACAAATAGATCCAACTGAAAATGCCTTATTAACTGTAGGAACGATAAATGGTGGCACGCAAAGTAATATAATTAGCGATAAAGTATATATGACGGGTACAATAAGGACATTTTCTCTTGGTTTAAGCGATATAATATCAAGTAAAATTAAAAAACTCTTAGAAGGAATAACAGAAAGTATGGGAGGTAATTTCATACTAAAGATTAACCGAGGATATCCTCCATTGTATAATCACAGTGAAATGGTGGAGTTGGTTGAAAGTGCTGCTAAAGAAATTATTGGGTGCGAAAACATTATCAATATCCAAAAACCTCGTTTGGGTGCTGAAGATTTTGCTTATTATGTTCAAGAAGTCCCAGGGGCTTTTTGGAGGTTAGGTTGTAAGGACCCCAAAAGTAATATTGAACTTTCGGATCATAGCTCAGATTTTGATATAGATGAAGATGCTTTATCAATAGGGGTTGCTATGCATATTAGAACAGTATTAAAGTTTTTAGGCTAATGGGGTTACTCTCCTTTAGAAATAAAAGGAGTTACAAATATAATTCAAAAAATAATTATAAATATAATTCGAAAGATATTATAAATTATTTGTTTACAAACCTTTCTTATTAAGGTAAAATATATTTATATATTAAAGAAAAGCGAGGATATCTTAAATGAATATTTCAACAAAAGCAATCGTTTCAAACTCTGAAATGATAAAAAACTATAAAACTTGCAGGGAAAAGGCAGAAAGTTTCGGTAAAATATTTGTTTTGAAAAACAACCAACCGGATGCAGTATTGTTTTCTATTACTGAATATGAAAGGCTTTCAGTGTTTATTGAGTATTTGGAAAGTCTTGAGGAAAAAGATATTGCAAAGGTTATTGAGTCTTTACCAAAGGAAGGAAATAGGAAAAGATACGCCATTGACCATTTAAGAAGTGATATAAAGTAAATCTAGCATAGTGAGATTCCGAAGAACAAAGCCAAATAGATTTATTAGCGGAAAAGGTATTCACACAAATTTATTTTGATAAGGGCGTCGACGGAATACTGCCTGTCAATAGCACTCCCACTAAGTTTGGTGGGATTACCTTGACTCCAGGCACTTACGATTTAGCCGAGGACACTAAATATCCGGCTGAATCGTAAGTGCCTGTGATTTATAATATATAAAGCAGAGGAGCGGACGACCTAGATGGAGGTTGTGATGAGAGTTAAAAGTATCAGAAATAAAATATACGATTCGCTAAAGCCGATTAGCTTTTTAAATTTGTTTACCAAATCAGGGGATAGTATGGGATCTCGTAGGGTAATTCCTGAAAATGAGCAACTTGAAAACCCGCTAAAGTTATATATGGACTGGCCGGATAATGTTTCAAAGCCATTTGTAGGCCTTGTGAAGAACGAAGCTAAATTAGAAAATAATGCCAGTTGGCCTAAATTCGAGCGTTTTCTAAAAGTGAACAATATTCCTTATAAAGAATACGAGATTAACAAGTCTGATTTTATAAAAGAAGGCATGAAATATGACATTGTAGTTTGGCGCACGGAGACATCCTACGCTAAGCATTGGGAAGCCGCAGACAAGGTGGAAATTATCCAAAATCATCTAGGGAAAATGATTTTACCAACTTGTGAATCCTTATGGATGGATGAGGACAAGGTAAGGGAACAATATCTTTTCGAGATAAATAATCTGCCTGCAATCAAAACCTTCATTTCACATTCTAAAGATGAAGTTATGCACTATATAGAGCATTGTGTATACCCGTTTATTTCAAAAGATAAAACATGTGCTAGCTCAAATGGCGTCCATCTTATTAAAAATAAACGACAGGCAAAAGCATTGTGCAATAAGATATTTTCGTCTGGACAGAAAACCAATGAATCCTATACGCGACAAAAAGATTATGTGTATTTTCAAGAGTTCGTGCCTAACTATGGTTTTGATTTGCGCATCATTATGATTGGAAATTCGTATTTCGGATATTACCGTTATCCTAATAATGGTGATTACAAAGCTTCTGGCTCTGGTATTATTGAGAAAAAAATGTTGCCACAAGATGTTATGGTATTGGCCAAAAAGGCACGAGAATGTTTGCCGAAATCATATTTACTGGCCGTTGACTTTCTTCAAGACAAACGAGACGAAAATTATTATATTATTGAAACATCTATCTTTATTGGGATTGAGTCTTGTGAACAACTTATGATAAATGGTGTTTCTGGTCGCTATACTGAGAATGATGGCGTGTTTATATTTGAGCCTGGTCGTTTTTGGTTACAAGAACTTATGATGCAAGAGCTAATGAAAGCTTGGATTGTGAAACAGTCCTAAAAAGGGAAAGAGGGAAATTATGAAATCTGTGGGATTCTTACTAAGTACAAAAGAAAATGAAAAAAGGCGAGCATTACTGCCGGAACAAATAAGTAGAATTAAAAACAAAAACTACCTATATTTTGAGAGAGGTTATGGAGAAGAAATAGGATATGCAGATGATGAATATATTAAGCAAGGAGCTAACATATTACCCAAAGAGGAAATTATAACAAAAGATATAATTTGCGATCCTAAGATAGGAGATGCAGACTATCTTTCAGAGTTAAAAGACCATCAAGTTATTTTTGGTTATATACATGCAGTTCAAAATAGAGATATTACTGATATAATAGTTGAGAAATCTATAACCGCAATAGCGTGGGAGGAAATGTACGATAGCGGAAGACATGTTTTTTGGAGAAATAATGAACTTGCAGGAGAAGCCGCTATCATGCATGCGTTCACAATCTATGGAAGCATGCCTTATGAATGTAAAGTTGCAATAATTGGCAGGGGAAATATTGCGCATGGAGCAAGTAGAATATTGTCTTCATTAGGAGCCGAAATAGTGGTCTATGACAGAAAAATGGAAAGTTTATTAAGGAAAGAGATTGCTGATTATGATGTAATTGTAAATTGTGTTTTATGGGATACTAGTAGGCAAGATCACATAATTTATCATAAAGATCTAAAGCGAATGAAAAAAAATGCAATGATTATTGACGTTAGTTGCGATAAGGCTGGTTGTATTGAAAGTAGTGTCCCGACAACCATGGAGGATCCAGCGTATTATTCTGAAGGCATCCTGCATTATGTGGGTGACCATACGCCAACTATAGTATATCGTACAGCATCAAAAGCATTTGGTAATGAGGTTGTTAGATATATTGATGATATGATAGAGGGCAATATGGAAAGTAATAATACAATAAAAGATGCAATTATTATAAAGAATGGCGTGATACTTGACGAAAAGATAAATGCCAGATGGGGTCAGGCTTGAATTATTCACTAATTAATGGTATAATTATCCAGGTGATAAATGATGGCGAGGAAGCCACGAGTCCATTATCCTGGAGCTTTATATCATGTAATGGTCCGAGGCAATAATGGGCAGAAAATATTTGCTGCGGAATTTCATAAAAGAGAATATATCACGAGACTGTCCAAGTACAAGGAACAGTTCTTCTTCAAGTTATTTGCATACTGTATTATGGATAACCACGCACATCTGCTGATACAGGTAAATAATACTCCATTATCCGAAATAATGCAGCGAATACAGCAGGTATACACCCAGTGGTTCAACCGTAGATACGGTAGGACAGGGCATGTATTTCAGCAAAGATATAAAGCATTGCTTTGTAACAAAGAAAACTACTTACTGCAGTTGATAAAATATATTCACTACAATCCCGCAAAAGCGAATATATGCAAAGGTATAAATTATAAATGGAGCAGTCATTCTAACTATATCGGTGTAATAAACGATGGAGTAGCTGATACGGATGAAATATTGAGGATGTTTTCAGAGAATAGAAAGCAAGCAGTAAAGGAATATTTGCAGTTCATGGAACAGAAATCGGAGGAAATTTCCCTTAGAGATTTTCGAGAATCCGAGCCTGAAGAGAAAATACCATCTCAATCAGGCAGAGGGATACAGTTTGGGCGAATTAGTATTGATGAGGTAATAGAAAAAGTCTGTTTTCAAGAAAAAGTGAGTATTAATGAAATTATTAGAAAGACAAGAATCCAGAAGGTATCCGATATACGAAAGGCGATAGTGCTGTTGAGCGAAAGGCATTGCGATGTAACAAATACATTGTTGGCTCAGAAGCTTAATTTACCGTTATCAATGATATCAAAGATAAAGTCGGGTGTGAGCAAGAGAACAGATTATGTTCAAGAAATAATCCATAGATTCCAGGAGAGAATAAGTGAATAATTCAAGCCTGACCCCTAGGAGGGAACGATGTAATGAATGGAACTGAGCGGGAAAATATAAAAGTAGGTATAAGTGTACGGGTTGTACAGAAACAAGACCAGCGTTCTGGCAAATTAACTGATGGCGTAGTTCAAAAAGTCCTTACCAAATCACGTACTCACCCCCATGGAATTAAAGTGATGCTGGAGACTGGAGTTGTAGGCAGGGTTAAGGAAATACAGACCACTTCTTGTGATTAAAGTGCAGGGGAAAATGACGACTCATAGGATCCAGTTATGATGTAAGTGGACAAAACAAACATATACTGGAGGAGTTCCTATGAGTCAGAAAAATTGTGCCAAGAAAAGGCCTTGTTTATTACTTTACACCAATTGAAAGGGTTAAAGAGTTAAGCAGAAAACACTTATAAAACGTAAAAACGGCTATCAAGAATAATCTTCTACGAGTACAAACTTCTGGATTTTACCACTGGCTGTCTTGGGCAGTGTATCTACAAATTCGTAGCGGCGAGGGCGTTTGAATTTGGCAAGTTTTTGGCTGCCTAAAAGGTATTTGTCCAGATCCTCAGATGACAAGTCGTTGTTTTTTCTCACTACGAATGCAGTGACTACTTTCCCCCAGTTTTCATCAGGCAATCCTACAACAGCCAATTCCACTATATCCGGGTGTTCGTAGAGTACATCCTCTACTTCGCGTGGGTAGATGTTTTCGCCGCCTGAAATGATCATGTCATCTATCCTATCGGCGACCCATATATAGCCTTCCTCGTCAATGGTAGCGATGTCACCTGAATGATACCAACCTTTGTACATCGCATTTTCTGTGTCATCAGGGCGGTTATAATAAAGCTCCATTATGCCTGGTCCCCTTACGACAATTTCGCCCTTTTCACCTGGTTCTACAAGGTCATCCGGGTCTGAAGGGCTGCCTTCTTTGGGCCTTACCACTCTAACCTCATGGTTGACGATTGCTTTCCCGGCTGAGCCTGCTTTTGGTAGTTGTTCTTGGGGCATCAGCATTGTTACTGCGGGGCCCATTTCTGTCATGCCGTAGGCCTGGATAAGGTCTGCATTGAAAGCTTCCTGGCATTTTATTACCATAGCAGGTGCCATGGCAGCCCCGCCGTAAAGTATTTTGTTGAAGTGAGATAGGTCATATTGTGATAGGTTTTCCTGCAGCATCATGTTCCACATTGTTGGGGCCCCGAACATCAAGGTGATTCTTTCATCTTGAATACATTGTAGCACTGCTTTTGGTTCAAAATGGTGAAGCAAGACGGAGGTTGCACCAATATTAATGCGAGGCAGGAGGACGCAGTGAAGTTCGGCGGAGTGATTCAGTGGCGCTGCAGACAAGCCGCGGTCTTCTTGACTGATTTGTAAATAGGCCAACATGGCCAGGGTATGTTCGATCATATCCCGATGCCGGTGAACTACTCCTTTGGGCTTCCCTGTTGTACCGCTGGTATACATGATAATGTAGCGGTCGCTGTCAATTAGCTGTGAAATCGGCGTAGCAACACTGCCGCTTTCCATGAAGTCATAGAAGTACTGGGCCCAAGGCGGTTGGTTATTTTCGTCCGTATAGAGGTAGAGGGCAATATCTGTTCTTTCTCTCGCCTTTTCTACCTGGGGTATCACCGCTTCTTCGAAGATTAGTGCTTTTGATTGCGCATCGTTTAAAATAAAGGCCAATTCTTCACCGCTCAGGCGAAAATTAATGGGATTGAATAGGATACCGGTCTTGATGCAGGCTAGATAGGTGGCTACAAATTCACTGGTGTTGAACAAAAACACTGATACCACATCACCTTTTCGTAAACCGGCATTTAAAAATGAGTTGGCCAAGCAGTTGGCCTTTTCATTCAATGTTTCAAAACTCCAGCGCTGATTTTTCTGTGGGTAGACCAGAGCTTCTCGGTCAGGATACTTGGTAACTGTCTGTTCAAACATGTCCTTTAAAGTTGGGTACATTTTTTTCCTCCTCTGTCCTTTTTTATATTGTGTTGCAAAGTAAGCACCAAATGAAAGTAAAAAACGCCAGATGGATAAATATGTAAGGTGGAAGGTAGAAAAATCTGCCTTAGTTGCAAGGCGGATAGGATAGAATAATTTTTACGGAGAAAACGGCGGTTTAAACCAACCGGGTGTTGTCAGGTTGGCGGACAGTATGTGCTTAAAGCGGACAGGCAAATAAAACAAAACCGTCCTCACAAGAGGGCGGTTTTGTTTTATTTGTCAGATTTCTAAAGGGTACCAGGTCCCGGAGTTCCGATAAAGAGGTCTATCCCTTACTAACTGTAATTATAGCATCCTTAGGCACCGCTAGACCGCTAGCAACTTCAACGGCTTTCACCAGGCCGGCAGGCACCGGGCAGGCGGCATGGCTGCCGTAATCCAAAAAACCTTTTCTAATTTTGCTGTTCTTGCTCTTTACACCAATTTCAAATAACGGATTGACCTCATCAAGGTCCTCGGCCATTCTGGCAATGTTTTTACAGTCGGTTTCAATTGCTAAAGTGCAGTGCTTTTTGTCTTCGGAAACCGCTGTGACCGTTGTCTTATGTCCGCAAATTCCAGCATCAATGACGACAACACTTTTCATGGATTATGCCTCCCTCCAATTATTGTTTTTCATTATAATGCCGGGTCATTTCGCTGTCAATATATATTTTGAAAATTGGCTCAATAATCATTGAGGGAAAATAGCGTGAGTTAATAAAAGAGGCTAAGGAATTTTTTTACAGGTATCCCCAATTTTAACTAACGAGAATAATTTTTTTAAAATTTCCGAATTTTATGAACATTATTCTTGATTTTTTACTTTATTAACGTTAAAATGCAAATATAGGGTTTACAGTAAACAAAAATTAAGTAAAAGTGAAAAAATAGTTAACCGTCACTTAAGGGGGGAGTCAGGTGGAACATAGGGCGATATCGGTTAAATCGGATTTAGATACTCTTAAAAACGTTATTTATGCGTGGGGTGCTGAGCTGGTGGGATTTGGAAATGTGAGTGACGCCCTTCCCCGGCAGCTGGAACATTTACCTTACGCAGTTTCCATAGCTATCAAACATCCGCCGCTTCCGTATGGGTTGGTTACTGATTCGCAGGTTACTATCGCTTATGATTACCGGAGTAGTGCAATCGATCGGAAACTCCTAACTATTGAAGAACGAATCAAGGTATATCTTCGCAGAAAGGGGTATTTGGCATTTCCTATACCACCGGATACCCATAAGAAATCGAAAAAGTTCATATCTAGATTGTATCCTTTGTTTCCCCACAAAACCGCCGCAACTTGTGCGGGATTGGGGTGGATCGGGAAAAATGGGCTATTGGTGACCAAAAACTGCGGGCCTCGTTTGAGCTGGGCTACGGTGCTTACCAATGCGCCCCTGGAAGTTTGTGAGAGTCCCATTGAATACAGTCGGTGCGGGGACTGTCGGAAATGCGTGGAGAAATGCCCTTCCGGTGCAATCGGCGACAGAAAATGGGCCCGCGCAGACAGCAACGGACCATTAATAGATGTTGACTTATGTCGGCAGTATTTACAACAAAATGAAGAGTTGTTGGGGTATAGTATTTGTGGAATTTGTATGATTGTTTGTGGTAGATAGCTGGCGAGCTCAATAAACATTCTAATTAGTGACCGCCTTAGACCATGGTATAAGCACTTTTCACACACGTTACTTTATACATTATAATAAGCGTTTAGAGCAGGAGGAAAAAATGACCAGAGTAAGAGTCTCAGCCGGAGTTTGTGGTTTTAGCAGTGTTATAAAAGTGGAACAAATAGGTCATCTGAAGGTATCCCTAAAAATTGTCAGTGCTTGTAAACTTGTCAGGGATATGAATGAGGATTTGATGGTTATTGACTGTAGGAAAGGGGTATTTACACCGATACTAGATTCAATAGTATACAAATCAGCACATCAGAGACTCAGGCAGCATACTGACTGCCCGGTTCCCAGTGCGGTGATAAAGGCTATTCAAGTAGAAATTGGTGGTGCTGTTCCCAAAGATGCCTATATTCAATTCGAGGAATGAATTGCTAAATAACACCTATTAAATTTTCAGATGTGACTTGTTATGTTTAAAAAATTCTACATACTTTAAAACAAACGTAAATTCTTCCGCACTCAAGTTACTGATGGACCGCAAAAAAGTTTGAACTTGGGGATCCCCCAGCATTTCAGCAATCTTTGGATTTAGCGAAGCAAGTAAGCTTTCAATATCTTTCTGTTCCAGTAGGAAATAGCTGGCTGTTAAACCTAGGGCATTGCCAATACGTTCCAGTGTATCAAGCAGAGGAGTAGTCTGATTGTTTTCAATTTGACTGATTAATGGCGGAGAAACTCCGGCCTTTGCTGCTAAATCTGCTCCAGTTAATCCCGCTTTCATTCGAGCCTGCCTGACCTTATTTCCTAAAGAGGTGTCGCTGTTAAGCTTTTCGTAAAAATACCGCATTGAAACATTCAATGCTTTAGCCAGTGCCTCGGCTTGATCCAAGTTTGGTTCGGAAATACCTTGTTCGATTTCGTCAATTATTTCAACGTCGATATTACTTAGGTCTGCAAGATCTTGAAGAATCAGACCGCGACCTTCCCGAAATAGTTTTAGCCGTTCCCCGATTTCGCCGGGAATATAGTCGTCAAAGAGATAACTAACAGAGATGTTTAGGGTTTTGCTGATTTCTTTAAGCAGCGGTATGGAGGGAGTTTTTAAATTCCTTTCAATACTGCTGAGATACGAGGGAGAAACATTTAAACGTTCTGCAAGTTGGTTGAGAGTGTAATCACGTTCTTTACGAAATTCTCGCAGTCGTTGTCCTGAAAAAATTGTAAACAACCCCTTTTTTTAGATAATTCAAAGTATAGCTTCACCTTGAAAAAAGTTTACATTATTATAGCATAACTGTTAACGTTAGCCAATAATAATCGCTAACCTTTGACAGGGGATATACAACCTCCCGATATAGAAATTAGGTATTTAAGCGGTTATATCTTGGCAGGAAAGCTGTGTTGGCTTAATATATAAAATAAAGCAAAAATTTAGACAAAAGTTTAGTAATAGAGAAAAAAGCATATACTGTGGGTTTATCTGGTGAAGTTACTTTGCAATTGGAGTGGGTAAAAACCTTAAGGGAGGTGGAATGGGGAATCCAAATCCAATCAATATATGGCATGGGGGGGGAACATAGCGAGAATAAAGAAGGTAGAGCGAGCAAGTATCAATTATCTAAATATTCTAAATTAACAGATTAAGAGGAGGTATTTTCATGGTTAGTCCAGAAAAAGAAAAAGAAATCTTAGAAGCATTAAAACAGGGTGTGATAGATTTTGAGGAAGACGATGTTAAAAAAGCAGCTCAACTCGCCCTTGATGAGGGATTAGACCCGCATAAGGCCGTTTTTGAAGGATTAGTACCGGGCATGGAAGCAGTAGGTCAGCTTTATGAAGAGCAGGAGTATTTTGTGCCGGAGCTTCTGATGTGTGCGGACGCCATGTATGTCGGCTTGGAGATATTAAAGCCTCATATGGATAATGATCAGGACACCAGTAAAGGTCAAGTGGTTATGGGTGTTGTACAGGGTGATGTACATGACATCGGTAAAAATATTGTCAAAATGCTGTTTGATGCATCCGGGTTCATTATACATGATTTAGGCAGGGACGTACCTTTGGAAAAGTTTGTGGAAGAGCAGCTTAAGACAGATTCAGAATTGGTTTGTCTTTCGGCTATGATGA
Source organism: Metallumcola ferriviriculae (assembly GCF_035573695.1). NCBI lineage: Bacteria > Bacillati > Bacillota > Clostridia > Neomoorellales > Desulfitibacteraceae > Metallumcola > Metallumcola ferriviriculae. Next base: position 3,319,588 of record NZ_CP121694.1, on the reverse strand, counting down.
CTACCACTATGGTAGGTATGCCTGAAGTAATCAAGATGATCAAAGAAAAGAATCCCAAGGCAAAGATTATGATTGGCGGTGCACCGGTAAACGAAGAAATAGCCGGCAAATGGGGAGCGGATGGTTATGCAGAAGATGCCAATAATGCTCTTAAAGATGCCATTAACATGCTTAGTTCCTTAAAAGAAATGGAACTGGCAGAGTAATAAGTTTCTTTGAAGGTTAAATGGTTATGATATGCCACTTTAGCCATTAATCAAATTTCATCCTAGCAGTAATTGAATTATTGAGGAGGTGCATTATGGAATATAATGTAATTTTTCAACCTTCCGGCCGGCGGGGGAAAATAGAGGAAGACAAAACTCTCTTGGAAGCATCTCGAGAGCTGGGGGTTGACATAGAAAACACCTGCGGCGGTGCCGGGACCTGTAAAAAGTGCATGGTCAAAATTGAGGAAGGTTACTTTGAAAAGTTTAATATAGACTCAAAGATGTCTAATTTATCCGATCTTTCTGCACATGAAAAAAGAAAACTGACGGAAGAACAGGTAGAAGATAATATTCGTTTTGCCTGCCATGCTAAAGTTAATGGCGATGTATTGGTATTTGTTCCTGAGGAGAGCAGGGGTGCGAATCAGGTAGTACTGGAAACTGGTAAGGAACGTGTTTTTAACCTAAATCCGGCAGTCAAAAACTATTATGTTGAAATGGGAAAAGCTACATTGGCAGATGAGCGTGGTGACTGGGAAAGACTGCAACAGGCACTCACTGAAAAGTACGGCGAATTGGACAGGGGATTAACCATTGATTACTTCGCTTTGAAAACACTGCCAAATTCACTTAGAGAAGGGGACTGGAAAATTACCGCCAGCATCTGGAATGATAAGGAGGTAATCTCCGTTAATCCGGGCTTGGTGGAAAAGGCATATGGAGTGGCTGTGGACATTGGCACTACAACTGTGGCTGCTTATTTGCTGGATTTAAAGAGTGGGGCTTTACTCAGCAAGAAATCCATGATGAATCCCCAGGTGCGCTATGGTGAGGATGTTCTTTCTAGAATAACATACTCCATGATGAACGAAGACGGTCTGGAGAAAATGCACGATGCTATCATCCAAGGCTTGAACGACTTAATTGTAAAGATGACTGGGGAAGCAGAAATCATACCGGCACAGGTAGCGGAAGTGGTATTGGTATTTAATACTGCCATGCACCATATTGCCCTAGGTCTAGAACCCAAACACATGGGGCGGTCACCCTTTGCGCCTGCGGTTAAGCAATCCCTTAACATTAAGTCCAGGGATATGGGCATTAATGTTAACCCTGCTGCTAACGTCCATGTGCTGCCCATAGAAGCAGGGTTTGTGGGTCCTGATAACATGGGAGTTATGATTGCAGAAGAACCGTACATGCAAAAAGATGAGATGAGATTGTTGATCGATATTGGTACCAATGGTGAAATTGATCTTGGTAATTCGGATAAAATGTTATGCACTTCGTGTGCTACCGGTCCGGCTTTGGAGGGTGCCCAGATAAAATTTGGTATGCGCGCTGCCCCCGGGGCCATTGAAAACGTAGAGATTGATCCTCAAACCTATGAACCAAGATATAGGGTAATTGGAAAAGAAGAGTGGTACCCGGATATTAAAAAGACCGATTCGAAGGGTATCTGCGGCTCAGGAATTATTGACGTAATCGCCGAAATGTTTAAAGCCGGTATTTTTGGCAAGACAGGACGGATAAATAAGAAGCTTGAGACACCACGGGTTAGAAAAGGTGCGGACGGTAAGATGGAGTATGTGCTGGCTTGGGCTGATGAGACTTCCATCGGTAAGGATATAACCGTTACTCAAGGTGATATACGCGCGGTGCAGCTGGCCAAATCGGCTCTTTATGTAGGTGCTAAGTATCTGATGGAAAAATTAGGTGTAGAAAAGATCGATAGTGTTACTCTGGCGGGAGCTTTTGGCAGCTACATTAATACCGAAAGTGCTTTGGCTATCGGAATGTTCCCGGACTGTGAATTAGAAAAGATAGTAGCTGTAGGTAATGCTGCCGGGGACGGTGCCCAGGTTGCTTTGCTGGATAAAGACAAGCGTGACGAGGCCCAAAGAGTGGCTAAAGAAGTTGAATTTGTGGAGACAGCTGTTGAGCCGGACTTCCAGCAGCGGTTCGCAGATGCTATGGGTTTCCCCCACTCTAAGGATGAGTTTCCAAACCTTGAGAAGGTATTGAAAGCAAATGCGGATAAACAAGGCAAGGCTGTTAATCTGTAACATTCGGATGTCGAAAGTGGAAAATATGATTGGAGGTGGAGATATGTTAACACCTAAAGAGACTGTACTTAAGGCATTCAATATGGAGTTAGCCGAACGCGTTCCTGTTGTTATTTACGGCGGTGGTGTATGGACAATGAAGAATTCCGGCAATAGGTTCGATAATTACGTTGGTGAGCCCGAAAAATATGCCCAGCTTATTATTGATACGGCGGAGAAAGTGCAGTCAGACATGGTGTTCCCGGGGTCTGGTTTTAACAACCTGCATGCTGCAGCTCTGGGAGGAACAGTAAAGTATCGAGAGGTTGGTGCTCCGGATTTGGAAGCGCCCCTTATTAATGAACCCGCGGACTTGGATAAATTGGATATCAGCCGTTTGAAGGACGACGAGGTTATCAACACCATTTGGAAAGCGACGGAGATTGTTAATGAAAAAATCGGGGATAAGTACTTAGTTGGCCCCACGGCTTGGGGGCCGTTTACCATTGCTGGTCAGTTATATGGTGTGGAACGTCTGATGAGAGGCACTTTCAAGCAGAAAGAGTTCATGCATGCGATTTTAGAGTTTTCAACAGAGCTTTGTTACGAATTTTACCGGCCCATGTTTGAAGCTGGCTATATAACTTGCGCGGCCCTTGCTGACCCTACAGCATCAGGAGACCTGATTTCTCGTAAGCAGTTTGAAACATTTGCTATGCCTTACTTAAAGGACTTCTCTAGGCGCTTGCATGACAACTTTAACGGGCTGCATTTTTTGCATATCTGCGGCGATACCAGTGACCGATTAGGGTTAATACCGGAAACGGAAGTAGATTTGTTTGCATTTGATTATAAAGTAGATATGGCCAAAGCCAAGGAAGAGATTGGCGACCGGCAGTGCATTGCCGGAAATGTGGATCCTGTCCATGCTTTAACCCAGGGTACACAGCAGCGTGTGAGAGAAGCTTCCACTGAATGCATTAAGAAAGCTAATGAGGGCGGAGGGTATGTTCTGTTGCCCGGATGCGATATTCCTCCCACGGTACCTCTAGAAAATATTCAGGCTTTCGTCCAAACTGCTCACGACTGGAAAAATTAAAATTGTAACACAGTGTTTTGTTGGGTGATATTGGTTTTAAGGGGAAGATGGCTTTGGAACAGGGAGAGTGTTTCATGCTTAAGAAACTTTTTGAGTATCTTACCGGAGGTGAAATTCAAGTGAGTGATGACAAGAAGAAATGGACAGCTGAAGAGGCAAATAAATACATGCAAGATACTATGCTGTTTACGCCCAGGATGTTCAAAATTATTAATGAACTGAACCCTACTGCAGGGGTAACATTTGCTGATTTCTATAACAGTATTTGGGAAGATGGTGCGCTGTCACGGAAAGTTAAAGAATTAATTTTCATGGCTGGCGGTGTAGCCTACATGTCACCGCGCTGCATTATCCACGTTTATCCTGCTGTTAAGGCCGGCGCTACAGTGGAAGAAGTATTTGAAGCGGCATCCGTCGGGATGATTTTAGCCGGTTTTGTGCCTGAAGGCCCCGGTATCCCCTATGCTTTCGAATATGCTGCCAAGTGTGTTGAATTAGCTCAAAAGATGATCAATGGCGAAGAGTGGGAGTACCTGCCGCCGCCGAAGTGGGATCACGGAGTATTTTAAAGAATTAGGCGTTTTATTTAAAGAACTTAACCCCTTGCCATCTTTCCCTCAAAATAAATTTATTGAATATTGCGTGTTTTAAGGAGTGATAATGTGTTTAGTTTTGACAAGGAACAAAAGACTTGTACCATTGGGGATTTCCGTGTCGGTGGACAGCCCGGGGAAAACCCACCTTTGCTGATTTCCTCTATGTTTCATAACAGTGATAAAATATTGGAAAGTCGCAAAGAAAGAAAGTTTGACAAAGCTAAGGCAAAAGAGTATGTCCTGCGGCAGGAGGAATTGTCCGAGAAGACGGGGATTCCCGCCATGGTGGCCATGGTGGCTACCAAAGTCGACGAGATGAAAACTTATATTGACTTCTTGACTAGTATCAGTGACAAGCCTTTTGGAATAGACATGTGGGTTCAGGACCAGCGTTTGGAAGCCATGAAATATATTGCCGAACTGGGCCTCCAGGATCGGGTGCTGTATAACAGCATTACACCTTGGGATAAGGATATTCCCGGTCAGGTGACTCAGCTGAAAGAAATGGGAGTAAAACATGCGGTTGTTCAGGTCTTTGATGAGCAGGACCAGTCACCTGCAGGCAGAGTTAAATCTTTTCGTAAGATGATGGCAATGATTGGTGAAGATACCTTCGAGACGATTATGATTGATACTTCGGTTATGAACCTTCCTGCCATTGGTTTTTCAGCTTTGGCTACTAAAATGTTAAAAGAAGAGTTTGGTTGGCCTGCGGGTGTGGCAGCATCAAATGGTACATGGATGTGGAAAGAAGCCAGAGATTTATTCGGTAGTGACGGTTTCAAGGCCATGGATGGCGCAGGGCAGGCAGCTGCATCGCTGCTGTGGAGCGACTTTTTATTCACCGGTCCTATAGTAGCTATGCCTAGGTACTTACCTGCTATGGCCAGTGCCAGCCTAATACTGAGTACCCTTGCATACCACGAACGCAAGGAACTGCCGTCCAACGAAAATCACCCGCTATACAAATTGTTTGGTGAGTTTGCAGATACACTAAAAGGTGCATAACTTCACATTAAGTAGTAGTGAAAAAGTTATATTTGGAAATTCAAGGAGGTTTTTATATTGGTTACGTCATTGACACCGAAGGAAAGAATTCTCGGCCTGTTAAAGGGTGAAGAGATAGACCGAATTCCATGTTTTAGTGGTATGGGTAACGTAACAACTGCAGGTTTTCAGGGTTTAGAATATAATTTTCCCCAATTACACGGGGATAGCAAGAAGATGGCGGAAGCGGCAGCTACTTCGCATCGCTTATTTGACTTTGAGTGTGCAGTGGTTCCATTTGACCTTTGTGTGGAGGCCGAGGCTATGGGATGCGTAATGAACCCTTATGAAGATGTTAAACAGCTTTTATATCCTACAATTAAAGAAAAAATAGTAAACTCCACCGATGAAATGACAACATTTGAAATTCCGGATAATTTGGCACAACGCGGTCGCGTACCAGTAGTAATGGATGCCATCAAACGTTTAAAGGAAGATATCGGCAGTGAAGCTGCTATTGGCGCTTATGTGCTTGGCCCATTCACTTTGGCAGGTCAAATAATGGATCTGAATGATGTTGTAAAGTTATGCTTAAAGAAGCCGGATATGATAAATGAAATGCTGGATAGATTAGCAGACGTACTCATAACTGTAGGCAACGCCTATGAAGATGCTGGTGCTGACTATATCTGTGTTCGAGAGATGGGAGCTACCACGGATGTGCTAAGCCCTCGGGTATTTAAAAAAGTTATTCAGCCGCATCTGACAAAGATATTTAATAATCTAAATAAACCCCATATTTTGCATATTTGTGGCGGTACCAACAAAATTATGGATATCATGCAGGAAACCGGTGCGGGAGCATTGAGCGTAGAACAGAAAAATGACCTACAAAGCAGTAGAGCTGCTGTGGGCGAGGATGCACTGATATTTGGCAATATTGATGCATTTAACGTGCTGGTCAGCGGTACGCCGGAGCAGGTAGAAGAAGCTGTGCTGGCGGCTATCGAAGGCGGTGTTGATGCTATTTGGCCCAGTTGTGACATATGGCCGGAGGCGCCGGTAGTAAATTTAAAGGCAATGACCGGTGCGGTTAAGAAATATGGTGCGGAGAAATGGGCGCGAAGGAATAGATAAACAGTAAAAAGGTAAAGCGGTTTTTCCGCTTTACCTCTTGCTGTTTCTTTCAAGTATATGTTTGAATGGGTGTCTATGGTAGGGGTGGTTAGGAACGGCTGGGTACTTTATCGACTTGGAGGTGTCTGTCATGAACATTAAAAGAACTTGTAGTGAAAAGGTAATAGTGATTATCGGGGTGCTGATCCTTCTACTGGTGGCAGTAACGGGGTGCAATAGTGGATCTCAGCAACAGGAAGATGTAGTTTATATTACCCAAACCGGGCCGGCCAACATGCTTAGTCAGTTGGGCGCAAAGGAAATAGACGGGTTTGTAGCCTGGGAACCATTTAATGCCGAAGCGGTATTGGGGCAGGATGGTAAGTATTTAGCGATGTCGGGAGAAATATGGCCGAACCACCCCTGCTGTATATTGGCCGCTAATATTGACTACCAGGATGATAAAGTGTTATCTGCCGTAACCTGGGCCCACGTCAAGGCCACTCGTTTTATTAATAACCCAGAGAACAAAGAGCGGGTAATTGAGTACGCCATGGAGTTTACAGCTAAGAACAGGGAGGTAGTGGTGGAGGCGTTAAAGACCATCCACTTTGTGGAGTACCCTAACGTGGACGAATTTGAAGCATATTACTCGCAGTTGAAGGCCGGAGGCCTTTTGACGAAAGATTTCGCTGATATTGGCTATAGTGAAAAAGAAGAATTTTTCTCCAACTTTTTTGTGGACAGTTACTACCAAGAAGTATCAAAGCAACTTAAAAAAGACTCTCAGTGGGTACCACAAAAGGTAAACAGCCAGGTCCAGTTGCACTTAGGCTTTTTAACAAAAGACTTACATGAGTTTGCTGTTTACGTGGCACAAAAAGAGGGTTTTTATCAGGACGTAGGTTTAATACCTGGCGCTAATCTGGAGTTTGTCAACTTTACCAACGGCGTAGCAGCTATGGAAGGTTTTAAAAATAATGATGTGGACATTTCCTATTTAGGAGGCGCCCCGGCAACATTAAAGCGAATTAATGACGATATCGGCATTAAAGTTATTGCCGGTGCTAACGAGGAAGGTTCTGCTATTGTGGTACGCCCCGATGCGGGGATAGATGATTTCTCCGACTTAAAAGGTAAGACTATTGCGATACCTGCCATAGGAACTGTGCAGTATTACCTATTAGAAAAAGCATTAAACGACAGTAACCTGAAAACTCAGGTTAAGTAAGTGCGCCTTCCCGGTACAGAAGGAGATGATACATTCTTGCCCTCCCAAATGAACAACTACGAAGCTGAAAAGCAAACTATTATACCGGGTAAGCTGTTGAATGTAGACGATAAGCTAAGAAGATGGGGTATGTCGGTGTTCACCATAGCCATGTTTATAATTTTCTGGCAGGTGGCAGCGGTTAAGCAATGGCTTTCGCTGCCTACTCCGGGGGTGGTGACGGCTACACTAATACGCCTGATAGTTTCCGGTGACCCGGTTTATGGAAAAACGCTGCAGCAGATGACTTTTGCCAGCCTGATGATAGTGCTAAAGGGATGCTTTCTAAGCATGGTGACGGCAATACCATTGGGGATGATGCTGGGCACTTTTCGATTTTTTGAACAATTCGCTGGCATTTTACTGGAAATGTTTAGACCCATTCCACCGCTGGCTTGGATACCTCTAGCTTATATATTGTTCCAGGATTTTTCCTCACCTACTACTTATGTGCAAATTTTTGTGGTATTTGTGGGTGCGTTTTTCCCTGTCTTGCTGAATACTACCCAGGGGATTAAGTCGGTGGAAAAACGTTTTATAAACGCCGCTATTACCTGCGGTGCCACCAGGTGGCAAATTATCAGTAAAGTATTGTTTCCCGCATCGATTTCCCATATGGTTACCGGTCTTCGCATTGGGCTAGGCGTGGGATGGATGTGCGTTATTGCCGCAGAATTTGTTGGCGGTAAAATGGGAATAGGTTATTATATTTGGTCCGTATACAGCATTGGCGGACGTTCGGCTGAAATTATAGCGGGCACCATCACTATCGGTTTAATTGGTTATCTGATGAACAAATTATTTTTAGTAATGGAAAAGAGGCTGCAGCCATGGCGTTAGTGGTGGAAAAACTGGGAAAAAACTATCAGCAGTTGAATATCCTTCGAAACCTTTCAGTAACCGTTGAGAAAGGCGAATTCTGCTGTATTACCGGGCCCAGCGGCTGTGGAAAAAGTACATTGCTGCGCTTAATCGCGGGGTTGGAAAGTTCTGATACCGGACGGATTATCGTAGATGGGAGCAGTCCTTCCCCCGGGGGAAGGGAAATAGGTTTTGTATTTCAAGAGGATACCCTCTTTCCCTGGTTGACTATCAAAAAGAACATTACATTTCCGTTAGAACTTTCCGGTATGAAGCGTGAAAAACGAGAAGAATTAGCGGCCTATTTTCTCCGACTGACAAACTTACAGCAGTTCGGCGGTCATTACCCGCACCAGTTATCCGGTGGGATGAAACAAAGAGTTGCGGTTGCTCGGGCGTTGGCATACAAGCCGAAGGTGGTGCTGATGGATGAACCATTTGCGGCATTGGATGCTCAGACAAGAAATTACATGCAGCAGCAGCTTATAGAGCTATGGGAACATGAAAAGCTGACTATAGTGTTTGTTACGCATAATATTGACGAAGCACTCTATTTAGCTGACCGGGTACTGGTACTCACCGGCAGGCCAGCAGGAAACAGGCAGGAGTTTCTAGTGAAGCTGCCCAGGCCGCGGCAGAGAACTTCGTTACCTTTTGTTAAGCTCCGTGAGCAGATATTATCTTTAATGGCAAATTAGTATATGTTTCAGCTTGTTGACAAAATCTCGGGCAGAGTTTGTCAACAGTCTGATATATATTTATTTAATCGGAGGTGAGTGTTATGGACATTTTAATTATTGGCGGCGGCGGTTCTTCGGCAGTTACGGCGAGAACGGTAAAAAAATATATGCCTAGGGCCCAGGTACAAGTGTACACTAAGCGTAAGGTTGCCGGATATCGCCCTTGTGAACTGACCTATGTTCTCGGTGGGGAAATTCCTAGCTTTGAAACCATGATTAACTTCGACCCCGCCGGTATGGCAAAAAACAATATTTTTTATCATATGGAGACGGCGGTTACGGAAATTGAGCCTCAACAGCAATACGTTACAGTTAAGGGTGAAAAGGTTAGATATGATCGGCTGGTAATTGCTACCGGATCGGAGCCATTTATTCCGCCTATTCCCGGTGCAGATGGCACAAACGAGTTTACCTTGGGCACGGATATGGTTTATGCGGAAAACTTTCTCAAGGCATTACCACAGTTTAAATCAGCAGTGATTATAGGCGCGGGGCCGGTTGGGTTAGAGGCGGCAGAGGCACTGGTTAACCGTAACTATGAAGACGTTTGGGTAGTTGAAGCTGCTAACCAAATTCTTCCCAAATTCCTTGATAGGGAAATGGCGCAAATAGTACAGGACAGGTTGGCCGGTCAAGGTGTTAACTTTTTGTTTAATGCCCAGGTTAGTGAAATAAGAACCGAAGAGGGACAGAAGATTGCAGTTATTGATGATTCTTCCGTAAAGGCAGATTGTATAGTCTACTGCACAGGGTTTAGACCCCGAAATGAATTGGCGCGGCGGTGTGGCTTAGAGATAGGGGAAACAGGCGGAATAAAAGTGGATCAATTTTTGCGGACTAGTGACCCTAATATTTTCGCCGTTGGAGATGTGGCCCAAACCACGGACTTGATTTCTGGTAGACCCACACTGTCTATGATGGGCAGTAATGCGGTGCGTACTGCAAAAGTGGCGGCGCAGAATATGGTTTCTGAGAAAATGGTGGCATATAACGGCACTGTTCACACTTTTGCCATTAAGCTGGCGGGTTTGTATATCGGTACCGCAGGATATAATGAAACCGCCAGGGGAATGCTGCTGCCGGATAGTCCTCAAGTTGCTACGGCTTCCCATAGGGCTACTGTCAAACCACCATATGTTAACGGCAAACCAATTCATATAAAATTAGCAGCAGAATCGGAGTCCTACCGCTTAATTGGTGTTCAGCTAATTTCTGAGGACCCGGTGGGAATAGCGGATCTTGACCGTTTGGCCCTTGCTATGACTGAACAGATATCTCTCAGTGAGATTTCATTGGCGGAGACTTGTTATACACCATCTTTGAATTGGCCGTATTCACCTGTAGCCCAAACAGTGGATAATCTGATCTATCGTCTGGAGCAAATACAAAATGGGGAGGATTAATCGTGCCGGCGGATTTCTACCAAGTTTATTACTATAAGCCTTGGCCAATTTTTTGGGTGCTGCATCTAGCCGCTTTAATAATTTTCACACTAGGAATGTGGGACCATGTCGCTATCATGCTGCGAGGCAAGCGAAGAAATTTATATAACCCATTTAAAATCTATCACGCGGCCCATGGGATATTCATGGAGGTTGTTTTTCAACGACAGTTGTGGCGTCAGTCCAAAGTGAGATGGTTGATGCATATGGCAATTTTTTGGGGATTTATTAGTTTACTTTTACTAACCACCCTGCTGTCAGTAATAGCTGATGGGTCCGTACTCCCGGAGGTATTTAGGCAGTACTGGCTGGCGGGCAGTGGTGTCCAAGTCATTGACGTCTGGGGGGATGTAGGCGGCCTGGTTATGCTTATTGGTGTGCTGACAGCCCTGTTCCGGCGAAAATTAATTCAAGTGGAACAACTAAATACCCTAGCCATGGATACAAATATACTTTGGATATTATTGGGGTTGTTAGTGAGTGGGTTTGCCATTGAGGGGATAAGGTTTGCTTCTATCACCGGAACAGTGGGCCCTAATTATGCATTTGTTGGTGGGTGGGCAGCAGAACTGCTGGCGGGTGTTCAAAATAAGCAGCTATACCTGTCCGTTCTTTGGGTGGCACACGGTTTATTCAGTGCTGGATTTATTGCCTACATTCCTTTTAGCAAATTCATGCACATTTTTAGCGCACCATTGGAGATTGCAGTGAATGCCTCTGAGGACGGCTTAAGGAGTGACTTATATTGAAAGAAAAAAAACTACCGCTGGAAGTACTAAGCAGTAGACAACTATTGGAACTGCAGGCCTGCACCAGATGTGGAGAGTGTCTAAATTGGTGTCCCGTTTATGCAAAAGATTCCAGGGAGGAAATCACCCCTCGGGCCAAGCTGTTACGTCTGAAATCCGCTGTTAAGGAAGAGTATTCTGTCTTCACCAAACTTTTTTCAAAGGGTAAAACCAAGTTTCCTATTGATCAACAGTTGATGCAGATTATTACCCAGTGTTCCGTCTGCGGTCAGTGCCATTATGTGTGTCCGGTACGAATAGATACAGTAGAATTGTGGGAGGCAGTGAGGGAAATGCTGGTTGCTGGCGGGGTCCATCTTCCTAAAGGGCAGTGGGAAATGGCAAAGGCGATTAAAGAAAGCGATAACCCATGGAATCATCCCAATGATCTTCGCTATGCATGGATGAACAAAGCCCTAACAGAAAATTTGATTGAAAAAAGGCCAAAAAACATATTGAAGGAAGAAGCATCGGTACTGTATTTTGTAGGTTGTACAGCGGCATATGATGAGAAAATCAATGCTACTGCACAGCAAACCATTAATCTTTTACAGGCGGCAGAGGTTGACTTCGGCGTATTGGGCGAAAATGAACCGTGCTGCCGCGGTAAGCTGCGGCGCGTTGGTGACCCGGCGTGGAGAGAGTATGCCTTGGAAAACATTGAGATGCTTAATAGTTTAAATATTGATACTGTTGTGATTTCGTGTCCCGGCTGTTACAAAACCATTAAGCAGGATTACACCAAGCTTAAGCAGTTAAACTTTAAAATCTATCACCTGACGGAATATGTGCAGCAGCTTTATGATCAGGGAAAAATTAAATTTACTCAACCAATGGATTTAAGCGTCACATATCATGACCCCTGCCACCTTGGGAGGCACAATAGAATTTACGACGCGCCCCGTGATGTCATCAAGGCACTGCCGGGTATTCAATTGATTGAAATGGAGCGTATTAGGCAGAACTCCCGCTGCTGCGGTGTTGGCGGCGGGCTGAAAATGGCTTTTCCCGAGCTGCAGACCGAAATGAGTGTGGAACGAATTCATGATGCGGAGAAAACTGGTGCGGAGGCGGTAGTTACTCCCTGCCCTTCATGCTATTCAGGTTTAAAAAAGGGAATAGACGCTTCTGATTCAACCATTAAGCTGTATCATTTTACAGAGTTGGTAACTGCTGCTCTAGACGTAAGACCGGAACGGGATGCAGGAGTAATTGGAGGGGTGGGGTAACATGCGTGTCCAGGTGGTCTGCGGCTTCTTAGGCGCAGGCAAAACAACACTAATTCAAAATATCTTAACCAAAGCAGAGGACAATGTGGCGGTGCTGGTCAATGATATGGGTGAATTGGGCCTAGACGGCAGTTTTCTGGCTAGTACCAGTAGCGTGGATATCGTGCAGCTGCCGGGCGGTTGTATCTGCTGTTCACTGCGTAGTAACCTGGCTGAAGCAATCAAAGATATCAAAGACAAGTTCAACCCGGAAAAGCTATACATTGAGCCATCGGGCATAGCGGTAGGAATTCTGGGGGTTCTTGATGAATTGGGTCCCTTGGTGGCAGTGGAGGCAGTAGTAGGTGTGATTGATGCGGCTGTGTATCTGGAAGATGCCCATATGTTTGGCCCTTTTTACAAGGACCAGATAAAGAATTCTGATATTTTATTGATTAATAAGATTGATTTAATTTCAGAGAAATTGCTGAAGAGAGTGGAGGATGAAATTGGCAGGCTGAATCCTGCGGCAGTACTTTTCAGGACGAAACATTGTAAAGTATCACTTCCTCCTGGTGACCACCACCAACCGACGGCCAAATTTGATTTCCATTCTTCGTTGGAAACTGTGGTAATACGCCCCGGCACCGTTATCAGTACTCAGTCTATAGAATACTTGGGGCAGTCATTGGCATCAGGTGAATTTGGGCAGATTATTAGGGCGAAGGGACTGGTGCATACGCACCGGGGTTGGTTTCGTTTTGACTTTACTAAAACCCGGTATTCAATAGTAGAATTTCCCCGGTCAGATTTCAGCAGGGTGGTTTTTATCGGCACTGGGATTAAACAGTCAATGTTAGCAAAGGTTTTGTGTGAAGGATAAATTTCATAGCTGTTGGTTCTTTGCTTTAAACTCCGGTTCAATTTGGTGCCATGGCAGCGTCGCCGTAAGGCGGACAGGCAACAAAACCATTTTGAGGCCTCCCGGCGTTTTTTTTAATGACCCATGGGTATACTAAAATGGAGGCAAATTAATCGCAAGGCATTGGCGGGCTCCTTATATGTATGGACTATTTAATATTTGGGACCAAAGAGGAGGTGAGAGTTGTTACGGGTGATAGTCTAAAATATAATGCTGCAAACGACGGAGTTCAATATTAGTAAAAGGGAGTGTTTGGTATGCCAGATCAATTAAATCAAATGCTTGGTCAATTAGATGCAAGCTCTTGGGAGAGCTGGAAAAAATCTTTGGGTAACATGGTGAAGCAGGCGGAACAGCTGGGAATATCCAATAATATGATGGAAGAATTCGCCGCAGAGTTTGGTGATTTTTTAGCGGCAAATATTAATCCTGATGTACCCGAAAACAAATCGGTAAAAGAGCTATGGGAAGCAGCTAATGAAAGTGAGCAGAAAGTATTGTCCCATTTAATGATAAAGTTATCAAAGCAGTAGGTGCTGCTCAAGAAAATTACCGCTGATATTTACTTGTATAGTTTAATACTAACAAACAAACATCCATTGAGTATACAATGGATGTTTGTCTGTTGGGCGGGCGATAGAGAATTACTAGTAGATGCCATATTTGCCCGAAGTGAGATGCGGTGTGCTGCCCCAGGTACAGGGAAGGTGATGATTGCCTTCCTTATGTTAGCCAATTGTTATCCTAGAAGACCATTTCGGAGGAGCGTTACTTATTGCTTGCATGCCGTGGTGATTCTTTAACAATTATCATGGCCTTTGTTAAAGCAGTCACTATATTAGTGTTATGCTGGGTTTCCATTTGATTTAGACGAGAAAGGATTTCCCCTTTATCCCGGACCACGTACCTGGGGGGAAGTAAATTTAATGCCAAGGCAGCAATATCGTGGCGACATACCTCGCAGCTGCACATTTCCGGCGATTTAGCCAATGTGCTGTCTAGTAAAGTCCACACTTGGTCTTCCATAGAGTTTTTGAGAAAAACTTCTTTTTTTGACAACTTGGCCACTCCTCATTATTTTAATTTCCGGGGAAAGTAGGCATACTGCCGCTAATTAGGGAGCATGCCTACTAATGGTAATAATTACTGATAATACCATATCATGGATTTGAATGATAGTCAACAGTCTAGACAGATTAATCTTTGCCGGGGTTTGAAAAAATTGTATGGTATTGTTTATAAGAAATTGTATGGTTTGTTTATTAGGAAGGGTATTTATCTTATTGACTTAAGGTGTTATATATTTGGGGCTATAATTAAACTTAGGGTTGTAAGATATGGTATGATTATAGTTGTTTGGAATTTGTAGTGTAAAGCGGAGATGATAACAATGAAGAAATACTTGCCGTATATTGCCAGTCTTACCGTAGCTGTAATTTTTGGTTTTTCTTTTATGTTTACTAAAGAGGCACTGAATGTACTGGCCCCTTTTCAACTATTAGGTTTTAGGTTTGCATCTGCTGTGTTGCTGTTGACACTACTGCGCATTGCAGGTTTGATAAAGGTGGATTACCGGGGAAAAAAACTGGGCAAGCTCTTGCTGCTAACGGCCTTCCAACCGTTGTTTTATTTCACCTGTGAAACCATTGGGGTAAAATTGACCAGCGCCAGTGAAGCGGGGATGATGATAGCGGTAATTCCTATATTAGCAGCAGTGCTGGGGGCAATATTTTTAAAAGAGCGCCCCAGCATGCTGCAATTTAGTTTTATTATTCTATCTGTTGTAGGAGTTATTTTCATTATTTATATGCGCGGCAGCACTCAATCAGGGAGTGATTTTACCGGCGTTTTGATTTTAATGGGGGCTGTGTTGGCGGCGGCTGTTTTTAATATTCTATCCCGGGCCAATTCACTGAAGTTTACACCGGTGGAGATAACCTATCTAATGATGTGGGTGGGTGCTGTGGCATTTAATACTATTGGCTTAGGGCGGGCATTATTGGATGGAGTGCCTATTGTTGAATATTTTCATGCGTTAACGGACCCCCGAGCTTATTTTGCAGTACTTTATCTGGCTGTACTTTCCTCAGTATTGGCATTTTTCTTGTTAAATTTCAGCCTCTCGCAAATTGAGGCTGCTCAGGCAGCGGTTTTTGCAAATTTAACCACTGTTATATCCATATTGGCCGGGGTATTAATTTTAAAGGAGAAATTCTATTGGTTTCATTTGTTGGGAGGAAGTATGATAATTTTGGGTGTCTGGGGTACCAACTATTTTTTGCGGGATAATACGCTGCCTTCCAAGGTAGACTACTTAAATAATCAAGCCAAAACTACCTAGGAGAGTGATTTGATGAAGGACAAGGAAAAACCTCGCAGTAAGCCTGACCATTTGGATCAGTTTGGCAGGGAAATGGGCGGCGACAAGATAACGGAAAAGGATGCACCAGTAACATCTAACAAGGAAAAACGCAAGTGGATGAAATAACTAGTCGGGCTCTGCCCGGCTTTTGTTAATCTAGTAGGAAACACCTATGACAAAGCTTATTTTCACAAGTCCGGAAGAAATCGTAAGAGAGACCGGGGCTGAGATTGCCTCCGGCCTGTGTCAAGCTGATAAATAACACTAACTTTTTCGTTTCTTATCAATTTCTCTGATTTCTTCCATGCTTTTGATTTTAGGCTCAACATAAATTTCACTGACTTCCATTTGATAGGGTTTCTTTTTGGTTTGTTTGGACTTGTTTTTCATGTAGCACCTCCTTTCTTTTAGTGTGCCAAGATCTTATAAAATTAACTATTGCAATTTCATATACATTAGCTGGTCGGGGAAACTAAGTCCATGTGGCAAAAATTCTTTTTTTACGGCATAATGGGTTGGATAATAGAAATAATTTGGACCGGACTTGGCTCTATGCTGAGGGGGCAGTGGGTACTGCGGGGGCACAGCTATCTGTGGATGCTTCCGATTTACGGTACAGTTGTCTTTTTTGAGCCTGTTCATGACCGGGTTCGAGGCTGGCCCTGGCCTTTACGTGGGTTAACATGGCTGATGCTGATCTGGTCGTTAGAGTATACCTCGGGATGGCTGATTTCGTTGGTAATTGGCCAGATTCCCTGGGACTATAGCCTAAAGACATCGCTGCATGTGAACGGATTGATACGATTGGATTATGCTCCCGCTTGGTTTGCTGCCGGGCTTCTTTTTGAGAAAGTGCATGATTACTTGGATAATATTCGCTTGCTAAAGTTAAAGTAGTATTGGGGAAATGGGGGAACCGGCAAAATGAATAAACATATTTTGGGAAGCGCAGTTGTACTTTTATCTGCCAGTTGTTTTGCCACTGCGGCAATTATTATCAAGTTTGCTTATGATATGGACCTATCGGTTTGGCAGGTATTGTGGTTTCAATCTTTTATGGCATCTATGATTTTGGCCGTTATCATGTATGTCCGTCCGCGTAGGGCAAGTTTATCCTGGAATAGATTTCTGCCCTTGATGTTACAAGGCGTGGTAGGGGCATTTGTTACTTCTTTGGCGTTTTTTATGTCACTGCAGTTTATCAATGCTTCTTTAGCCAGTGTTTTACTTTATACATATCCGGTCTTTGTGACGTTGGGCAGCATGCTGTTTTTAAAAAAACCGGTGAGTCTCAGGCAGCTTTTGGCGATCTTATGTACTGTCGCGGGGACGCTGCTGGTACTAAATATTTTTTCAGTGAATTTAACGGGATGGTCTACGGTAGGTGTATTACTGGGTTTACTTTCAGGGATAACCTATGCATTTTATAACGTCATGGGTGAAGTTACGTTGTCACATCATGACCCGTTTACCGTCACTGCCATAACTCAGTTTGCCTCTACCGGGGCGTTGGTGGTTATCAGACCCGGTGTTACGACAATGTTATTTACCGGTGATGTTGAAGCATGGTTTGTAGGAGCATTGCTGGCAATAGTTACTTCCATAGTTCCTTTTTTCCTGCTGCTTCATGGCATTAAAATGCTGGGGGCGGCTAGGAGTGCTATTATTAGTACCTTTGAGCTTCCCATGACCATGTTATTATCATTTATTTTATTGGAAGAGCAAATCAATGAAGTGCAATTGATTGGAGCAGTATTGGTTTTGTTTGGTATAATAGTATTACAAAGTCCATCCGGGATGAAGTCTATGTTGATTCGGAAAAACAAGCAGGTGGGGCGATATTAGCTTAGAATTTGCGGCTCTGCTTGGAGAAAATTAACCGGAGGTGTCTACGATGGAATTCTATGACCAACTGAGTGTTTATTACGATTATATTTTTCCTGCAGCGGACCAGACAGTCAAGTTTTTAGCGGATAACTTTGGCGAACCACCTCAACGTCTTTTGGACGTAGCCTGCGGCAGTGGTAACTATACGTTAGCTATGGCCAGGCAGGGCAATAATGTAACCGGAGTTGACCTTAGTGAGAGAATGGTCGATTTGGCGAGGGAAAAGGCAGTGGAGATAGAGGATGTCGCCTTTCTGCCGGGGGACATGCGGCACCTTTCTGATATAGGTGGGCATTATCAAGGCGTCTTTTGTTTGGGTAATTCTTTTGTGCACTTACTTAATGACCAGGACATGAAACAGGCCTTAAAGTCGATTCGCGAAAGGCTTGGTAAAGCCGGGGTACTTATCATGCAAACAGTGAACTATGATCGCATTCTTAAATTTCACGTAACTCAACTGCCGCCGGTTAAAAATGATAAAGTGCAGTTGGTCTTTAAACGGTATTACGACTTTAGAGAGGACGGTCTCTTGGATTTTCGTACGGTTTTGGAAATTCCGGAGGGTAATTTTAACAATACGGTGGTGCTGCGTCCGCTCTTGGTAGGCAAAATGCGTAATTTGTTATCTGCTTGCGGTTTCCATTTAGAGGCAGTTTGCGGTGGGTTCGACGGCAGACCTCACGATGCGGAAAGTCCGGCAACAGTAGTGGTGGCTAAGAGGTCATGAACAATAGGTTCACGGGGGAAATATTAAAGGGGTTAGAGAGAATGTATCCCCAAGCGGTAACGGCACTAAAGTTCCAAACTCCGTTTCAGCTGCTGGTTGCCGTAATCCTTTCTGCTCAATGTACGGATGAAAGGGTAAATAAAGTTACAGAAACATTGTTTCGACAGTTTCCTACTGCTGCTGATTTTGCAAATTTGAACCCACAACAGCTGGAACCGTGGGTCAAAAGCTGTGGTTTGTTTCGGAATAAAAGCAAAAACATTGTGGCTGCTGCTAAAAAATTGGTGGCGGAATACGACGGCCGGGTACCGGGTACCATGGCAGAACTGCTATTATTGCCGGGGGTAGGCCGCAAAACTGCCAATGTGATGCTCAGCAACGTTTTCAATGAGCCTGCCATTGCTGTGGATACCCATGTTTTTCGGGTTGCCAATCGGCTGGGGCTTGTGGCCAACTCAACAGTACTTGGAACTGAAAAAGAACTGTGTCGTGTAATTCCCCGGGATGATTGGGGGAGAGCGCATCATTGGCTGATTTATCACGGGCGCAACACCTGTAAGGCCCGAAAGCCTCTCTAGTGACTGTTGTGTCAATATGTGGTGTCAATTATATTTAGGATAGGGTTAAGCTTTGGGAACTGCAGTTCTACCGGGACTGGCTGCTCTCATTTTTTTTATTTTTTAGAAAGTGGGAGCACTTGTGGTAAACAACGGGAGGGTATCAAGAGGGCATGCCCCCGTATGTTAATTATTGGAGTTTGAGTAAACTGTTAGAATTGGTAGAATTATAATAAAGGATTAATCAGATAGTGGAGGTCAGACATGATGCGGGTGAAGGACCATCCCATACTTGGGCCATTAAAGGATGAAGCAGAGATTACTATTAGCTTTGAAGGTAAGCACCTTAAAGCGCGACCGGGAGAACCTATCGCGGCTGTCCTTTACGCTGCGGGTATTAAGGTATTTAGATATACTAAGCGATTTAATGAACCCCGCAGTCTGTTTTGCGGCATTGGGCGCTGTACCGATTGCATGATGATTGTCAATGGTGTGACCAATGTGCGTACTTGTATTACTATTGTAGAGGATGGCATGGTGGTGGAGCGGCAAAAAGGACTGGGATATTGGAGTGATACCAATGAAGCAGATTGAGATGGCGGTGATTGGTGCTGGACCGGCCGGCCTTGGCGCCGCGGTAGAGGCGGCGGGTCACGGTGTGCGGGTTGTGGTATTTGATGAGAACAATAAGCCCGGCGGGCAGTTATTTAAACAAATACACAAGTTTTTTGGTTCAAAGGAGCACTTGGCAGGAATCCGGGGTTTTCGCATTGGGGCAGAATTGCTGGCCCAGGCCGCTGAGCTGGATATAGATGTCAAACTGGGAGCTGTAGTCTATGGCCTATTTTCTGACCGGCAGATTGGCATCGTTCATCAGGGGGTAAAGAGGTTGTACCAGGCAGAGGCTATTCTATTGGCAACCGGGGCTGCAGAAAACACATTGAGCTTTCCGGGTTCCACTTTACCGGGGGTAATGAGTGCCGGGGCGGCTCAGACTATGGCCAATGTGCACCGGGTACTACCTGGCAAAAAGGTTCTGATGGTTGGAACAGGTAACGTTGGGTTAATTGTAGCCTACCAGCTGCTGCAGGCAGGGGCGCGGGTAGTGGCATTGGTGGATGCAGCACCCCGGTTGGGCGGGTACGCTGTCCATGCTGCCAAATTGAGGCGGGCAGGTGTACCGCTTAGATTGAGGCATACTATTGTGGAGGTACGAGGTAAGGAAACGGTTGAAAGGGCCGTGGTGGCCGAGGTAGATGAAAATTTCAATCCCATTAAGGGGTCTGACGAAATTTTATCTGTGGATACGGTTTGCCTGGCTGTGGGATTATCACCCTTAACCGAACTGGCTTGGATGGGCGGCTGCCGGTTTAAATATCTGCCGGGGTTAGGCGGGCATATACCGGTGCACAATCAGAACATGCTTACCACTTCTCCCGGTATTTACATTGCCGGGGATATTGCCGGAGTGGAAGAAGCATCTACTGCTCTTGAGGAAGGCCGCTTAGCCGGAACGGCTATTGCCGAAAGACTAGGTTATCTTTCCTTTGAGCAGGCTAAAGTCAAAAAGGAAGCAATCAGAAGCCGTTTAGACCAGCTTCGAACCGGGCCTTTCGGTGCTAAAAGAAAGTCGTTAAAAGAGACTCTGGTAAAGGAGTGGATATAAAGGATGGTTACGGGTAAGGACACCGGCTACAGTGGTACCGGCAGGCCTTCGGCCCGGCGGATGGAAAGCGGGCCGGTTGCGGTGATTGAATGTATCGAGGAAATTCCTTGCAATCCCTGCGAGGGCGCATGTCCCGTTGGCGCAATCCAAGTGGGTCAGCCGCTGACCAATTTACCCAAATTAAGTGAGCATAAATGCACCGGGTGCGGTATTTGTATTGCAGCGTGCCCGGGCCTAGCTATTTTTAATATAGACCTTAGTAGGGGCGATGAGACTGCCATAGTGGCTATGCCGTATGAATACCTGCCGCTGCCTAAAGAGGGTGCGGCAGTTACTGTCACTGACCGCGATGGGCAGCCTGTGGGCAGGGGATTGGTGCATTCCGTAAAACGTATGGAAAAGTATGATAATACTGCTATAGTCTCGGTTGAAGTGAAAAAGGAATTAGCAGATATTGTGCGCAGTATTAAGGAGGGAGAAGATGGCACCGAAGAAACTAATCTGCCGTTGCGAAGAGATTACTGAGGAAGAGGTTCTTACAGCCATTGCCGACGGTGCAGAAACTGTGGACGGAGTTAAAAGGCGGACTAGGGCCGGGATGGGCTTGTGCCAGGGGCGTACCTGCGGCAGATTGATTTTGACAATAATTGCTAAGGAGACGGGCCAGAGCCCTGCCAACTTAATTCCCCACACTTCTCGTCCGCCGGTGCGTACATTACCCTTATCTATTGTCAAGGAGGAGGGTGACCTTGATTAATGCAGCAGAAGCAGTGATCATCGGCGGCGGCATTATTGGCAACAGTATTGCCTATTTTTTAACCCAAAGCGGGGTGAAACCGGTAGTAATTGAAAGAAATGACTTAGCTACCGGTGCATCCGGTGCTTGCGATAAAGCGATAATTCTCTCATCAAAAAACCCGGGGCTCCATTTGCAGTTGGCTTTGGCCAGCGCCGCACTTTATCAGGAACTGGATAGTGAATTAGGTCCGGAAATTGAATATGCCAAGGATGGCGGCATGATTGTAATTGAGAATTCTGAACAGTGGGAGGCCATGGAAAACTTTGCCGCACGGCAGCGGCAAATAGGATTAAATGTAAAGATGCTGGATAAAAAGGAGACAAGAGAAGTGCAGCCGGCTTTGGCAGAGCATATCCTCGGATGCACCTATCATCCTGATGATGCCGAAGTCAATCCAATAAACATCACCTTGCAGTTGGCGAAAAAGGCTAGGCAAAATGGAGCGCAGTATCTGCTTCATACTGAGGCGACTGCTATTAAGACTGACGGTGGCAGGGTAAAGTCAGTAGTTACTTCCCGAGGTTCGATAGCAGCGCCACTAGTTATCAATGCAGCAGGGGCATGGGCGCCTGGATTGTTTACCCGGTTGGGGGTGAGTCTCCCGATCCGGCCCCGGAAAGGCCAACTGCTTATCACCGAGGCTAAGCCGCGTTTGATTAGGGGTGATATTCTCAGTGCCGGATATATCGCAGCTAAGTATAATCCGACTTTGGCGGAAAACGGAGATGATGTTTATACTCAGCTTGGTGTAGGGTTGTCTTTGGGCCAAATGCGCAGTGGAAACTTTATCATCGGGGCGACCCGGGAATTTGTGGGCTACGATACGAGAAGTACTCCCCAGGGAATTGCAGCTGTCGCCAGAAATGCGGTGCGCTTTGTACCTGCGTTGGCCGGTGTTAATCTTATTCGCACATTTGCTGGGCTAAGGCCCTATACCCCTGACGGTCTACCGATATTGGACTGGGTGCACGGTATCGAAGGACTATTTGTCGCTGCGGGTCATGAAGGTGATGGTATTGCGCTGGCTCCCATTACAGGTAAGTTAGTTTCCCAGGTAGTTACCGGCGAGAAACCCCAGGTCGATGTTACAGCACTGGGGATAGGCCGCTTTTCCGATATAGGAAATAAAGTTAAAGATGGATAAGCAGGGGCACTAATATGGGCACTAATGCCGACAATACCAAGCCGTTTACGAAAGCAATGACGGCGGTATTGCGGTCGGTAGATTTAGCAATTAAAGGCAAGGTTGTATCCATCGTTGTAGCACCACCTGGAGCGATGCTGGTGAGAAAGCCAAACCGATTCGCTATCAGTGGGATTAGCAGCAGCGCGATCACTTCCCGAGAAACATTAGTAAGAAAGGCCAGCGCGCCGGTTTCTACGCTATGAAGCTTTGCCAACAGTACCCCGGATAAGCTGTACCAGCCAAAGCCTGCTCCAATAGCTGCGGCTTCATTTAAAGGGATACCAATAATAACCCCGCTAACTGCTGTTCCGAGAATACTACCTAGCGCCACCAGTATGGGAATATATAATATGTGCCAGCCTAGCTTTTTTAAATCTTTTAAAATAGTATCTTTATTTTGTCCTAAGTCGATGCCGATGCCCACCAATAGGATGGTCAGGGCAACGGTGGTTAAGTTATCCAGTAGGCCTACGCTGGACGGGGGTAAGAAAACACCGGATACGATACCACCAATAACCGCTGCTAATACCAATAGTGTCATAGTTGTCTCTCCTTTTCTTGGGGGAGTTTTTTTTCAATCAGCAGTTTAACTCCCCAGTGGAGTACCAATACGCTGGTGAGGACACTGGCGAGTGCTAGCACGAAGGCCTTTATCCCCAGGGTATTTAATTTGACAAGAAGGTCCTTATCCGCACCTATTTGTGCACCCATAGCCCATAAAAGCAGTAAAAGTCCGCCGCTGGTTATAGTGGAGGTGCGGCGATACAATCCATGTGGAAGTAGGCTGCCGGCGCCAATAAAAATACCGACAAAAAGTGATCCAAATATAATCGCAAACCAAAAAAACACTGTTAGATAATCCCCTCTCCAAAAGCGAACCTACTGTAGACAATAAGTGGAAAAATGACACCTTTTAATATACCATCTGCCAGCTAACTTTACAACAAATAGGAGCTTATGATAGAATATTTGGTAACAATTACAGTTGAGTTTAGTTTGATGAGAAGAGGGCAGGTTTAGCAGAGACGACTCGGAGAAAACGGGGTGAGCACCGGTCTATTTAGGCTGGTGTTTTTTAATGTCGTAGGAAATTATGCTTTTAAGTAAAATCGGAAAATTTGAAAGCATGATTTCTGACATCAACAAAATCTTTCTTGAATTTCGTCAAAGATTTTGTTATTTATCCAAAATTAGGAGGTACTGCAGTTGATACTGATGATTGACAACTACGATTCTTTTGTGTTCAATCTGGTGCAATATCTTGGAGAGCTGCGACAGGAAGTAAAGGTGGTGCGCAACGACAGAATTAATCTGAGCCAAATTGAGGTCATGGCACCGGAAAGAATTATTTTATCACCTGGGCCTTGTTCGCCAGATGAAGCGGGTATTTCGTTAGAACTGGTACGATATTTTGCCGGCAAGCTGCCCATCTTGGGCGTATGCCTGGGTCATCAAGCTATTGTGCAGGCATTTGGGGGAAAAGTAGTTCGTGCTGATAGACAGATGCATGGTAAGACGTCTGAAATAATTCATCAGGGGCACCCCCTTTTGTCAGGGTTACCAAATCCCTTTATTGCTGCCAGATATCATTCATTAATTGTTGAGCGGTGCAGCGTCCCGGATTGCCTGGAAATAATTGCGGAGACGGAAAGAAAGGAAATAATGGCTTTGGCTCATCGGGATTTCCCGGTGGTTGGAGTTCAATTTCACCCGGAAGCAATTCTCACCCAAGGGGGGCACAAACTATTACAGAATTTCTTGGAGATGCCCTGTGGGGTAAGGGGTGATCAGGTTGGCTAGGCTGCCGTTGGTTAAAAGAATGGCTTACCAAGACC
The DNA here is from genome assembly GCF_035573695.1 of Metallumcola ferriviriculae. Lineage (NCBI taxonomy): Bacteria > Bacillati > Bacillota > Clostridia > Neomoorellales > Desulfitibacteraceae > Metallumcola > Metallumcola ferriviriculae. The sequence continues at coordinate 3,295,286 of NZ_CP121694.1, read as the reverse complement.
CATTGGAATTAATGGCAAAATTATGCGGGAAAGATAAGTTTCTGCTGCATTCCGGGTTGGTTACAGAGGAAATAGGTCGCTATTCTTTCTTAGGGTGCGATCCATTTCTTGTGCTGCAAGCAAAGGATGAAAAGGTCACTATAACCGAAGGAAATAGTGAGAAGCTGATTGAGGGTAATCCTATCCGGGAACTGCGAAAGATATTACAGCGTTTTTACCGTCCCCTTACGGCAGCGGTACCATTTACCGGTGGTGCTGTGGGTTATTTTGCATATGATTTGGGCTGGTTATTTGAAGAACTTCCTCATGCCACCGATGATGATTTAAAGCTGCCGGATTTTTATCTGCCCTTTTATGACCGCGTTATAGTAGTAGATCATTTTAAAAAGGAGACTCTAGTTTTTAGTCATGGTTTTCCGCTGACTGATGGGGAAGGTGAGTCAAGAGCGGAGATGCGTATAGACGAGCTTTTAAAGATGTTAAGAAGTGAGCATCCATCACTCGAGCAAATTACCAATGAAATAGCAGCCGGAGATTTGAGCAGTAATTTTACGCGTGACCAGTATTTGAATATGGTGCGCCAAGGGAAGGAATATATCGCTGCCGGAGATATTTTTCAGGTTAACCTGTCACAACGGCTGCAGGTGCCGCTTTATATCTCCCCTTGGCAGCTTTATCTTCGTCTTGCGAAGCTTAATCCTGCTCCTTTTGCAGCATTCCTTGATTTTCAACCGGCGGCTGTGGTCAGTGCGTCACCGGAACGGTTTATGCGTCTGCAGGGGGATCGGGTAGAGACTCGCCCCATTAAAGGGACCCGGCCTCGCGGCTGCAATCCTATCGAAGATGAAAGGTTGCGAGAGGAACTTATTAATAGTGCCAAGGACCGTGCAGAGCTGGTGATGATAGTAGATTTGGCAAGAAACGATTTGGGGAGGGTATGCCGGGTAGGAACGGTGAAAGTTCCCCGGGTGTTTCGCCTGGAGGAATACGCCACGGTATTTCACCTGGTATCGACTGTAGAGGGAACCCTGTCCCCGGCGCTAGATATCTGCGATTTGATTACAGCGTCCTTTCCGGGCGGTTCCATCACCGGAGCACCGAAAATCCGTGCTATGGAGATTATTGAGGAATTAGAACCCACCAAACGTGGAATTTATACCGGTTCCATCGGTTATATAGATTTTTCGGGTGACGCAGACTCGAATATAGTTATCCGTACCTTTGTTATTAAGAATGGCACAGCTTATTTCCAGGTTGGTGGGGGAATAGTAGCCGACTCAAGCCCGGAAGCCGAGTATCAGGAAACATTGGATAAGGCCAAGGCGTTGTTGGACTCTTTAGGTAAAATTGGGGGTTAGGATGATGGATTACGGCTATCATAACGGCAATATTTTGCCTAGAGAAGAACTCATAATAGATGTCGCTGACTTAGGCTTTCAATATGGCTTGGGGCTATTTGAAACCGTTAAAATCAATCATGGTAAACCAATATGGCTTGAAGAACATATATCTAGACTGCAGGCCGGCCTAGAAGTGCTGCATATATCTCCAGCGGGCCTTGACGGTGAATTGTCTAGTGCTGTGCCAGAAGTGATTAGGGCTACTCGACTGGAAATGGGAAGTGTAAAAATAATGACCAGCGGTTACGGTCCCGGCAGACCGGATAATGTGTTTGTTACCGTCAAAAAGGGCATTCCTTATTCTCATGAACAACGACGGAAAGGATTTTCCGTCGCTATTGTTTCCCTTCTGCGGCGTAACCCCCTTTCGCCTTTTGTTGGGCTTAAAAGTTTAAACTTTGGTGAAAATATCCTTGCCAGGAGTGAGGTCGCGGCAAAAGGAGCAGATGAGGGTTTGCTGCTTAATACCGATGGGTTTACAGCAGAGGGCACTGTCAGCAATATTTTCTGGTATGACGGAAAGGTATTGAAGACTCCCTCGATATCTGCCGGCATACTACCTGGAATTGCCCGGGCTAAGATTATGGAAACTGCTGCGAAGTTGACAATACCAGTCCAACAGGTGTTAGCTGAACCCGGGGAATTATCCTCGGCGCAGGAAATATTTCTTACTAATTCGTTAATGGGAATTATGCCGGTAACCGTATTTGAAGGCAAACCTTTGGCGAGGGAAAAGAATAGAATCATCGATGTATTAAATGGTGAATTAGACCATATATGGTAGAAACCATAAAAAATACAAACAATATCTAGAAATTTTGCAGGAATTGCCGTCCTTTTGTCGAAATAATTGATAAAGTTATCCGTTGGCGGGAGGCGGGGACTTTGCATCAATTAGGACGAATTTTAAAAAAGCAAAGAGAGATTATGGGTATCACAGTCTGGGAAGCGCAGGAGGGCACCAAAATTGCCACGCATTATTTGCATTGCATGGAAAAGGGTGACTTTAGGCAAATTCCTGGAGGACAGTTTTATCTGAAAAGCTTCTTAAAGAACTATGCGGACTATATTGGTCTGGATGGCCCTGCAGTGGTTAAGTATTATCAGGAACTGAGCGGGGCAGAAACCGTACGGACAAAAAGGGAACGCAGTCTGTTATCTTCGGAAAGAAGCGGTGTTTTTAAGGCCATATTTCGAACACTAGTTTCATTCATGTGATTTAGTTGCTTATTTTAAGACAGGCACCGGACCTTATAAGGTCCGGTGCTTGTCTTAGTTATTTTGTGAAGTCTCTTTTTCGCGGTTTTTCGTGTAATTTAACAGGCCGCCGGCCAATACTATTTCTATAGACCTACTGTCCAAGTCGTGGGCCAGTCTTATTTCTTTTCCTGTTTCAGTTACTGCTGCGGTTATCGGGACACCGGGTTTGAGTTGGTGGATATCTTCTATTAATACGGTATCGTTGGGATTAATGTCATCATAATCATTTTCGTCGGTAAAGGTTAAGGGAAGAATACCAAAGTTAACCAAGTTTGCCTTATGAATACGGGCAAATGATTTGGCTATTACAGCTTTAATACCCAGATACATGGGAGCTAATGCTGCGTGCTCTCGACTGGAACCTTGACCATAATTAGTACCGCCGATGATTATACCACCGCCAAGCTCTTTAGTTCGCTTGGAAAAGTCAGGATCTATCCCACTAAAGACATACTCCGATATCGCAGGGATATTTGAACGCAGCGGCAGTACTTTAGCGCCTGCGGGCATAATATCGTCAGTGGTAATGTTATCACCGGTTTTCAGGACCACTTTTCCGCTGGTCTGGTTGGATAGGGGTTCCTTGACCGGTACAGGTTTGATATTGGGTCCCCGCCGAACACTTACTTTATTAGGGTCAGCCTGGGGCGGTAGAACCATAGTATCGTCTGCGGGATAACTATGAGGTTGTTCGACTTCTATTGCTTCACCGAGAGTACGTGGGTCAGTTAAATGCCCTGTCAATGCGGTAGCTGCCGCGGTCTCGGGACTGACAAGATATATAGTTGCATCAGCTGTGCCGCTTCGACCCTTAAAGTTGCGATTAAAGGTACGTACCGAAACTGAACCCGATGGTGGGGACTGTCCCATGCCTATGCAAGGACCGCAGGCAGATTCAAGAATGCGGGCACCGGCATTTATCAGGTGGTTAAGAGCGCCATTATCGGCCAGCATATGGAACACCTGTCGTGACCCGGGCGAAATTACCAAGCTTACATCAGGGTGTATGGTCTTTCCTTTAAGTATTAAAGCTACACGCATTAAGTCTACAAAGGATGAGTTGGTGCAGCTGCCGATGGCGACCTGTCGTACATTAATGTTACTTAACTCAGCCACTGTGGTTACAGCATCGGGGCTATGGGGTTGGGCCGCCAAGGGCTCGAGGGTACCCAAATCAATGGTAACACTTGATGCATAAGCCGCATCTTCGTCGGCCAATATCTCCTGCCAGCATTCTTCGCGGCCTTGTGCTTTTAGAAATTCCTTGGTAACTTCATCACTTGGAAATATTGAGGTAGTTGCCCCTAATTCCGCGCCCATGTTGGTGATAGTGGCGCGTTCTGGTACTGAAAGAGTTTTGACACCGTCACCGGCGTATTCGATAATTTTACCAACGCCGCCCTTGACGGATAAACGTCTTAATACTTCAAGGATAATATCTTTAGCGGTTACCCACGGTGAAAGCCCGCCGGTAAGTTCCACTTTTATGATTTCCGGCATAGTTAGATAAAAAGGCCCGCCGGCCATAGCTACGGCGACATCCAGTCCCCCGGCACCTATGGCAAGCATCCCGAGCCCGCCGCCGGTAGGTGTATGGCTGTCTGAACCCAGCAGCGTGTGACCCGGTTTGCCAAACCGCTCCAGATGGACTTGATGGCAGATGCCATTACCCGGGCGGGAGAAATACACCCCGTGTTTGGCTGCCACCGTTTGTAGATATAAATGATCGTCAGCATTCTCGAAGCCTGATTGTAAAGTATTATGGTCAATATAGCTAACCGATAGGTCGGTTTTTACTTGTGGAATTCCCATTGCTTCAAATTGTAAGTAAGCCATAGTACCTGTTGCATCTTGTGTTAATGTTTGATCGATCTTAATGGCAATCTGTTCTCCGGCAACAGGATTACCTGTTACTAGGTGCCGGGAAATTATCTTTTCTGCTGCACTCTTTCCCATTCAGCTCCCTCGTTTCTTCTCAGTTTGTTTATAAATGTATCAGAAACAGCGAGGGGAGTCAAATTGAGATGCGCAAAGTAATATGCAGCTATGGCAGTAGCCTTTACGTTCCATATCCCTATGTGTTCTGGCAGCAAAGAGGTATTTTTAGCAAAGTTTGCCAGAATTTGATGGGAGGCAATCCCTAAAAGCGATAACCTTAAAGTAAAGAAACCGGCTTTTGTTTGATTGTTGTCGGAGACATATATAACCAATTTATGATAAAACTATGTTATACTAGAAAAATATTAATGGGGGATAAGCTATATGGTAATAGGGGTGGCAGTATTTGAATTGCGTATTGCCGGCGCTTTCGGTCTTAAGGACAAGAGAAGGGTGCTGTCAAGCCTGCTGAATCGTCTGCGTTCAAGGTTTAACGTTTCGGCATCCGAGATTGAGCACCAAGACGTTAAACAACATGCTACCATCGCCGTTTGTGTGGTGGCCAACAGTACCGCACATATTCATTCGGTCCTTTCTAATGTAACAAATTTTGTAGATAGCCATCAGGGACTGGAATGTATAAAAGTTAGTACGGAAATTCTTTAGCTAACAAAGGAGTTTTTGCAATGAATATTGTTTTAGTTGAACCGGAAATACCTCAGAATACCGGTAACATCTCCCGTACGTGTGCGGTTACCGATTCTGTATTGCATTTAGTGCGACCTTTGGGCTTCTCTACTGATGATAAACATTTAAGAAGGGCAGGATTGGATTATTGGCACCTTATGGACATATTTTATTACGATAGTTTTGCTGAACTGCAGGAAAAATTTCCTCAAGGCCGCTTCTTTTATGCAACTACAAAAGGCAGTAAATATCATACGGATATGCGATACCGCTGGGATGACTTTTTGGTTTTCGGTAAGGAAACAAAGGGATTGCCCCAAGAAATTATTAATGCTAATACGGAGCATTGTATTCGTATACCGATGGCGAATGATGCTCGTTCCATGAACTTGGCTAATGCCGTATCGGTATTTCTTTTTGAAGCATTGCGCCAAAACGGATTTCCGGGGATGAAATAAGGATTGGTGACGGCTGCGCCTTATTATTCCTTTGGCTTGATTGAAGTGGGAGCACAAATAGCTCTTTCACACCATTTCTTCTAATGTCATTGATTTAATGCCCATAACCTTACATTGACTTTAACGGCAGCATCCATTATAATAAATTGCGTAACTTCTGCCGGGGTGTGGCTCAGTTTGGTAGAGCGCTGCGTTCGGGACGCAGAGGCCGTAGGTTCAAATCCTATCACCCCGACCAAATAAGTTAATTAGATGTATCACAACGTTCTAGTGTTCACAACTGGATATTACAAAACAATTCCTCAGCTTATGCTGGGGAATTTTATTTTTACAATTCTTCGCTAAATGTGATATATTTCACATAATATCAGTAAAAATAGTAATAATAATAGTGGGAATAACATATAAAACACTTTGACGCTCCTGCCTCGGGGGTGTCCTTTTTTATTTTAATAAAGCCCAACAAGGAAGCTTAAGTTTTACTTATACAGTAGGAGTAGCTGATATAAGACAAATAAAAGCAGCAGTTTAACGTTAAACTGCTGCTTTTCCAAAAACCAAAGGAGAATAGACGATTTTTTTATCAAGTGAGTTTTATTATAATCCGGGAATTTGTTTTTCTTGTTTTTGCAGTTTCTTTTGACGTCGCACTTCTCTGGTGCTTACCTTTTGGTGAATAAAAACTGAAGCTAAAACTATTAGACCAAACGAGTCAGTGAACCAACCTGAGTAGAGGAGGCTTAAACCTGCGGCGCCTAACAGTATTCTTACCGGTACATTGACCCGCTTCTCAATATATCCGATAGATGCGATACCAATGCAGTACATCCCTAAAATAGCGGTAGCCAGCGACAGCACTAATGCTCCGATGGAGGCATGTTCCATGACCAGCTCAGGTGATAGTACAAACATATAAGGTACTAGGAAACCGCCGATGGCTATGCGAACTGACTGAATGCCGGTATCAAAAGGGTTTGCATTAGCTAATCCGGCACCGGCATAAGATGCCAGAGCAATTGGTGGTGTAATGTCTGCCATAATGCCAAAATAGAATACAAACATATGTGCCGCGATCAGCGGTACACTGTCAAAGGCCAACAGTGCCGGGGCAGTCATAGTTGCCGTAATTACATAGGTGGCTGTGGTGGGTAGACCCATTCCCAGTACGATGCTGGCAATCATGGCAAAAAACATGGTTAATAACAGATTATTACGGGCCAAATCCAGAATGGCGCCGGTAACATTAAGGCCCAAACCGGTCAGGGTTACTACACCGGCAATTATACCAGCTGCGGCACAGGCCGCAATTACCGGCAAGGCAGTACGGGCGGACTCTTCCATTATTTCAAAAAATATTGGTATGGTCACTTTATACTTTAATTGTCCATAGCGGCTTAAAAAGTAGGCCACAATCATGGTGATAATATTCATGGCCAACGCTGCAAAAATTCCCATTAAGGCAGCCCGCATTGCTGACTGACCGATGCCCAAGATTACAAAAATCACAATAATGGGAAGTAGTAGGTAACCCCTGGTTAAAATCAGTGACACGACACTAGGTAGATCACCCCGGTCTACACCAAGTATGTTGAGCCGTTTTGATTCGTAATGGATTACGATAAATTGTGCAATAAAAAACAACATAGCCGGGATGGTCGCCGCTTTGATAATCTCATAATAGCTTAGTCCTGTAAATTCTATCATTAGGAATGCTGCGGCCCCCATAATTGGCGGTGTAATCTGACCGCCGGTTGACGATGCAGCCTCTACTGCGGCTGCAAAAGCGGGCCGGTAGCCTGACCGTTTCATCATTGGTATGGTAAAGGCGCCATTACCCACTGTATTTGCTACGGAACTACCGGTAATCATGCCGGAAAACACGCTTGTTAAAATGCCTACCTTGGCAGTACCGCCAACCATCCAACCGGTCATGGACATGGCCAGGTCGGTAAAATATTCTTCCAATCCCGTCTTGCTAAGAATTACTCCTAACATTAAGTATAGATAGATGAACTGAGCAGAAATAGCGATGGGAATACCAAAGATTCCTTCCATACTCAGGAATGAATGTGTAAATATCCTTTCAATACCAAAACCGCGATGAGACAGAAATCCTTGGGGCATATGATTACCAAGATAGGCGTAAGCCAACATGGCCGCTGCCAAGACGGAAATCGGCGCACCTATCACCCTCTCAGCTGCTATCATCACCAACAGTACTCCTAATATGGAAAATAGATAATCGGTGTTGTTATAAATACCAACCCGGTCAATAATACTTTCGTAAAAGAAGAACTGATACATACCCACTGCCATACCCAACGCTGCTAAAATCAGGTCCGGGAGGGGAATGCCACGGTATTTTCTATCAAAGTACTTGGAAAACTGTACTAATAACAAGACAATAATGACACTGCCGGTAATCAGTAAAGTCATTTCTTCGGCTAAATAAAGGTAAATTGATATAGCCACAAATACTAATGTATATGCCCAACTACTCCACGTTACCTTTGCGCCTATTTTTTTGTTTCCAGGATATAATAGGAAGACTAGCGCCAAGGCAAACGCTACATGAAATCCCCGTTGCTGGTTAGTGATTAGCGTACCGAAATATGCTGTATAGAGCTGAAATAAACTTAGTGTGACGCCCAGCACAAAGACGAGCCATCGAGCAATAGTTGGCAGCTCTTTTCGAAATTGGCTCGCAGTATCGACTTTCTCCAGAATTGCTTGGACATCCGGCACTTCCTCTTCGATGTTGTTTGGCGATATTTGGTTGATGGGTTGTTCAACGTTCGTTTCATTGTCCTTAGAAGTCAAGCCTTCTCCCCCTTTCTTCAAAAATTAATCTAAAATGGTGAAACATAGAATTCTACATAAGCACCACCCGGTGCAATATCTAAAAAGGGCATTCGATGCTGGTCGGAAAATATCAGTGTATGGTTTGCCACCACCTGCCCAACCCGCAGCGGTACAAGTTCAAACTCTCTGTTCTCATAAGTAACCTTATAGTAATCTTCTTCCTTGCTGAAATGGGTGGTTTCATTTCTTAATTTTTCCGGACCCACCGGCAGGTTAGCACCAAATGAGTCGTAATGCATTTCCTTCATACCGAGGGTATGGTGGTTTTTAACATAAAAGTATTCGTCAACTGGTTGATTAGTAACGGAATGAATGTAGTGTAGTCTAAAAACGTCAGAGATTCTGAGCGCCTTTTGATAAATTATTTTGCCGGTATCATGGTTACGTATAGAAAAAACCGTATATTGGGATAGAGTGAAGTAAAGCGGAGCCAATAGTACCAAAATTAGTAAAATGGCGGTTTTAAGAGAATGAGCACCACGAAGGGTGCTCATTAAGTTCTTATCCAAGTTCCTCTGCATGTTACTCTACAGAAATGCCCTTTTCTTTGTAATACTTCACTGCACCCGGATGGAATGGTACCGGTTTGATACCCTTGATGGCGTTATCCAGAGTGATTTGGTTACCCCGGGCGTGACCGGCAGCGATTTCATCGGTATTTTCATACATTACCTTGGCCAGATTGTATGCTAAGTCGTCAGACAGTTCTTTTTGGGTGTAGAGAACAGCCCATTGTGCAACAGTTTTACCTAATTCATCTTGGCCCTCATAGGTGCCGGCAGGAATTTCGTAAGGCGCAAATGCAGGCTCACTGTCAAGTAGCTTTTGCAATCCGTCACCATCGATATCTACAATGTCTACCGGGGTGGCGGTGGAAATCTCAATGATATTTGCAGCGGGTACCGCCAACACGGCGAAAGCTGCATCCAGTTGACCATCTTTCAGTTTGTCGGCAGCGTCCGCGAAAGTATCTTGGAACTTAGTGATGTCCTTATCAGCGTCAATACCGTAAGCCGCTAAGATTTTTACTGCAGCGGATGCTGTGCCGCTGCCGGGAGGGCCAATGGAAACGCGTTTGCCCTTAAGGTCGGCGATGGTTTGAACACCACTTGCTTGTGGGGTAACTACCTGCATAACCTCCGGATAAATCACGCCGATCGCAGCGACATTAGTAACTTTTTCCTTAAAATCACCTAGGCCCTGTACGGCTGCTTGGGCAGGTCCGTTCATAGCCATAGCCAACTCGGTTTGCTTGTTACTAAGCAAACGTATGTTTTCCACAGAAGCGCCAGTGGATTGGACAGTTACTTTTAAACCTTCGATATGGTTGCTCCAAGTTTCGGCCATAGCGCCGCCCAAGGGATAGTAGGTGCCACCGGTGCCACCCGTTGCCATAAGCAGCTTAGTTTCTTTTGCTGCCTGTTCCTCAGGTTGCTTAGCAGGTGCTTCTTTTTTTGCATTGTCTGCTTGCCCTTCATCAGGCGCCGGTTGGTTACTAGAGCACCCCGCTATAATAAAAGAAAGTGCCAGTAACAGTACTAATAAAACTGATAGAGACTTTTTCATTTTTTAACCTCCTCGTAAATTTGTATTTAAATAGGCGTTTGCAAAACGCCGCAACCCTTGCAAATTCTATCTTTTTTCTTGCTTAGTTATATAGAACTCCTCACTTGTCTTGTGTAAAATATAGTTAACAGGCAATATCTACATTCAACAAGAAAGGAGATCTATTCTGTGAAATTTAAACAATTATCCCTATCTGATATTTATGACGGTTGTCTTGATTTCGTTGATAAGGATAAACCTCGGTTTCTAGCGCTTCTTGAAGAGCATATTCAACTTTCAGAGTATATTTCGCTGAGTTTCTATCAGGCTTTTTACAAGCACTTTGGTCGCAAACGAAAATTTAAGCTTGAGTCTTTTCTTTATGCACTCATCATTCAGAGAATCTTTTCTATTCCTACAGATGCGCTTCTGATTATTTTTTTGAATTTTTCCAAGGAAATCCGTGAATTCTGTGGTTTTTCTAAAGTACCTGATGCATCAAAATTTACACGATTTAAGCAAGATTTTTCTAAACATCTTCAAACACTTTTTGATAACCTTGTTGATCAAACTGAACCTATTTGTGAGCAAATTAACTCAGAACTTGCTTCATATCTCGTCTTTGATACCTCTGGCGTTGAAGCTTACGTTACTGAGAATAATCCTAAGTTTATCAATCGCTTAATCAAGCAGCTTAAGTCTCAATACAAAGGCAACTCTTCTGTTGACCCATACAAAATGGCATACGGCATTATGCCTTCCTGCGCATCATCAAATCCAAATGTCAAACAGCTTTACATCAATGGCCATTTTTGCTATGTCTATAAATTTGGTATGCTCACAAATGGCCTTGGTATAGTCAGAAATATTTCCTTTTTTGATGAAGACTTTATAAATGCACACCCTGAAATCCCAATAGAGAAAAAGTCTGATTCCCCTGATGAAGATAAATCCTTATCCGATTCTAAAGCACTTAAACCTGTTCTGCGCGACTTTTTTAAAACACATACTCATTTTAAACCCAGCACGTTTATTGGCGATGCTGCTTTTGATACAAACGATTCCTATAACTTTTTATTGAAGGATTGTCACTTTTTAAAAACAGTCATTCCTCTGAACGAACGAGGTTCTAAGAACCTCCCTGAACCCGGGTTCAACGAATCTGGACAACCTCTGTGTCCGTTAGATTCTTCTTTACCCATGAAATATGAAGGTAAAGCGCCCTTAAGGAGTGGCGTTGTTAGAGATAAATGGGTTTGCCCAAAAATGAAGTGGAAAGGTTCTAAACGCATTACTTTATGTGAACATCCTTGCTCCGACTCTCCTTCTGGTAGAATGTTTTATACCTATCCTGAAAAAGACTTAAGACTTTATCCTGGCATTATTAGAGACACCCCTGAATGGATTGATATCTACAAAAATCGTTGCGTTATTGAGCAAACCATTCAACACTTTAAATCCAATTTTGGCGTCGCCAACAGAAAAACTACAAATGCTTTAACCATTAAGGCTGACTTACTCCTTGCAGGAATTACTCAACTGCTTACCGTTATTCTTGCAGACAAACTCCATAAACACGAACTCATCAGAAGCCTTAAACCTCTTTTGGCTTAGCAAATCCTTTATACTTGCTCTTTCAACCCGCAAAATACTTGCGGTTATTTGTGCCGAATTTTTTCTGTCCAACCTCTGCTTAAAATTTTCTGTCCTCTTTATTAAACTTTCTGATTAGCTGCCTACGTTAAATTTTGAATTTCGCAATTACCTATTGTATTTAAATCCTATCCGCTGTTTTTGCCAAAACCGGACAGGGAGTTGTCAAATCCCCCCTTCAATATAGTCCTTATGAAACATATGATTCAGTTTTCTGGAATATTCTCTCATTATGGTGATAAAATACCATATTTGGATTTCGACAGTTGTTGTTAAAAAACCTTTTTTTGGTTGAATAATTCATCAGAAATTTCTGTTTAGTCAAATAATTAATAGCCGCTCCTCAGATTGTTAAAATAAAAAGCAACTAGATATAATAGGTAACGAAGGTTGAGCGGGATAAATTAATTTAAGGAGTGATTGACTTGGTGTCTGTGGGTATAATAGGAGTGGGAAGAATGGGTAGGCAGCTGGCTGAAAAGTTGAGAGGGCATTTTGACTTATGGCTGTATGATAATGATAACAAAATAGCGGCTGCCACGGCTGATGAATTAAGCGTTCATGAGGCGCGATTTGAGCAGCTATTTGATTTGGAAGTTCTAATACTGGCTCTGCCGGCTGAAGTAATGCCTGAAATGGTTAAACGCCTAGCACCCAGTCTTTCAACTAAGCAGATCCTGGTAAACATTGCTACGAATCAAAAGAGAGAACCGCTGCAGAAATTAATCGCGGGAGAAACAAAAGTGGTCTCGGCAAAAATAGTGGGTCACGCCCGGGAAATAGCTGCTGGAGAAGCACCAACAATTATTGTGGATGGTGATGAAGGTGAAGAAACTGAAAAAATCAGTCATATATTCTGGCATTTTGGCACAGTACAACAGGGAAGTGAGGATTTAGTGGAAGTACTGAACACGCTTGCGTCAGGTGAGGGCATTAAGGCCGCCTATACGATAAAAAAGAAAATGCTGCAGGAGGGTATAACCCTTTCTTTATGGGAGACTGCGGTAAGAAATGTTGCAGCAGGCACCATGAAGGCATTTGCCTCAGGTGATGTTGGGCCTTTTGCCAGCGGGATTATCAGGGAAATGGAGGATGAAAATGACAAAGGTTAAAACCATGAAAATTAACGATGAAAAAGTGCCACGCAGTAAGAAATCAACCAAGAAAAGCAAGTATCCAACTCAAGCTGAAGCATTTAAATTAGAAATTGCTTCAGAATTAGGCCTGCTGGAGAAAGTGAAAAAATGCGGTTGGGATAGTCTCAGTTCTGAAGAAAGCGGGCGATTGGGCGGCTTGGTTACTAAAAGGAAGAAAAGTATGCAATTGAATACATAAATTTTGGTAAAATTGGCAACCTATTATTTGACCAAAAGTGGGTAATACATTTTCATGGTCAAAGGAGGGTAATAAAATGCCTAAGAAGGCCAAAGCGTCGCAAAAGGATAAACAGCAGCAGATGGCCCAGGGTCAAAGCGCCGGCAGCATGGATATGGAATTGGCCGGTGAAGTGCAGCCGCAGAAAAAGAAATTAAAAAAGAATAAATAGCCCAATTGAAAAGGAGTCGTTTTCGCGACTCCTTTTCAGTATATTATTATGAGTTAGAAGGTGGTTTTATTTTCTGTTATTTTTTTAGGCTTAGCCAGGACATATATCTTTAGTTGTTGACTGATGACCGCTGTTTCCACATGAAGTTGAAAGCTGCGGTTTTCAACAGTGATGTGCCGTCCTTCAATAATCTGCGGTATTAGATCCGGGTCCAGTCGATCGATATTCTTCCCGTTTAATGATTGAAGCATTTCACATACTTCCTTTTCCAATTCCATCTGCAGAGAGGTTCCTTCATATTTGTTGAAGATATCTTCGGGGAAGGTCACTTCTGCCTCGATACTGTTTACGGCGGTGATCTTTCTTTCCTCCAGGTTTTCTTTAATCTGTTTCAATTCCTTTTTAACGCCGGCAAGTTCGTTTTTCAGGTTTTCCTTATCTATCGTAAGCTGATCGATGGTGTGGCCCATATTTATTGTGGCAAAAACCATGCCGATGATTAACCCTAAAGAAAATGCAGCGGTTAATTTTAATAATATTTTTCTTTTTACAACTAGGAAGCGCCCCATTACCGACCACCGGCTAAATTCGAGAGTATAAAGTAGCCTAACTGTGCCCCGGCAAAGGCACTGATAATATAAAGAATTTGTTTGATAACTGTAATAAGCTCCCCCTCAAAGAGGCCCAGTTCTAACACTTCAATGGTGGTAAATGTGCCTCCTATTGCCGCGACAATGGCCCAAATCTTGATTTCGTAGGCTAATTTAGCCATGGTTCGTAATGGCGGACCGCCGGCTAGTACGGCGGCAAGCGCACCCACTAGTGAGGCGCCCAGCTCTACGCCCAGTGAAGTGAAAAGTATTAGCAGCATTTTTTGGCTAAAGCTGTCCATTAAGGCACCTCCTCTGTGTTGTCATATAAATACTTATTAGTAGTCAGCTCAGGCTATGCCGACATTTTTGGAAGGTCAAATTTATTATAAAAGCAGGGTTAGCAACAGTAAGTCTTGAATTTAGAAGTCTAACGAACATAATGCAACGATGATGAGGAGGAACGGAGTTGGCTGTTACCGGCAATTTTACTGGGGAGACTGACCGATACAATAAATTTGTGCATCTGCATGTTCATTCGGAATATAGCCTGTTAGACGGAGCAGCTAGGTTGGAGAACTTAGTTACCCGAGCTAAAGAGTTAGGAATGGATGCCTTGGCGTTAACCGACCATGGCGTTATGTATGGTGTGGTCGAATTTTACAAGTTGGCCCGCAAGTACGGTATCAAACCCATTATCGGTTGTGAAGTATATTTGGCCAGGCGGGGTCGATTTGATCGAGAAGCGAATAAGGATGATTCTCCATACCACTTGGTACTATTGGCGGAAAATGCCACTGGCTATAAAAACTTGATGGCATTGGTTTCCAAAGCATACATTGAAGGGTTTTACTACAAACCAAGGGTTGATAAAGAGCTGCTGAGGGAATATAACCAAGGATTGATAGCAATGTCTGCTTGCTTGGCAGGGGAGATACCTGCTGCGGTACTGGATAGCCGTATTGACGACGCTCGGCTAATAGCACTTGAAATGAGTGAAATATTCGGTAAGAATAACTTTTATTTGGAAATTCAGGATCACGGGCTAAAAGGACAGGCAGATGTAACGCGGCATTTGGTAAATTTGTCTAGGGGGACAGGGATTCCCTTAGTGGCTACCAACGATGTTCACTATGTTATGCCTGATGATACTAAAACCCATGAAATTCTTTTGTGTATCCAGACAGGAAAAACCCTGGCAGATCCCAACCGGATGGATTTTGGTTCCGGTGAGTTTTACTTAAAAGACCGCAGTGAGATGGAGATGCTTTTCGGGGAATACCCTGAGGCGTTGGATAATACACTTAATATTGCTGAACGATGCCAGGTGGACTTTGATTTTGGTTCTCTCCACCTCCCATACTATGAAGTACCTGAAGAATATAACCTGGACAGCTATCTGAGTAAATTATGCCGTGAAGGCCTCAGCAGGCGTTATGAAAAGGTGACTGAACAACACGACCAACGACTGGAGTATGAACTGAGAATTATAAACAAGATGGATTACCCCGGTTATTTTTTGATAGTATGGGATCTTGTCAACTTTGCCAGGAGTAAGGGCATCCTTGTCGGGCCGGGTCGGGGGTCCGCCGCAGGAAGCTTGGTGGCCTATTGTCTTGGAATTACTGATATAGACCCGTTGAAATACGGGTTGTTGTTTGAGCGGTTTCTTAACCCCGAACGAGTGAGTATGCCGGATGTGGACATTGATTTCTGCTTCGAACGGAGGGGTGAAGTTATTGATTATGTGGCCCAGAAATATGGCAGTGACCATGTTGCCCAAATTATTACCTTTGGTACGATGGCCGCTAAGGCTGCCATTCGCGATGTCGGCAGGGTACTGGGTTTTTCTCCGGGGGAAGTTGACAAAATAGCCAAGCTGGTGCCAAACGAACTGGGTATAACTATTACCAGGGCTTTAAAAGTAAGTGACATTCTGCGGGAACGATACGAAACAGAGGATAAGACCAGGGAATTAATAGATATGGCCAAGGCAATTGAGGGAATGCCGCGGCATGCGTCAACCCATGCCGCGGGTGTTGTGATAGCTAAAGAGAAATTGACTAATTATGTACCGCTGCAGACTACCAGCGACAAGATTGTCACCACCCAGTTTCCCATGAGTACTGTTGAAGAATTGGGACTGTTAAAGATGGATATTTTAGGGTTACGTACCCTTACGGTCATGAATCATACCCTGCGTTTAATACGGGAAAGCAGTGGTACGGAAGTATATTTAAAGGAGATACCATTGGATGACCCGGCAGTTTTTGAAATGCTTTCCCAGGGAGACACCATCGGCGTATTCCAATTAGAAAGTTCAGGTATGCGCGGCATCCTTAAAAACCTCAAACCGGAACAGTTTCCTGATATTATCGCCTTGGTTGCCTTGTATCGCCCGGGTCCGCTAGGCAGTGGTATGGTGGAGGATTTTATAAACCGCAAGCATGGAAATACAGAGGCAAGTTACCTACACCCATCCTTGGAAAATATCTTAAAGGAAACTTACGGTGTAATATTGTATCAAGAACAGGTGATGCAAATTGCCAGTACCTTAGCCGGTTTTACTTTAGGTGAAGCGGACCTGCTGCGCAGGGCCATGGGAAAGAAAAAACCTGAGGTAATTATGGGGTTACGGGATAAATTTCTCAAGGGTGCTGACAAAAACGACATTAGTTCGGTAATTGCAGGGAAAATATTTGATTTGATGGAATACTTTGCCGGGTACGGATTTAATAAATCTCACTCCGCCGCTTATGCTTTGGTGGCGTATCAGACGGCATATTTTAAGGCTAATTATCCAGTTGAATTTATGTCTGCTCTTCTAACAAGTATTATGAATAATACTGACAAAGTTCCTTTATATATTGATGAATGCCGCAAGATGGACATTAAAATATTACCTCCGGATGTTAACGAGAGCAGAATGGATTTTACCGTAGTGGGTGAGAAGATCCGGTTTGGGCTAGCTGCTGTAAAGAATGTCGGCCGGGGGGCAATAGCATCAATTATCGACGCTCGGGAACAGAATGGCAGTTTCAAATCGTTAACGGACTTTTGTCAGCGAATAGACCTGAGGCAGGTCAACCGAAGGGTGATAGAAAGTTTAGTTAAGTGCGGTGCTTTTGGCTCACTGGGTTTAAACCGGGCGCAGCTTCTGGCAGTTTTAGACCAATCTCTAGATTCCGCCCAAGCTTACCAGCGGGACCGTGCCCAGGGGCAGGTTTCTCTTCTGGATCTTGTCGGTGAGGGAGATAGGGGAGATTGTATTTCCGAACGGATACCCGATCTACCTGAATTTGGTCCAAGAGAATTATTGGGGATGGAAAAAGAGATGCTGGGCTTTTATGTCAGCGGTCATCCGGTGGCTTCGTATGCAGAACAAATTAAAGCGCAGACTTCTTATGAAATCGCAAAACTACCGCTGGTAGAGGACGGCACCCGGGTCAACCTGGGTGGGATTATTACCTATGTCAGGCGTGCTATTACCAGGAAAGGGGAGGCCATGGCCTATATTACATTGGAAGATACGGGCGGCATGGTTGAAGCTTTGGTCTTTCCGCGAACATATTCCCAACTAAATACCTTGCTTGAGGAGGATCGGGTGGTAATTATGTCAGGAAGGTTAGCTAAAAGTGAAGATGAACTAAAGATATTTGTGGATGGGATTCAATGGCTGCCTGAACCCGGCACCGATAAGCTGTATTTAAAAATATTAGACCGAACACATTCTATGGACAGGATCAAAGGCTTTTTGCAGCAATTCCCTGGGGAAACACCTGTTTATCTATATTTCCCTGATAACGGACGTTGTATCATGACTGACAGAGGACATTGGGTAAGCCCGCAAGAGGAATTAATAAACGGATTGAAGGGTATCTGCGGTAATGAATGTGTTAAGTTGGTAAATGGCTAGCACGGATACACTGTTTTAGGCATAACAATATACTAACTTAGATGATCAGTAGCTCATGTAGCTGCTGATTCATTTTTTTAGGGGGGTATACAGTGAAAAAAGCGACTAATTTGTTAGCTAGCCGAGGGGTTTACCTGTATCAAATCGGCGATATCGTTTTTCACCTGCAGCAGCCTTATTTATCTTCTCTTACTAAGGATCAATGCCTTGAAGCGGTGGAAAAGGTATTGGAAAAACGAGAAGTACAATACGCCATTTTTACCGGCGTTGCTTTGGATGTATTGGCCGAGCAGGGGGCCTTACCCCAACCCCTTCAAGATATAGTTTCTCGGGATGAACCACTTTACGGTTTGGATGAGGTGTTGGCTATGGGTATTACCAATATTTATGGTACCATCGGCATTACCAGTTTCGGCTATTTGGATAAGGAAAAGACCGGGGTTATCGGGCAGTTAAATGATAACAAAAAAAATAAAGTGAATACTTTTTTAGATGACCTGATAGCTGGTATCGCTGCTGCCGCATCGGCTAAATTGGCCCATGGTGCAAAAAACAATCAAAGGGAAAAGGGCAGTAAAGATATAGATAGCGAATAAGAGAGCTTCCTAAATAATCATTTCTGCCGACTTAAAGGCAGATTTTTTTTGTACCAGTTTAGCCAGAAAGTATAAGTTCTGGCAAGTTCCCATCCACTCAGGAGCACAAGTGCGACTAAGCCAGCAAGCTGGCTTAGTCTTATGGAAGACAAGCTATCACTTAATAATATGCCTTCGGCAGGTGAAAAATAGGTTTAAGCAGGATGTTAGACCATTTTGGACAGGCGGTCTGCTTTCCGCCAAAAAACGCGCCCAAGTTAGTATGAGGAGGTTCAAGTGGAATTTATTAAGATGATAGTGTACGCAATGGGTTCCATTTAAAATTTGGTTGAATTATCGAATACTTGAAGGATTTCGTTGCCATTAGTGGAAATACAGAAAATGAGAGCAGATACAACAAAGGAGGCATTCGGTGTGACTATTGCAGTCTATCCAGGTACTTTTGATCCGGTTACCAACGGGCATCTGGATATTATCAAAAGGGCTGGAAGTTTATTTGACGAGCTGATAATTGCAGTTGCTGCTGATAATTATAAAAACACATTATTTTCTTTAGAGGAACGTGCTGAGTTATTAACCCAAGTCACTGAATCTATGGATAACACCACAGTGATACCGTTTAATGGGTTGCTAATGCATTTTGTAAAGGATAATGGAGCTAGTATCATTATTCGAGGTCTTCGCGCAGTATCAGACTTTGAATATGAATTTCAGATGTCTCTGATGAATAAAAAACTTGCTGGTGATGTGGAAACCTTATTTTTAATGACTGCCAGTGAGTATTCATTTTTAAGTTCTAGTATTATCAAACAAGCGTCGTCTATGGGCGGCTGCATTCGTGGTCTAGTGCCGCCGGTAGTTGAGAAGGCCTTGCAAGAGAAATATAAGCTTAATATATGTGAGTAGAGTAGTTTATAAGCATGAAAAAGTGTTACATAGGGGAAAGTATTTTATGAAAAATATGTGAGGTGAGCTAAGTTGAGTAATCTAGAAATTCAAGGTGATTATATAGTTGTTAAGGCCTTGGAAAACGGCGTTACCCTGATTGGCCTGACCAGAGGGCAAAATACCAAATTTCATCATACTGAGAAATTAGATAAAGGCGAGGTTATGATAGCGCAGTTTACCGAGCATACGTCTGCTATCAAAATTCGCGGTCGGGCTAGGGTTTACACTAAACACGGACAGGTGGAAACCGGGGAATAATTAGTAGTTTTTTAATGTATAGAAAATTATGGGTTGTGGATAATTTCCTATACATGGGGGTTGTTAAGGGGGCTTGCCCCCTTATGTTAAATGCAGGAGGGTCTACCCGCAAGGGGCATGCCAAAACTCTACAGCAACAAGTTGCTAAGAGTTTTGCAACAGCGAAGCGACCTAGGGCGAGTGGCGTCACGAATAAGTGACGCCAAGGTACGAGCGCCGCCGAGTCGGTGAGGCGGCCGGGTGCGCAGCACCCAGGGGTTCCCTGGGTAAGAATATAGAGAGACTTGGCAACTTGTTGCCTAGTCGATCTTAATGCCCTTGGGTGCAAAAGCATTACCTTTAAGTGCCGGAAGGCATTAAATGCTTTTGTTCTGGTTTTAAGCAATCGAGGAGGCTTTTTATGTGGACCGTTGTCTATATTGCAACTAACTCTATTACCGCAGAAAAAATCCGCGATAAACTGTCCCAAGAAGGGGTGCTGGTAACTTTACGGGCAGTTGGTGCCTCGCCGCTTGGCGAATCAAGGTCGGTAGAGGTTTTAGTGCCTGAAGGTGAAATTGAAGAAGCCCATGAAATTATCAGTGAGACCATTGGTAAATGACGGAAGGAGTGCAAATCTTTGAACAACATTGCAGTTCTAACCAGCGGGGGTGATGCCCCGGGAATGAATGCGGCAATTAGGGCAGTTGTACGTTCGGGCATTTACCAGGACTTAAATGTTTTTGGAATTATGCAGGGATATACTGGACTGATAGAGGATAAATTCCAGCACTTAAAGGTCAGTTCGGTGGCAGATATCATCCACAGGGGGGGAACGAAGCTATTAACCTCACGCAGTGAAGAATTTCGGACAGAAGCAGGAAGAAAAAAGGCCCTGGCAAATCTTCGTAAGCATAATATTGACGGCATAGTGGTTATCGGTGGTGACGGCTCTTTTGCCGGTGCATCTAAATTGGCAAAACTGGGTATGCCTGTAATAGGAGTGCCTGGTACTATTGATAACGACATTCCTTTTACTGAAGCAACCATTGGTTTTGATACTGCAGTCAACACGGTGATAGATGCCATCAACAAAATAAGGGATACTGCCACATCGCATCAACGGGTGTGGCTGGTAGAAGTTATGGGCAGGTCATCCGGGCATATAGCGTTGGAAGCAGGGCTCGCCGGCGGTGCCGAGACGGTGTTGATACCCGAAGTACCTAAGGATCTTGAAACAGTTATCTCCAAGATTAAAAAGGGAAGGCGCAGAGGAAAACTGCACAATATCATTGTTGTTGCTGAGGGTGTCGGTAGTGCGATGGATATCAGTAAGGATATTGAGAGTATCAGCGGTCTTCAGACAAAGGTAACAATTCTTGGGCATATCCAGCGGGGGGGCACACCTACGGCCTTTGATAGGGTGTTAGCAAGCCGAATGGGTGCGGAGGCTGTAAAACTTTTGCTTGAAGGAAAAAGTAACCGGATGGTTGGTATAGCTAACAGAGCAATTCAAAACGTCGATATTACTGAAGCTTTGGCTAGTAAAAAAGAGATTGATTTGGAGATGTACCAACTTGCAGGAGTATTATCAATTTAGCTCGGGAGGAAAAAAATGCGACATACCAAAATAGTAGCGACCATTGGCCCCGCTAGTGACAAGGAAGCAATTCTAAAAGATTTAATGAAAGCCGGGCTGAATGTTGCGCGGCTTAACTTTTCTCATGGTACCCACGAAGAACATGGGCAGCGGGTATCCCTTATCCGAGAGATTGCTGGTCAGTTGGAGCAGAGCGTTGCCCTGATGCTGGATACGAAGGGTCCGGAAATACGTATCGGCAAAGTGCCCAATGATAAGATGGAACTGGAAGAAGGACAGGAAATTGTCTTGGCCTCTGGTAACAGTGAAGGAATCCCTGTGACCTACAAAAACCTTGCTAGGGACGTTTCCCAGGGAGATAAGATACTGTTGGATGATGGCCTTATTGGTTTGGAAGTGCTCCACACTGAGGCCGATACTGTCAGCTGCAAAGTACTTAACGACGGCACTTTAAAAAGTAATAAGGGTGTTAATGTTCCAGGGGTATTACTGGAACTTCCGGCAATAACGGATAAGGATGTTGAGGACATCAACTTTGCTATAGAGCATCGGCTTGATTTTATTGCAGCTTCTTTTGTCCGGCGTGCTGCCGATGTTCTCGAAATCCGCCGGATTCTGGAGTCTAAGAAAGCCGACATACATATAATCGCGAAGATAGAAACCCAAGCGGCAGTGAATAATATTGAAGCGATTTTAAAGGTATCAGACGGAATAATGGTAGCGCGAGGGGATTTAGGAGTAGAAATCCCTGCTGAAGAAGTACCTTTAGTTCAAAAAGAAATTATTCGTAAGTGTAATTTGGTTGGTAAACCGGTCATCACCGCTACCCAGATGTTGGACTCCATGATCAGCCATCCCCGGCCGACTAGGGCCGAAGCCAGCGATGTGGCTAACGCTATCTTGGATGGTACTGATGCTATTATGCTTTCTGGGGAAACAGCCGCCGGTGAGTATCCTGTGGAGGCGGTGTCCACCATGCATAGAATAGCTCAGCGGGCTGAGCAGGCCATCAAGTTTAAGCAGAACCTCCAGGAAAGCCAAGTGGACAGTACCCGTTCCGTTACAGAGGCTATCAGTCATGCCAGTTGTACCATATCGTTTGATTTGGGAACGGCGGCGATTATCACTCCCACTGAATCCGGATCAACGCCGCGAATGGTGGCAAAGTACCGTCCTAAGGCTCCCATTATAGCTGCAAGCCCGCATAGCGATGTGTTGCGGAAACTTTCTTTGGTTTGGGGTGTTACTGGACAGGAAGTCCCGGCGTCCGATGGTACCGACGACATGATCAATGGCGCTGTTACTGCCGCCCTGGGTAAAAACTTAATTCAATGCGGTGATATGGTGGTTATCACTGCCGGCCTGCCGGTGGGCGTATCCGGCACCACAAACCTATTGAAGGTTCATATAGTGGGTGAAATTATTGCCCAAGGTACAGGTATCGGGGAAACTGTGATAACGGGCACGGTGAAAATAGCTGCTTCCGAAGAACAGGCAATGGCAGATGTAAAAGAAGGGGATATTTTGGTTGCAGTAGGTACCTATGGAGATTTAGTACCCGCGATGAAGAAGGCAGCAGCAGTTATAACCGAAGAAGGGGGCTTAACTTCACATGCGGCCATTGTGGGCTTAAGTCTTCAACTACCGGTAGTTGTTGGAGTGGAACAGGCCACTACTTTGCTGCAGAACGGCGATACTATCACTGTTGATGGCCGACAGGGAATAATTTATCGCGGTTTAACTAAGGTTCTTTAACTAAGTTTAGTGACATTGCCAAGCAAAGAAGCTTGCTAGAATGTAGTGAATATTGTATTCAATTTCTAATAGGCAGGAATGGGCGGGGCGTTATTGAATATATATAGCTTATTACCCGGGACTATTGGCTTAAGCTAATTCTTGAGTAATCAACGATGATAATGTTGCTGCACTTATTTTATTTGGAGGTGACGCTATGTCAGGTAAACCCGTGGGAATTACAGACACCACTTTTCGGGATGCACACCAGTCTCTGTTGGCTACGAGGATGAAAATTGACCATATGCTGCCCATTGCAGAGAAGATGGATAAAGTTGGTTTTTACTCTATGGAAGTTTGGGGCGGGGCAACATTTGACAGTTGTATGCGCTTTCTCAATGAAGATCCGTGGGAGCGGTTACGTAAACTAAGAGAAGTATTGAAGAATACCAAGCTGCAAATGCTGCTTCGGGGTCAGAATCTGGTGGGCTATCGTCATTATGCCGACGATGTAGTGGAGGCCTTTATTACCAAGGCTAAGGAGAACGGCATAGACATTTTCCGCATCTTCGATGCGTTAAATGATGTTCGCAACATGGCTAAAGCGATGGAGGTGGCCAAAAGCGTTGGCGGCCATGTCCAGGCAACAATTTCCTACACCACCAGTCCCGTACATAACATCGACCATTACGTGGAAAAATCATTGGAGCTGCAGAAGCTGGGTGCGGATTCCCTTTGTATTAAGGATATGGCCGGCATTCTTACGCCGATACATGGCTACGACTTGGTTAAAAGGCTCAAACAGGAGTTAGAAATACCTATTCAGCTGCACTGTCATTATACTAGTGGTATGGCATCCATGACCTATCTCAAGGCCATAGAAGCCGGTGTGGACGTTATTGATACGGCCATCTCTTCTTTATCTATGGGCACTTCCCAACCGGCGACGGAGCCAATGATCGCGACACTGCAGGGGACTGAGTGGGATACAGGACTAGACCTTGACCTATTATCTGAAATTGCTGAGTACTTTAAGGGTATCCGCGGCGAATATAAAGCGTTTGATTTGGCTGGTAATACGGTAGATGCCAATGTGCTTCTTTACCAAATTCCCGGGGGTATGTTATCAAATTTCTATTCTCAGTTATCACAACAGAATTCACTGGATAAGCTGCCTGATGTTTTGGCAGAGGTACCACGGGTAAGGAAGGATTTTGGGTACCCGCCGTTGGTGACTCCATCTAGCCAGATTGTCGGGTCCCAGGCGGTATTCAATATTTTGGCAGGGGAACGCTACAAAATGGTTACCAATGAAGTAAAAAATTACATGCGCGGTTTATATGGACGCCCGCCTGCGGAAGTTGACCCGGAAATACGGAAAAAAATTATCGGCGATGAACAGCCCATAGAAGGTCGTCCAGCAGACTTGTTGGAACCCCAGCTGCCGGCCGCAAAGAAAGAAATTGCTCAGTACATGGAAAAGGAAGAGGACATAATTTCCTACGCTATTTTTCCCCAAGTGGCGGAAAGATTCCTGGAGGAAAGAATGTCTAAAAAGACCAAGGTGGATTTTCGTATTGCCCAGGAAGGGCCGGAAAATGGACAATCACCGTATCATCCGGTGTAAGTAAAAGGGCTGGCGGTTACTACCGCCGGCTTTTTACGTATATATGGCGGAACTTATGGATTGCGGATAATCTCCTAAACAGAGGGGTGTGCCCCTTCGGTTGCGAGGTACTCAGTCGGCTGAAGCTTTAGGCGGTGGAGCATTTAGACAGGTAGGGGAGGGACCGATATGTTGGAGCTTTTGGAAGAGTTATTGCCAAATTTCAAACAGGAATTTAACCGGCGGGTGACCATGCAGGAACTAACGAGACTTTCGATTCAGCTTTCACCGAAAACGGCAATAGTAATATCTAACCAGTGGATGTACGTAATTCAAAAGAAATGGCTTTCATTAAAATGTAAAAGTTTTAATCCCCATGAAATAGGTGTGGTGGATTATCGCGACGGTAAGTTAATTATCGAATTAAGCAATGGCCGCCGTGAGATATTAAATGTAGCAGATGAAAAAATCGGCGTAATTACATTCGGGTTGGAAAAGATAAACGAGCACCTTGCCGGTGCCCGTCGCTCTCGGTAAACAAATATTTAAATTCTACGTTTTCTAAGGATGCTTCCGAAAGCTATCTTCTTTTATTGGGGTTATATTTTTCAATTATAATACCTTCTTCTTCGCTGGCGAAAGCCAGTTCTGGGAATGGCCGTTCAATGAGACTTTCCGGTGAACGGGCAATTTTATCCGCGATGCGCAGTTGACTGGGATGGAGTTTATAAGCTGCTATAACAGCGTCCATATCCCCTGCACAGCCGGCATGAGCCGTACCCCTCAGTGCTCCCAACACGAGGATGTTGCCGGTTGCTTTGATTTCAGCTCCTGGGTTTAAATCGCCAAGCAGGACTACATTGCCGTCATGAGTTACTTTACCGCCGGAGCGGATGTTTTTATGCAGCAACAGTGTATCCCCCATTGGCCCGGTGGTAGGTTTTGCCTTAATCGGGGCCGGTTTTCTGCGCATTTTATGTTTTTTTACGGGTTTTGGCGGTTCAATAGGGGTATCCGCCAGGACGAGCCCATAATGTTTACATAGGGTGTGCAGTTGCTTCGTCGTATCCTCGTTGGTCGGTGGAATACAATGCAAGGAATACATAGCGCCGCTAAAAAAGCCGTTGGCTTCCTGCAGTCTCTTCTCAAGTGTGGCGGTTAGGCTTCCCTCGGCGACCTGGCCGTTACAATAGATTAACAAACCATGTTTGGTCCCTTTTATATTAATGCATTCATGTAATGCCTCATTTTGCAAGTTTGATCACTCCTTATCCCTGCCTACCAAAAAATTCGAGCTTTAATGACTAATTCCTGCTCCAAAACAAATTGTTTTGACGATAGTACCAGGTTTTTCCGAGAAGTTATTATAAATTTCTCCATTCGACCTAAATCGCCAATTAATCTCAAAAACACTGATAATTCTCCGAAGGAAAAGGTCAGCAATTGTGGAATGAAACCTTGGTAATGTTTTAGTTGGTGGAGAGGGTGACTGGGTTCTTGGAAAACAGTATAGAGAGTAGCTTAACTACCATGCATAAAACTGTAATAGTTATTAATCTCTTTTTCGTTAGTTATTCCCTATGGATTGTCGGCGCAGGGCAATCCATAGGGAATTTGTTAATGGTAAGTTTGTTTTTTTTATTTGGTGTTTATTTGAGTACCTATACACTGATGAATAAAAATAGAATGATTTATTTTTGGGATGTTCTCTGTCTCCTTTCAAGCTTTGCGGCCTTGAACATTGTTACATATACCACCGGAGGCTATTATAGCACATATCACTTCCTATATCTGATGCCCGTGGTTATTTTCATTTTTGACGGTAAGATTAGCTTAGCTAAGGCTTTTGTCAATCTGACTACCGCTGCCATGGCTTTGTGTTGGTTAGTGCAGATGCATATGGTGAAGCATTCTTTTGTGATAGATGATAACTTCCTGTATCTACTTGGTGTTATAGTGCTGATGCGTTTTGAGTTTCGTATACTGAGCCGTTTGACTGAAACGGTAGAACAAAAGATACTGCAGATGGAAGGAGATGTAAAGATAGACCATCAGACTTGCTTGTGGCGCTACAGTGAATTTGAGAAGCTCTTGAAGGGTAAAGTCTTACAATGGAAAACGGAAGGCATTCCTTTCCAGTTAGTAATCATTGACTTGGGTAATTTGCAGTACCATAATAGCAAGTATGGCTTTAAGACAGGGGATAAGATAATTAGCGGCATGGCTGAGGCATTACGTAACGCCTTGCCTTCAGGAGACGAGGCATTCCGCTATTCAGGGGATCAGTTTGCGGTTTTTTCCGGAGCTGATAAAGGTACGGTGGAAGAATTTATCAACGGCTTACAAGCCGATGCCCGCCGAGTAGCGGCTAAGCTGGACATTGATAGATTAAACCTGTTGGTTGGCTGTGCCAATTGTCCTGAAGATGCATGCGCCGAAGATGATATATTGGAACACGCGATGAACCGTCTGGAAGATGCAAAAGCACTTGTCAAGCGGGAAAAAATAGAACGGCAGAAACGAGCAGAAAAGATGGCTTTGGTGGGGCATCTCGCGGCCGGGCTGGCCCATGAACTACGTAATCCTTTAACTTCGGTAAAGGGCTTTTGTCAGCTGGCGAAGGAAGCCACAGGGGAACCTACCGTCAAAGGGTATCTGGACTTTGCCAATGACGATGTAGAACGGTTAATTAAATTGATTAACGATTTCCTATTATTAACCAAACCTTCTGCTCCACATTTACAACCCCTTGATATTATTGACCTGCTGCAGGAAATTATCGACTTTTTGGAAAGCCAGGCAAGACTTTATGAGGTTTCCGTAGTTATGCAAATTCCCAGTTGCTTTCCTTTAGTGATGGGTGATAAGGAGCAGTTACGGCAGGCTATAGTTAATGTAATGGTAAATGCATTTGAAGCTATCTCCGAAAATGGGCAGTTGAATGTGCGTCTTTATTCCTTGGCGGACCGAATAGCGATTGCCTTTGAAGATAACGGCATGGGAATAACCAAGCAGGATATTAGCCATATTCTTAATCCCTTTTTTACTACAAAGGAAGAGGGGACAGGGTTGGGTCTTGCCATTACCCAGCACATTGTTGCCAGCCATGGCGGGGATATAGTGGTACGCAGTGAGGAAGGAATGGGTACTGTTGTCACCCTATACCTTCCAGTGTTGGAGGAAAAAGTAAAACATATGATCGGCTAACTTTGCAGGAAATAGTGGCTTTTTGTCGAATGTTATTTTGAAGGGTTAACCTAACACCGTCCCAAACAACTATCCCCCTTTTCGGGGGACTTTTTTGATGTATAGAAGAGAAAAATCTACCTTAATACGCCGAAGGCGATGAAATCGCTTTTTTGTGTTATAGCTTAGTTTTAAGGAACATTTTCCTTTGGTTATCGTCAGCTTAAAGTAGAGTGTTATTTAAGGGGTGTAAAAATATGTCGAAAAATTCACAGGATCAGACTGAAGCAACTCGTCGGAGAAAAACGAAAAAGGGTACGTGGAGGACTGTGGCAGCTACACTGATACTTTCTCTTCTTTGGGGTGGTACGGTGTATGCCGCCTATACAATTGTGGACCGCAAAATTACTAATAATTACAACCGAACCCAAGCGGAGGTATCCCAGGCAATCAAGTCTGTTCAAGAAACAAACGCATTGAATATCAAACAGTTAGAAGATAAGTTAAGCCGGATGACTGCAGCAATGGAGGAAATTGGCGAAGCTCTAGATGATGCCGATGATACCCTTACCCAATCAAATTCCAGCAGGGAAGAATTGAATAAACGGATTGAGGATTTAGATAATCAACTGGAGCAACTGGAAGAAAGTCTTGAGATACTTAAGGGGAACGGCAATGCGAAAGATTAGTCTGCTGCTATTATTTTTGATGGCACCGTTATTGGGTATTATTGTAGGATTCAATCAGCAACTTCCCCAGTTAGGGATTGAACAGAAACAACTGATCTTTTCTGTGGACAGTCTTGAAGAGCGGACAGCAAATTATCAGGCGGAAGTATCTCGGTTGGAAAACGGTATCAGCTTCATCAATGAAATCCTGGCGGAACAGCAGCGGCAATATGAAGAGCAGCAAGAACTGCTGCAGCAGCTGGCCCAAAAAAGTCAGTCCCAAAAAGTAAAGTCAGAGGAAATCTATGAAGAAAGAATTCTGGCTAAATTAGGTGAACCATTTGAAACAGTTCGCAATGATCGGGTTGAGCTAAAGCTTTTTTCGATCAATGAAAACGGGTACCGGGGTTACGCGGCAAAAGTAAAGCTTTTTGACCCGCGGGCTATGCAGGTTGTTTTGGCCAAGGACACTCTGGGCGAAACAGAAACTACCAGTGACGCGCTAGAACGAAGCGGAGCGATATTTGGAGTAAACGGGGGCGGCTTCTTCAAAGTGGTTAAAGACGGCAACCAAAAGGCTCTTCCAATTGGCAATACTATGATTGACGGGGAATTGGTTGGCGGTTTTAGTCCCACTCATGATGACCTTTTTTTCTCCGGTTGGACTAAAAAAGCTGAGTTAATTGGTGGGATGTTCAAGGAAGAAGCAGACCTGATACGAAATCGCCCATGGCAGGGTGTTAGTTTTGTTCCCATGCTTTTCCAAGAGGGACGGCCTTTGCCAATACCCGAAAAATGGCAGCGGGAAAAGCATCCGCGCACTGTAATTGGACAGTATGCTAACGGTGATATATTGTTCCTGGTTATCGATGGACGAAGAAAGGGATGGAGCGCTGGGATTAGTCTTGAAAGTTTGCAGCTAAAATTATATGACTTAGGAATTATTGAGGCTTATAACTTAGATGGCGGGGGCTCCAGTACCTTTGTTTATAACGGAAAAGTAATTAATCGGCCGTCAGACGGAAGAGAACGGCCAGTGACTACCAACATAGTGATTGTACCATAAAGAAAAAGCACCCGTCTAAATTAGGGTGCTTATCTTTATACCAGAAGAAGGTATAAGTCTTGTTTATTTACCTCAAGAAAAGTTTCATTAAATCAGGCCCTTGGTCGATGTGGAAATTTGCAGCTAGAGCTGATTTCTCATGAAAGATTCTAGGGCCGTTTTTTATTGCTGCACTGTTAAACAACATAAATGGTACCGGTTCTGCAGTATGGGTACGCAAACTGATAGGTGTGGGGTGATCGGGGAGAACCACTAATTTGTAATCATCCAATTCTTTCATCCCCGAGATAATTTCTCCTAATACAAGCCGGTCAATGGCTTCAATGGCCTGTATTTTGGTCTCTAAGTCTCCCTGGTGTCCCGCTTCGTCAGGTGCTTCGATATGAAGATAGACAAAGTCGCTTCCTTCCGACAAAATTTTTAGGGCAGCTTTGGCTTTGCCGGTAAAGTTGGTGTGGATGTTTCCGGTGGCACCGTGCACGTCCACTACCTGTAGCCCGACCGCTTGGGCTATGCCTTTGGTGAGATCCACGGCTGAGATCATTGCGCCTTCAACGCCATATACGTCTTTAAAAGCGGGCATCTTTGGTTTAGTTCCCTGTCCCCACAACCAGATGGAATTAGCGGGGTTTTTACCCCGCTCTTTTCTAAGCAGGTTTATAGGATGTTCCTCAATCAGCTTATTGCTGTTTAACATCATGTTAAGCAACTCTTCACTACCGTTTCCTTGAGGAAGATAATTGCCAATAGTCTTATCCGCGATATCATGAGGAGGCGTGCAATGCTGCTCACCCGTACCATTATGCCATACCATTAAATGTCGGTAACTTATTCCCGGATAGAAATTGATTCCTTCAGGAGCAAGGGTTTCATTAATCGTTTTGATTAGTTCGGCTGCTTCTTCGGAGGATATTTCCCCGGCGCAGTAGTCAAGCATTCTTTTGTCTTGGTAATTTTCTTCATCGGAAAGGGTCACTAAATTACAGCGAAAGGAAATATCACCAGGTAAAAGGTCAATTCCCATACTGATGGCCTCTAAGGGGGACCTACCCGTGTAATAAGTTTTTGGGTCATAGCCGATTACGGAAAGGTTGGCCACGTCACTTCCCGGGGAAAAACCAGCCGGGACGGTTGTTACCATGCCAAGTTGACTTACTTCTGCTAGTTTGTCCATGTTCGGAGTAGACGCATACTGAAGCGGGGTACGATTACCTAAGCTTGGTATCGGGTAATCTGCCATCCCGTCGCCCAATAACACTATATATTTCACTGTTTCGACCTCCTTGAGTGTTGATATGCCTGTCAGACAGAATAGCTCTCCGACGGCATTGGTGCTGATTTGTTTCGATCTGTATTGACGCATGCCAAGTTTTCATTTATTCACTTTTTCCTTTTATCGGCTAATTCCTTTAAAATCAGGAAGATTTGTACAGGAAGATATATCCGGCTGTAACAACCTGCCTGTTTGTAAATGCTATATAACAGGAGGTATGATTAATGAAAAAAGAGAAAAAACTTTCTCCATTGACTGTTGGAGCAACATATATAGGTACTGTAGTTGGTGCCGGTTTTGCTTCAGGTCAAGAAGTACTTTTGTTTTTTGGCTATTTTGGGCCGATTGCTTATATTGGCTTAGGTTTATCCACTTTATTATTTATGTTTTTTGGCTGGCAGATGTTATTATACGGTTATAAGCTAAAGGCAGAGTCACACCTTCCGGTAGTTAAGTATTTTACCGGTAGGATCATTGGAACTTTGATAGATATTGTGATTACTTTTTTTTTGTTTGGCGCATTAACACTTATGGCTGCCGGTGCGGGGTCCTTATTTAAAGAACAATTTGGCTTGGCACCGTTTTTTGGCAGTATAACAGTTATTGCCGCCACATTTGTCACAGTAGCTCTTGGCGTAAGCAGTGTTATCCGGTCCATTAGTTTAGTGGTGCCCTTGCTGTTGACAGCGGTAACATACGTCAGTGTTAGGGTCATTATCGACTCAAATTTAATCGGGATAAGTGCTGTTAATGCTCTGCCCGGTAACGCAGTTGTAGGAAACTGGCTTCTGGCAGCGACGCTTTACGTGTCGTATAATTTAATTTTAGCGGTAGCCGTGCTCGCTCCGCTTGGGCGCGAAGCCAATGACCGCCATTCCATCAACGCTGGTGCTTTATTGGGTGGACTGGGTCTGGGATTAGGGGCAATAGTAATAGCTACCGCGCTTCTCCTTACCAGATCCACAGCGGCTCAATTTGAAGTACCTATGATTTTTCTTGCCGGTACCATATCACCGTTGGTGCAAACAATTTACAGCGGTGTGCTTTTTGCCGAAGTGTACACTACCGCGGTAGGTGGCCTTTATGGTTTTGTGGCCAGGTTGGCTGGCTCCGGTAAAAAACGGCTTTGGTTCACTGCGGGTGCAAGTCTTGGTGCATTAGTCCTCAGTGGAATTGGTTTTGTCAATCTTATTCGCTATCTGCTTCCCGCTGTAGGTTATATTGGGCTGTTATTATTGACAGGCATTGTGTATCAATTTGTTCGGGAGCGGTCAGTAAATTTATCACCAATACCCGCAGTTAAACCACAGGATAATAGAGATAAGCGGGACCGGTAGGGTCCCGCTGTAAACACTATTAATGAGTTTTCCTAAATGCCAGCATGAATGCCGCTAAAGCAGCACATCCTTCTACGGGCATGGCGTTATAAATGGAAGCGCGAATGCCACCAACGGAACGGTGCCCTTTTAAACCTACCAGGCCGACTTTCTCAGCGCTATGCACAAACTCTTTTTCTAGGTCTTCATTGGGTAATCGGAAGGAAATGTTCATAAGTGACCTGTCACTGATTGCATGGCCTTGATAAAAGTCCGGATTTTGGTCAATTACTTGGTAAACCATATCGGCTTTCTCTTGGTTGCGTGCCGCCATCTTTTCTAACCCTCCGTTTTCCTTAATCCATTCGAGTACAAGGTTAACTATATAAACGGGGAAAGTTGGCGGTGTGTTAAACATAGAATCTTTTTCTGCATGGACAGAGTACTTTAGCATATCCGGCAGTTTTGCCTGGGCACTGATGTTTATGAGTTTCTCACTGATTATTACTACGGTAACTCCTGCCGGTCCAAGGTTCTTCTGTGCTCCAGCATAGATCAAATCAAAGTTTGATACGTCAAAAGGACGAGATAAAATGTCGCTGGACATATCGGCTACCACTGGAATAGACAGCTGGGGGAACTGCTGCCATTGGGTTCCGTAAATAGTATTGTTCGAAGTGAGATGCAGATATGCAGCATTGTCACTGACTGAAATATCTTCAAGTTTGGGAATAGAACGAAATTTTTCCTCTTTAGTAGAAGCGGCAGTATGAGCACTGCCGGTTTTTAACGCTTCTTTATAAGCTTTCTCCGCAAAACTTCCGGTGAGCACATAGTTAGCGGTCTGGTCCTTTGTCAAGAAGTTGAAAGGTATCATGAAAAATTGAGAAGTAGCACCGCCCTGTAAAAATAGCACTCGGTATCCTTCGGGTATTTTTAGTAACTCCTTCAAATTAGCTTCTGCGGAGGCAATAACGTTTTCTATTGGTTTTGAACGGTGACTCATTTCCATCACTGACATACCCGAGTCACGGTAATTCAAAAGTTCTGTTCTCGCTGTTTCCAGCACCGGTTGCGGCAGTGTGGCCGGCCCTGGGTAAAAGTTAAAGACTTTATTCATCATATAACGCTCCTTTTGAAAGTTAGTTATTTCACATTATAATTGAAACTGGACTAATACTCAAAGGTTTTTTGTTCCGAGTGAGAAGACATTTGTACTTCCTAGGTGAATTTATCGTGAATTATTGCACAAAAGCCGAAATGTGATTATAATAGGGGTGCGTAGTTTTAAAATCCCTTGTATTACTAATACTAGTCATAATGGAAATTCTTTTTTTTTAAAACCCAACGGTCGGCTAGGAGGAATTTATGAAAACATTATTGGAAAAAATGCGAGCAATGAACGACTTGATTCAAAAGTCCGCAGGACAACCGGTGGACTTTAAGGAAATGGGTAAAGCACTTAGTGAGCATGTGGAAGCAAACTGCTATATCATTGGTTGTTACGGAGAAGTTCTCGGGTATGCTTTTTCCCGGGGTCGTTCTTGCGATACCATTGACGACATACTTTATGAGGCCAAGTGCTTTCCAGAAGATTACGCCCAATCCTTGGAGGACATTAAAATGACCAAGGCTAATGTGGCCCACAAGGATTACTGTGTTTTATCAAATGGAAGAGAGACCTGCGTTTTTGGTAATAAAGTCACAACTTATATTCCCATGATCGGTGGTGCCGAGAAATTGGGAACTGTAGTATTGAGTAAATTCGACCAGTGGTTTTCCGATGGAGATTTAGTATTGGCGGAATATGGTGCTACAGTAATTGCAATGGAAATGCTCCGTGCCCAATCAGAAAAATCAGAAGAAATTGCGCGCCTAAAGGCAATGGTACATGTAGCTACCCAGACTCTTTCCTACTCTGAGGCTGAGGCCATCGTAGCGATACTGCGTGGTCTTGAAGGAAATGAGGGGGTTATTGTAGCTAGTAAAATTGCTGATGAGGCTGGTATCACCCGCTCAGTAATTGTTAATGCCCTGCGGAAATTCGAAAGCGCCGGGGTAATTAATTCTAAATCTCTAGGTATGAAGGGTACTTATATCAGAGTACTTAACTCATTTATTTGGGAGGAACTTGATAAAATGTCCCCGACTGGGATAAAATTTTAACGGTGAAAAAACAGACCGCGCATCATGCGCGGTCTGTTTTTAAATCCATCACTGAATTTTGTAAAGTAGGGAAGCCGGTAATCTCGCAGCTTACTTCATCACCATCAGCGATTACTACCGCCCCGGGTGTGCCCGTAGAAATAATATCTCCCGGCAGAAGTGTCATTACCTGAGAATGGAATGCAACCAACTCCCAGGGGTTAAATGTCATATTGTTGACATAGTTTTTGCGATGAACACTGCCGTTAATAACAGTGGCGACTTCAAGCAACAAAACATCTGCCACTTCATCAGGAGTTACCAAATAGGGGCCAAAGCTGAAAAAAGTATCAAAGCTTTTAGAGCGAGTAAGATAGCGTGGGTTTTGTCTTAATATGTCTTCAGCAGTCATATCAATGATGTTGGTAAAGCCTGCCACATATTCGGGTGCCGCAGCCGGTGTAATATTTTTGCAGCGTTTGCCAATAATGACCCCGAGTTCTGCCTCAGCAGTGGTGCGTTGGGATTGCTTAGGTATTTGGATTGCGTCTCCTGGTCCTATTATTGTGGTATCAGGTTTCATAAAGCTGGCCGGCGCCGTAGTGGGGCTTTTTTCCTCTAAATCCCCTGCATGTTCTGCGTAATTTAGACCTATTCCCCATATCTTTCGCGGGTGTCTGTAAAGAGGGGTGATATCCGCGGTCTTTTTTAGGGCCAGACTGGTAAGGGTATTATGATTTTGTTGAGATACCCAGTCTTTAAATTGGTCCAGCTGTTGGTCAGATAACAGAGAGTAGAGACAGGTATTCCATCGGGTGTGGTAATGTTTATTGATATTGGTTAAGGGTATAACATGATCTGTAATTACTAATGCCAGAGTTTCTTCACCTGCTGATACTATTGTAGCCAAGCGCAATTTTTACTACCTCCTTTTCTGCCTTGTAGTTCTACAATAACTATCGTAAATCCTTTCTTATCGTCTATATCGATACTT
Source organism: Metallumcola ferriviriculae (assembly GCF_035573695.1). Classification (NCBI taxonomy): domain Bacteria; kingdom Bacillati; phylum Bacillota; class Clostridia; order Neomoorellales; family Desulfitibacteraceae; genus Metallumcola; species Metallumcola ferriviriculae. Next base: position 3,260,122 of record NZ_CP121694.1, on the reverse strand, counting down.
ATTAGTTGAGGCTTTTTCAAAACTGGTTGGGTAGAAGAAGACACCACAGTTTGGACAATGAAGCTGGGATTGACTGTTATGGTCGGCAACGATAAATAACTTAGTTTGGCCGCAGCAGGGACAGTCCACCTCGTAATGGATTATTTCGCGATCATCCACCGTTTCGCTCCGTATTACCCGGGCTGTTAGCAACAGGACCCCTCCTTTTTTACGTAAGCTCACTTGCACCAAAGCTTAGTAAAGTGTATTCTTTAGTTAAAATGTTTAGACTATGTGAAGGAGGTGTGAAGATGCCTATTGTTCAGATTGACATGATTGAAGGTCGTACTGAAGAACAAAAGAGGAGTTTGGCAAGGAACATTACTGATGCAGTAGTTGAGTCCGTTAGCTGTAAGCCGGAAGTGGTTAAGGTCATTATCCGAGAGTTGAAAAAAGAACATTATGCCGAGGGCGGAGTTCTTTACAAAGACAGATAAATACATAAGTATAAGGGGCCCTTAATAACCCCCATGTATAGGAAATTATCCACAACCCATAATTTCCTATACATCAAAAAAACCGCGCGAAATGTCATTTCGCGCGGTTTTAAATTTTAATGCTTAGTGCGTAAGTTTTAACATCAATTTGGCCAGTGTCTTTTGTTCTTCTTCATTAGCTGCTTGCCATAGTTCTTTAAGAGCTATGTTTTCAGGGACATCGGGAGAAATATTGTGAGTTAAGAAGTCGCCAAATTCTGCTGCAAACTCTACCAGGGTGTCCTGATTAATGCCAGATTTTTTCGCTTGTTGTACCATGTTTCCTAAAGATTTTTTCCAGTTTTCCCAGGAACTTGCGTCTAATTGGCTTAACATTCCCTTTAATTGTTCCTGCATTACTAATCATTCCTTTCATAACGATTTATCCAACTAAGCTGATACAAATAATTATTTTTCTTGCTAAAAAAGTGACCTTCGTCACGTCACAAACGGTTTTCTTTGTTGTATACTATCAATGTGGGATTCCCCAAATCCCCACCCCACCCTTCAAAGGTTCCTACCATTGCGTAGGAACTTTTTATTTATACCAGTCAAAAGGTATAAATTTTTTCATTTGTTTGGGCGCTTGCTGTAGGTTGACCAACCTACCAGGTCATAACCCGGTCAGTACTGAGTTGCTGCCGTGGCCAGCAGTGCTATTCCCACTATCAGCAAAACTCCAAACCATATCCAACCAAGGTTAGTCAGAAAAGCAGTAACCAGTAATAATGCTGCCAAAATGTAACGGATAACCTGGTCGGTTTTTCCCACATTTTTTTTAGGCATTTGCCCCTCCTTTTTTTCTTATTCCTTATTGATAATTCCCCGATATGGACAGGTTACCGACTGGTTAATTACATCCGGGTTACTGCAGGCATAGGTGGCATTGCATTGGCGTTCAAAAATCCAACGACAGCCTAGGTTTTTACATTGGTCGGCAGATGTCATTTGCTTAACTCCTTTCTGAACGTAGTGAAAGAGATTATTTGTTATATAGGATGTACAGTGGTGGGAAGGTTTATGCCAGTTGACAGCTAATGATATTAACAGGAATAATTTAAGTTGTTCAAAGTTAAAATATTACGGGGGTGAAATGATGAAAGAAGTGTTTATGACCTACAAGCTGCCGGATGCAGCAGTTGCCAAAATTGAACAGCATTTTTCGGTTGCGGTGGGGACTGAAGACCGGCACCTGACAAAAGAAGAGATTATTGATGGTGCAAAAGGCAAGCAGGCCCTGGTCACGCTGCTATCAGACAATGTGGATCGGGAGGTAATTGAAGCATTGCCGCAATTGGAAGTGATAGCAAATTATGCAGTTGGTACTAATAATATAGATATTGCCGGCGCCACCGAAAAAAAGGTCAAGGTTACCAATACCCCTGGCGTACTTACTGATGCTACGGCTGACCTGACCTGGGCCTTAATCTTAGCGGTGACGCGGCGTATTCCTGAAGGAGATAGGATGATGCGTGACGGTCAATTTACCGGCTGGGCCCCGGAACTTTTATTGGGAAGTGAGCTAAACGGTAAGACGTTGGGGATTATTGGGTTTGGTCGTATCGGTATGGCTGTGGCAAAACGTGCTGCCGGCTTTAACATGCCGGTGATATATCATTCCCGCCGCCAGAAGTCACCCGTGATTGAAGGGGAACTAAAAGCGTCATATCGTTCCATGGAAGGGCTGTTAGCGGAGGCTGATTTGGTTACCCTGCATTTACCTTTAACTGAGCAATCGCACTATTTTATTGATGAGGCGGTTTTTAAAAGAATGAAAGATAGTGCCTATTTGATTAATACTGCTCGGGGGCCGATAGTCAAGGAAGAAGCGCTGGTATCAGCACTTGAGAACGGTGAAATAGCCGGGGCAGCACTTGACGTGTACGAGCATGAACCTCTTGTTCATCAGAGGTTAATTGGTATGAATAACGTGGTTTTAGCTCCACATACAGGCAGCGCTACAGTTGAGACAAGAAATAGAATGGCGGAAATGGTAGCTGATAATGTTATCGCTGCTTTAAACGGAGATACACCGCCTAACTGGGTCAACCCATTTTAAGTGCGTGTTCAAAAAGTCCATCGTAGCAGGAGCAAGAATTCAAGGCGCGAAGGCTTTTAGACGCGGAGCGTACTGGTGGCTACGTGAGCAGTCTCGAAGACTGAGCAACGCAGAAATTCGCTGCTCACCTGCGTTGGACTTTTTGAACAACCCTTTTTAAGAGAATAAAGTTTGTTTGTGGCGGAATGCTAAGGATAAACTCTTCGAAAGGAGATGGATTACAGATGGAACATGCCGTAACGGTATATACTACACCAACTTGACCACACTGCACACAAGTGAAAGAGTATCTTTCACAAAAGGGAGTTTCTTTTAAGGAACTGGATGTCTCTTCAGATGAGGCTGCGCGCGACGAAATGCATAAGAAGACCGGAATGATGGCGGTACCGGTTATTGCTATTGATGGTGAAGTAATAGTTGGCTTTGACAGGCAGGCCATTGATAAGAAGCTGCATTGAGGTGGTGGCACGGTTGAATACCAGGAACATTCTGGTTGAACGAATTGCAGATGCCTGCCCAGAATTTGAATCAGTGGGACTGGCTCAGGGCTATGGGGTGTCACTGGCCAATGTTTCCGGGATGGAATCCCCTCGTTGTGACAATTGTATCAACTGGGCTGAGGGAGATTGCGAGATATTTCATGCCTACACAGGTTGAGTTTACTAAGGGCGGCTGGACAGCCGTCCTTTTTCTTGGGCCCAAATGTTAACGAAGTATTTTGCGAAGTTTCAAACCCACCTGCAAGTTAAAGACATTTTCTGCATTATCAAGCCCGATGCCAGCGATTTCTTCTATCCGACCGAGACGGTATCGCAGCGTATGGCGATGAATGAATAATTCTTCGGCTGCGGCTTGAGCATTTCTATTCTGTTCAAGGTATACTGCTAAAGTCTTTTCCAGTTCCGTCCCTTTTTCTTGGTCATAGCTAATTAGTGCCCCCAGGGTTTCCCGGTAGAAATTGTCTAATTCGTTTGTCCCATTTTCCAGCAGCAAACGGTAAAAGCCAAGTTGGTCGAAGGATGCAATAGCATCGGTTTGATATAACTTACGTGCAATATGAAGGGATTTTTCTGCTTCGCTGTAGCTTTTCCTGAAGTCAGTAACACTATGATAGAACCGGCCGATGCCAATGGAAAGACTGAGGTTGGGAAACTGCTGGTTTACCCTTGCCCGGATGGTTTGTGCCAAACGGTTTTGCCATTCATTGTTATCAGCTTCCGGTGCCAATACTAAAACAATGATGCTGTCGCTGCGAAGACGGGTAATGAAGCTGTGATTCGTGTGGTTTCCTATGGCGCAATTTACCTGATACAGCAGATTGTTTTTTAGACCATGAATATCAGTTTCATTTTTCCCGTGGATATAGCCGCTAAAGTCATCGATATTGGCCAGCAAAATCATACCGTACTGAGCTAGATTATAGCCGAGGAAGGCGGCTCGTTTTTCTACTTGATCAGTTGATAGAAAATTTCCGGCCAATAAATCGTCCAAAAAATCCCCCTGCAGTCGGTTTTCTGTTTCCTTCACCGCTATCTGGCGTAAAAATAGTAAAGCGCAAACCGTACTCGATTGATCTAGAACGGTGGATTGTTCATATGACAGCTTAGCAGGCAGGTTTAAAACTGATATATATCCCAACACCTGATTCCCTGAGGCCAATATGGGCATCAACCTTTGTGCTGGGATCAGATTATCTACCGCTTTTATCTGCATCAGACTATGGTCGGTTTCGGCGTTATCCAGGTAACCCTGCTGCACCAGTTGGTCAAGCTCTTTAGTAAGGTTTTTTGTTGAAAGCAGGGCGGGTTCTACCCGGGAACTGGCCAGTGCGTTAAACGTGCTGTCTAAAATACGAATGGGGTATTTGCCTAGGTGTTGTCTAAGGACTTTGACAAGAGATGAAAAGTCGCCATTATCAAGTATCGTCTGTAGCAGCTGGCGGCGGACCCGCTCTCGATATTCCAAGAGACCAAACTGGCGGTTGACAATTCTTGTCAGCAGGTCGGTAGTAGCATGGGAAAAGGACATACCTTGGGGCAGTTGAATTAAAGGAATAGAAAACCTTTCGGCGTCAATGATAAGCCTTTTGGGAACTTCTTGGAGATAGTATCCTGTCTGGATTGCCAGACAGGATATTTTTTTTCCCGCTAACGTGGGTATCAGTTTTTCTTGAAGCTCTTTGTCCTGGGCCAGTCCGAAAGCGGTTGTAATTAAGAGCTCGCCTGGGCGAACCAAACTAATGTCATCAAGCAGTTCGAGAATATTTACCCACCGTATTTTTTTTTGTAGGCCCTTATTACCACTTAACAGTATAGCATCCTTAAATGCTTCCATTTTTAAGGCATCGCTCACTTGAAAGGTCATTATTTTTCCCTCCCATGGACAATGTTTACTACCGGAGTTATTTCGCCCAAGAGTAGAAAAATCCCTCCTAAAGGGGGTCCTTTATTTAATTCGGTTATACATAATGTATAAAGCCCGGCATGATTTTTTGCCATAGTAGCCATATAATTCTGATTATTCAGTTGTTACTATGATAATAGATCCACTTTGATGATTGGGGGTAGTGAGATATGGCTTTTGACGTGGTTTTGGTTGACGCAAGTGTGCTTACCATGAATGTCAGGCAGCCTCGGGCTGAAGCAGTGGGCATAACGGGAGATAGAATTGAGGCGGTAGGTAAGAATGTTGACATCAAAGGTGGTATAGGGCCTAATACCCGGGTGTTTGCTCTGCGGGGTGCCACTGTTTTACCGGGTTTCATTGACAATCATACCCACTTTCTGCATACTGGTTTATCTTTGATTAGTGTCAATTTGGTAGATACGGAAGATATTTCCGATGTGCTTAGAAATGTTAAAGAGGCGGCAAGTTATCATCCGGTGGGAACTTTAATCCGTGGGTATGGATATGACGAACAAAAATTTCCGCAGCAAAAACCGCCAACCAAAAAAGAACTGGATGCAGTGGCCCCCAACCATTTGGTTTGGCTAAACAGAGTTGATTACCACTCATCGGTAATCAACACGCGATTGCTTCAGGTATTGGCAATTCCTCCGGGAACTGATGGGCTCGAGAAAGACGAAAGGGGAGTTCCTAATGGTGTCTTGCGGGCTGAGGCTGATCAGGTAGCCCGAAGCTTTATTGCCAATCACTTGGACCCCGGGGTACGGAAACACGCATTAGAGATGGCATCACAATTTGCAGTTACCAAGGGGATTACCACTGTATCAGCGCTTGAAGGCGGCGATGATTTCGGTGTGGAGGAAGTTAAATTACTTTTGGCAGATAAACAGGGAGTAAGCCTAAGGATAGAGGTGTTTTACCAGACCACTGACGTAGACCGGGTGCTAGAGCTGGGTCTTGAAAGGATAGGCGGATGTATATTGTTGGACGGTTCACTGGGTTCCCGCACTGCGGCATTGTCAGCTCCCTACAGCGACGATGACGATAACAACGGTATTTTATATTTTACGCAGGAGGAATTAAATCAGTTCGTCTTAGCAGCGCATCGGGCCGGTTTGCAGATTGCTGCCCATGCCATCGGCGATAGAGCAATAGAGCAACTTCTTAACGCTTATGAGCTCGCTCAGAAATTAAGCCCTCGCAGCGACCCGCGTCATCGGGTGGAGCATTTTGAACTTCCCACCGACAGACAGATTGTTCGAGCCAAAAGGTTGGGATTAATTTTGTCTATGCAGCCTACCTTTGAATTTTATTGGGGTGGCCTGGATAATCTCTACGGTCAGCGGCTGGGGGAGGAGCGGATAAATAGATCAAATCCGCTGCGGGAAATTTTTGATGCCGGAGTGATGGTGGCAGGAGGTTCCGATGCCTCAGTTACTCCGATGAACCCCATGTATGGGATTCATAGTGCCATAAACCATCCCAATCCCATGCAGCAGACTTCTTTGGTGGAAGCACTGCGTATGTTTACCATTAACGGTGCCTATGCGCTGGGTGTGGAAAAGGAGCGCGGCAGTATAGAAGTAGGTAAAGCGGCAGACTTGGTGGTCTTGGAGGAAAACCCGCTGCGCATCGCACCTCAACGGATTAAGGATATCCAAGTAACGATGACTTTTATAGCGGGTATGCTGGTATATCCTGACCGAACCTGGAAGAGAGGAGTGTAATTATGGCGGAATTATTTTTGGATGAAAAAACTGTTAACAGGGCCAAGGCGGCTTCTCTTAAAATTGCATGGGATGTGAAAAAGGAAATTGATGCTAATACCACCATGGCAGTAGAAAGGGCAGTATTACGCCTGCTGGGGGTAGAGGGTGAGACGGCGGACGGGGTGCCGTTGGTTAATATCATTGTGGATAAATTACTAAAAAAGGGTGAGTTGAATCGGGGTGCCGCTTTTTGGTTGGTCAATGCCATATTGGTCACCGGAAAGGATGCGCGGCAGGTTGCCAAGGAGAATGCAGCAGGGCAACTGGACTTGACTCAGCTTCCTGAAGCAGAATTTACCAAGGTCCGGCATGAGATGATAGAGCGTGCTAAGCAGGCGCTTATTGAGTTGGATAAGGTGAGGTACAAAAGAGATAAATTGCTAAGTCGATTGGGCGAAGGGGAAAAACCGCTGCGTTATTTAATAGTAGCTACAGGAAATATTCATGAGGACGTCCTGCAGGCCCAGGCAGCAGTGCGCCAGGGGGCAGATATCATTGCAGTTATCAGACATACGGCTCAAAGTCTGTTCGACTATGTCCCATCGGGGATGACTACTGAGGGTGTCGGTGGTACCTTGGCTACCCGGGAGAACTTTCGCGTGATGCGGCACGCTCTGGATGAAACCGGTGAGGAAGTAGGAAGGTATATTTATCTGACCAATTACTGCTCAGGGCTGTGTATGCCGGAAATGGCAGTGCTAGGGGCATTGGAACGGTTAGATATTATGCTGAATGATTCCATGTATGGCATAATTTTTCGAGATATAAATATGCTTCGTACTTTTATTGACCAAGATTTTTCCCGCGCAATTCTCAGTTACGCAGACATAATGATAAATACCGGAGAAGATAACTATTTAACTACCGCGGATGCGTACGAAAAGGCACATACGGTGGTGGCAAGCCAGTTTATTAATCTCCGATTTGCTGTGGAAAGCGGGTTGAAGGCCGAACAGGTAGGCTTGGGGCATGCATTTGAGATTTCACCCAAGTTAGAAGATAGTTTTCTGTTTGAATTGGCCCAGGCCCAATTAGTTAGGCAGCTGTTTCCGAAAAATCCGGTGAAGTATATGCCCCCTACCAAGCATATGACGGGAAATATATTTCAGGGGAATGTACAAAATGTTCTCTTCAATGCTGCTTCCGTTATCACTAATCAAAGTGTGCACCTTTTGGGAATGCCCACCGAGGCAGTCCATACTCCCCATGTACACGATCGCTACCTGAGTTTGGAAAATACGGATTATGTGTTCAAAGCAATGAAGCATCTAGGTGCGGAAATCCAGTTTGCCCCTGACGGGCTAATCCAAAAACGGGCAAGTGAAGTACTGGAGAATGCGGCGGCTCTGTTGGAAGAAATAGCAGCTATTGGCCTGATGACAGCGATTTCTCAAGGTATGTTTGCGGATATTGCCCGGCAGAAGGATGGCGGCAAAGGACTGGACGGCGTGGTGAAAAAGTCCGAACAATATTATAATCCCTTTGAAATATTAGTTAAAAGAAAGGAGGCGCATGACAATGGCAGTGGAGTTAAGCAGGGTGAGACCGTACGGGGATACGCTTGATGACGGGGCTGTTCAGCTTTCATTTACTCTGCCGGTACCCACCGGAGAAGAAGCCCGGCAGGCGGCCCTGATGATGGCTGCTCAAATGGGATTAAAGAATGCCAGGGTGGTTTGGATGGATCGGATCGGCGAAAATTTCACCTATATTATTCTTTATGCCCAGAGTCCTCATTGGGTGGATTACACCGCCATTCAAGTTGTCAAGCCGGATTATCAATTGATGCAGTCCAGTGAAATAAACACTTTTATCAAAAAGAATCTGGGTAGAAAGATTACGGTTCTGGGGGCATGTATCGAAAGCGATGCCCATACGGTAGGTATTGATGCCATTATGAACATGAAGGGTTATGACATGCATAAGGGTCTAGAAAGCTACCCTGAAATCAACGCCATAAATTTGGGCGCCCAAGTACCTGCTGAAGAGCTGGTTGCCAGGGCTGTTCAGGAACAGGCGGATGCCTTATTAATTTCCCAGGTGGTCACCCAGCGAGATATACATGTAAAAAATTTAACCCGGCTGATTGAATTATTGGAAGCGGAGGAATTACGAGATGAGCTGGTAGTAATTGTCGGTGGACCACACATTACACCGGAGCTTGCTAAAGAGTTAGGTTATGATGCAGGGTTTAGCACCGGCACATATCCTGAGGATGTAGCCTCTTTTTTAGTACAGCTAATGGCTGGCAGTGTCAAGCAACAATAATTTTTGGGAGGTGTGATAATGGAAGTGAAAGTGAGACTAAGAATGAGTGCTCATGAGGCCCATTATGCCGGGGATTTGGTAGACGGTGCCCGTATTTTACAACTTTTTGGCGATGTTGCTACGGAATTGTTAATTCGTAAAGATGGCGATGAAGGATTGTTTGTAGCTTACGATAATGTGGAATTTATGGCGCCGGTTTATGCAGGTGACTATATTGAGGCTACCGGAAGAATTGTTGCAGAGGGAAGGACGTCTCGCAAAATGGAATTTGAAGCGAAAAAGGTAGTCAGGTTAATGCGGGACCCCGACCTGGCACCGTCTGCCGCTGAGGTATTGAAAGAGCCGATTATGGTATTAAGGGCCAGCGGTACCTGTATGGTGCCGGGTGACCTGCAGCGTAAGGTGAGGTGACGAACATGGAGCAATTAATTATCACCGCTGCAGTGGTGGGGGCCGAATTAACCGAAGCGGATACGCCGTATCTGCCACTATCGCCCCGGGAGATTGCCGCAGAGGCATGCCGTTGTTGTGAAGCAGGGGCGGCGGTAATTCACCTCCATGCTCGGGATGAATTCGGGGTTCCCACTCAGGATAAAGAAGTTTACCGCGAAATAATTTCATTAATAAAGAAACATTACGATCCAATAATACAGGTATCTACCGGGGGAGCCATTGGTATGACTACGGCTGAACGACTGTTACCAGTGGAACTGGCACCCGATATGGCCAGTTTGACGCCGGGAACGATTAACTTTGGTGAAGAAGTCTTTTATAATCCGGCTACACTGGTTGCTGAATTCGCCGCTGCCATGAAGGAAAAAGGTGTCAAACCTGAGTTGGAAATTTTCGATGCCGCTATGGTGGCAAATGCTATCCAGCTTGAAGCAGAAGGCTTGGTACCATCACCATTACATTTTGACTTAGTGCTAGGGGTGCCGGGGGCCCTGCCCGCTGAAATGAAAAACCTGCTCTTTTTAGTGAATTCTTTGCCTGCTGATTCCACCTGGTCTGTAGCAGCCATAGGCAGGCATCAGCTTCCCATGGCTGCCGCCGCCATTATCTTAGGAGGCCATGTTCGCATAGGCTTGGAGGACAATATCTACTACCGCAAAGGAGAACTGTCCCAGGGCAATGTACCCTTGGTTCAGCGTGTAGTCCGACTGGCAGGTGAATTTGAAAGGGGCATTGCTGATGCTGAAAAAGCGAAAAAAATACTGGGTATAAAGCGGAAATGAGCTTATGGAAGTTATATGAAAAACATGGCTTGCCTAATCTGGCAGTGACCGGTTTAGCGAAAAATACCGGGAAGACCGTGACCTTAAATTATCTCATCAGTGCTGCTGCAAAGAATACGGTTAGGGTGGGGCTTACTTCAGTAGGGCGCGACGGGGAAACATGGGATTTGCTTACCAAGAAGCGTAAACCCCTTATTCAAGTTGCAGCCGGTACACTTCTTTCTACCGCTGAAAATACCTTGTCTGCCGGTACGGCGGCGGTGGTACCGCTGGCAAGGATGGGTTTTTACACTCCGTTGGGCGAAGTAATTTTGGCCCGGGCCACCAGTTCGGGTACGGTGGTGTTAGCCGGTCCGTCAAAGGTAAAGCAGATTGACATGGTAATTAACGCGCTCAAGCAGGCAGGTGCCGATATGGTAATGGTGGATGGCGCCCTGGATAGACAGTCCTTTGCTGCCCCCCATATTACCGGCGCCAGCGTGCTTGCCACTGGTGCATCGGTGGCAAGCACGCTGGATAAAGTGGCAGCAATTACCCATAATCGCATTAGACAGTTTTCTTTTGCTTTAGCACCGACGTCCGCAGCTCAACTTTATATTCCCGGGAAGGTGGCGCTTAAGGGAACTGCTACCGATGAGATTATCCCCAGTTTTAGAATGCTGGCTGCCGGGCCGAGCTTCTGGCGAAAATACAACGACGTATCTCTGGCAATCTTTGGCGGAGCACTTACTCAATTCGCTCTGCAGGGGATTATGTCCTCGGCAATTGACTTGCAGCGGCTGATGATAGTGGTCAAGGATGTCACCCGACTGATGGCGGAGGGGGAGTCTATTAATAGGTTTATCGCGGCCGGGGGAAGCATCAAGGTAATTAAGAAAGCCGATCTGCTGGCGGTGACGGTTAACCCGATAAGCCCTGCCGGGAGAAATATAGACCCCGTTGAGTGTTTTAATAAGATTAAAGAAGTGGCTGAAGGCATCCCTGTCTTTGATTTGGTGGCGGGATTGGGATCAAATTAGGAGGTGACCTACTTGAAAAAAGGATGTGTTTACGGTACTCATAGGGTTATTGAACCCAAAGGAACTTTGCCCCAGGCAGCGTGGAAATTGAATAACGATATGGAAATATACGATAATGAACTGCTGATTGATGTAGAGGTGCTAAATATTGATGCTGCAAGTTTTTCTCAAATCAGCAGCCAAGTGGGTGGCGACCGTGAGGAAATAGCAAGAGTGATTACTGATACCGTTAACGAAAGAGGGAAACAGCATAATCCTGTTACCGGTTCGGGCGGGATGCTTATAGGCAGGGTTATTCAGGTAGGTAGAGACTTTCCGGGACAGGTAGAAGTTGGGGATAAAATTGCAACGCTGGTATCCTTATCCCTAACGCCGTTAAAGTTGGAGGCTGTACATCAGGTTAACGAAAAATCAGATCAGTTGAAGGTAACGGGAAAAGCCATCCTCTTTGCCAGTGGTATTTACGCTCAGTTGCCCGATGATTTGCCTGAGGATTTTTCTCTGGCTATGCTGGACGTGGCCGGTGCCCCGGCCCAGACTGCCAAGCTGGTAGAACCTGGAGATACGGTATTGGTTATCGGCGGTGGAGGCAAGTCCGGACTCCTCTGTCTTTATGAGGCGGCGAAGCGTGCCGGAGTTACCGGTAATGTGGTGGGTTTGTCCCGCAGTGACGGCGGTTGTGAGCGTATCAGGTGTTCGGGATTAGCGAATAGAGTAATCCAAGCTGATGCTACCAAGGCATTGGAAGTATATGAGAAGGTTCAAGAGGCCACAGGGGGGGGACTTGCTGATATTACTATCAATTGTGTTGATGTGCCCGGAACGGAAATGGCCTCAGTTCTGGCCACTAGGGATGGCGGTACGGTGTACTTCTTTAGCATGGCTACCAAGTTTACCGCAGCGGCCCTGGGAGCAGAAGGTGTCGGGAAGGACATAACCATGCTGATCGGCAACGGTTATACTGCAGGCCATGCCGAGATTGTGCTTGATGCCGCGAGAAAGTTAAAAAGCATGGGTATTTTATAAAGCGAGTATAAAATTGGAGTTTGGCCCCGAGTAGGGCCATTTTTTTTCGCTGATACATTACGCATAAAATATATACAGTGAATAATTAGGGCATTGACTACGAAGGGGTTTTGTGAAATAATTATCTTGTGCAAAAATAAATTTTGAGGAGGTGATAACTTTGGCGCATTTAGGCATGGTATTGCAGACAGGGCCCTATACTTATGAAAACGCTGACACTGTGGTAAAACTTGCTGATACAGCTTTGGCTGAAGGGCATGAAGTAAGTATTTTCCTTTACATCGATGGTGTAATAGCTGCCAACAAAAATATTGATACCCCTGATGAAAGAAATCTTAATCAGCTGTTACAAGCTCTTGCTGATAAGGGGGCAGCAATTGCAGCATGCGGCGCTTGTTCTAAGTTCCGCGGTATTACTGATGAAGCATTCGCTGATGATATTGAGATGGGCAGTATTGTGGATTTTGCAGATATGCTTATGGAAGTAGATGCAGTAATTAACTTTGCCATGTAGGGGGGGGAGAAATATGGATAAAATGCTACTTTTTTTAAAAAGTGCGCCGTATGGTTCGGCTGCTGCTGTAGAAGCTTTTCGATTGGCTATCGGAGGACCTAGCCTAGACGTGGAGACAGTAGTAGTACTGGCTGATGACGGTGTTTTTTGTGTCCTGCCGGAGCAAGACCCGCAGGACATAGAAATGAAATCTTTGGGGCAGGCCTACGCTAACCTGCCGGATTTTGATGCACGGTTGGTTGTCTTAGATGAGTCTTTACAAGAGCGCAACATTGACGCCGGGGATATCATTGCCGGAGAGGTAATAACCCGCAAGCAGCTGGATCAATTGATCGCGGAAACAGAAGCAGTCATTAAGTTTTAGGGGGGGATAATAATGCTCACCATGTTGGATAAGGCACCTTTTAGCCGACCGGATTACCGCCAGGCATTAAAACTGGCAATGGGTCAGGATGAGGGTGCGGTCATTCTGATACAGGACGGAGTATATGCTATTAAGGCAGCACCTGAGGAATATAAGGAAATTACTAACCAAGTTAAAGAAAAAGGCTGCAAGTTTTTCGCTTTGGACGCTGATTTAAAGGCCCGGGGTATATCCCCTGACCAAGCAAAGGCAGCGGGCGTTGAGGTTGTGGATTTTTCTGGTTTTTTAGGTCTTATTTTTAAATATAAAAAAGTTTACTAGGGAGGTAATACTATGAAAGCTGATACTACTGTAGATGCTGTGGGTTTATTATGTCCGATGCCTATTGTTAAATTATCTAAAGGTGTCAAGGCAATGGAAAGCGGTCAAGTGTTGGAACTTTTAGCAGATGACGCCGGTGCAGACAGCGATGTGCCTGCTTGGTGCAAAAAGACTGGTAACGAATTTATCAGCAGCGAAGAGGGAGACGGCTGCAAAAAGTATTATATTCGTAAGTCTTAAGCCTAAGGGTTAGAGGGGGAGAACCATGAGCGAACAAGAAAAACTATCTATTATTGTTTTCAGCGGTGAATTGGATAAGGCCCTAGCTACCATGAATATTGCTACCGGGGCAGCTGCTTCCGGGATGGAGGTAACATTATTCTTTACTTTCTGGGGAGTCAGTATGCTGAAGAAAAAGGGTCCCAAAAAGGGAGCATCCACCATACTGGGTAAGATGTTTGACAAAATGCTGCCCGGCGGACCGGATAAGCTGCCTCTTTCCAATTTAAATATGGGTGGTATGGGTTCGAAGATGATGCGAAAACAAATGAAAAGTAAAAAGGTGCAAAGCCTACCGGAATTTTTGGAGTTGGCTCAGGAACTAGATATAAAAATGGTGGCCTGTACAATGTCCATGGATGTAATGGAAATACCCAAAGAAGACTTGATTGACGGTATTGAATACGGTGGTGTTGCCGCATTTTTAAATGAGGCATCCGAATCCAAGTTTTCCTTATTTATCTAACTTACTAAATTTATATAATTACTAAGATTTTATTTTAATTAACGAACGGGGGCTCATCATGAAGCTATTTAAACTGGGTATAGTTCCAGGATATGAAGCAATGACGGTCTTTCATGCCTTGGCGCGCTTGAATATTGAAGCACTGGTACTGGTTTCGCCTGAACAGCCTTTGGTGAGTGTGGGCTATTTTCAGGATACCCAGCGGGTATTAGACGTAGAAGCATGCCGACGGATGGGCCTACCCGTTATTCGGCGCGAAGTTGGCGGCGGCACTGTACTGCTGGACAAAAACCAAATTTTCTATCATGTAGTTATGAAGAAGGATAATCCTAACTTTCCTGCCAGCGTTGACCAACTTTACCGCCTATTTTCCCAACCGCCCATTAACACATATCGACATTTTGGAGTGGAGGCGAGGTTTAAGCCGGTGAACGATTTGATTACGCCGGAAGGGAAAAAAATTGCCGGTGAAGGCGGCGCAAACATCAGTGACTGTATGGTGTTTGTCGGCAGCATAATCTTAGATTTTGACATCGACACCATGGTAAAAATTTTACGGGTGCCCGACGAAAAATTTCGGGATAAGGTGCAGAAAACTATGGCACAGGGCATGTCAACTTTAGCACTTGAACTGGGCCAAATGCCGGATCGGGCAGAGGTAGAACAATCATTGGTGCAAGAGTTTGAAAAGATATTGGGGCCGCTTGAGCCCTCGGAATTAACCAGGGAGATTAAGGATGAGATGCGGGCCGTGGAAGAAAAGCTGACTGCAAAAAAGTTTCTTTTTGAGGAAAGGCACCAACGACATCAGGCGGTCAAAGTTAAGTCCGGGACTTTCGTAGGCCAAGGTAATTATAAGGCTACCGGTGGTTTGATATCTACCACGGTTAGTTACTGCGAAGGTATAATTGAAAATGCGAGTATTAGTGGAGATTTTACTATTAACCCTAAGGAAGCGTTGGTGGAACTTGAAAAGACCTTAACCGGCGTTGATGCCGACCAGATGATAATTGAGACGGCGTTACAAGAGACAATTCTTAAAAACGGGCTAGATATTCCTGGGGTTACCGCATCAGATATTGCCCAGGCGGTGTCAAATGCACTACCTAAAGAATAATAATTCCAAGGAGGTTTTATAAATGCAGCTAGGCAGCTATACTTTTCCCGATGACCTTTACTATGATGAAAATCATGGTTGGGCAAAAGTGGACGGCGATTTGGTAATTTTGGGCCTTTCAGACTTTTCTCAGCAGCTGGCAGGTACCTTTATTCACATTAAATTGCCTAAACTGGGCAAAAGCACCAAGCAGGGCAAACCTGTTTCTTCTATTGAATCCGGTAAATGGGTAGGGAGAATTTATGCCCCGGTGACCGGTGAAGTGGTGGAGATCAATGAAGATTTAAAGAAGAAGGCAGAGATTATTAATAACGACCCATATGATCAAGGTTGGATTTGTAAGATTAAGATGGCGGACCCCGCTGAATTAGATAATTTGCTTCACGGCGATAAAGTTAAGGAGTTTTACGAAGCGGAGATAGAAAAGCATAAGAAATAATGGAAGAGGGGGATTTTATGAGCCAAGATATGATTGAAAAAAAGGCTCCAAATAATGTAGACTCTTCCTTCCCAAATTATCTGCAGCAGGAGGGCGCAGAAAGATTATGGGCATGTTACCAATGCGCCAAATGCACTTCCGGCTGTCCCCTATCCCGGCTGGATGGTGATTATAACCCCCGTCTGTTTATTCGTGCAGCAGGCCTGGGTTTGAAGGAGTGGGTGCTGCAGAATGAAAGTCTTTGGTATTGCCTGCTCTGTTATACCTGTCAGGAAGAGTGCCCTGAGGATGCTCGTCCTACCGAAGTGCTGACTGCGTTAAAGAATGAGGCATTTCGGCAAGGTTTTGCCCCGGCACCTTTGGCCATGGGGGCAAAAAAGTTGATGGAAGAGAGCCGTATTTACCTGGTGGACGATTTTCTTAACGAAGAAAGGGAAGATGAAGGGCTTCCGCCGCTGGACGAGGATGAAGAAGTGTTGGAAGAAGTCTTTGCCATCACGGGTCTAAAAGAACGTTTGGAAAAGGGTGTGGACTGATGAAATATGCGTTGTTTCTAGGATGCAGCATTCCTGTCCGCGTGATGGGTTATGAAAAGAGTGCCCGGGCGGTGGCAGAGAAGCTGGGCTTGGAGTTTGTTGACGTAGATGGATTTCGCTGCTGCGGTTACCCAGTCAAGGCACTGGACCATTATACCAGCTTACTATTGGCGGCTCGTAACCTGGCCTTAGCTGAAGAAGCCGGTCTGGAAATTTGCACTCTGTGTAATGCCTGCAGCGGTAGTCTGCTTGAAGCGGATATAGAACTGAAAGAGGATGAGGCACTGCGTAATAAAATTAACGAAGACTTGAAAAAACTCGGTCTTGAATACAAAGGAACTACCAAGGTGAAACATTTCTTGCGAATAATAGAGGAACTAGCAGCAGCGGGAGAAGTGCCGGAATTAGAAGATGTACTGGCTAAATCACCTGTTGCCGCACATTATGGATGTCACTTTACCAAACCGACCCGTGCTTATAACCATTATTACGGCGAGGACCTGCCATCCCAAGCATTAGATAATCTTATTGGGCTGGTAGGAGCAGAAAGTACAGATTATTCCGGAAAAGATGGCTGCTGCGGCGGCGGTTTGTTGGCATTGCGTCAGGATTATGCCGGTCAGCTGTCCGCGGAAAAGGTAACAGCAATGGTTGAAGCAGGCGCTAAGTCCGTGGTGGTTACCTGTCCTACCTGTGGCATGATGCTATCTAATAACCAAGAGGAAGATGACGAGTTCCCCGTAATATATTTTCCTCAGCTTTTAGGCCTGGCTTTAGGTATTGACCCGGACGATTTGGGCTTTGAGCTTAATTCCGTCGATGCTGAAGACTGGCTGGAAGAATTGGGGGTGGGGTAGAGCTATGACAAAAGTATTGGTAATCGGTGCCGGCCCGGCAGGTCTGGCAGCTACAAACACCCTGGTGAAAAACGGGATATCAGTAAATTTAGTGGAAAAGAAGGGAATATTGGGCGGCCAGTGGCAGAGCTACGGCTGTAAGGCGACAGATGGTACTTGTAACGTGTGTAATGTTTGCCTGCCCTTCGGGGAAATAGAAGCGCTGCTTGATAACGAATTGGTAGATGTCTATTTGAACAGTGAGATAAAGGAAATAGAAGGTAAGCCAGGCGATTTCAAAGTAAAGATTCAGCAGCAAGCAATGCCGGTAGCAGCGGATGATTGTATTGCCTGCGGCAAATGCTTGGAAAGCTGTAATAATGGAGCAGTGACAGCGTGTGATGACAGGACTTATCCACAATACTACACCATAGACAAGAATAAATGCAGCGAAGGCTGCCATGAATGTGAGGATGTTTGTCCCACCGGTGCCATTGATTTGGGTAGTAATACCAAAGATATGGAAGAGGATTACGATGCCGTTATTGTCGCCACCGGCTCCAAAGCATTTGACCCCAAAGTTTCAGCGTGGGGCTATAGTATGCAGCCGGGTATGATTTCTGCTGCTCAACTGGAGCAGGAGATAAAGGATGATAAAGTCCCGTCTTTAGACAGCGCGGCTTTCATCCAATGCGTAGGGTCGCGGAACCAACGGGGTAATAATTATTGCTCCAGGGTTTGCTGCCTTTATGCCTTGCGAATGGCATTATGGCTGAAAACAGAAGAAAAGATTTCAGATTGCGCCATATATTATATGGATCTGCAGCTGCCCACCCGTCAAGTGCAGGAACTTTATCAAAAGTGCCTCCGGGCTGGGGTACGTTTTGTTCGGGGTATACCGTCTGAGATAAGACCTTCGGCAGCAGGGCTTACTCTGCGCGCGGAAGATTTGAATACCCAGGAGATTAATGAAAGTACCTATCAACGAGTAATACTTTCCGTCGGGTTAGACAGCGCTGCTTCAAACGCTGATAGTTTAGGATTAGAAACTAATAACGATGGTTTCTTTGCCGCAGTTGACGGAAATGAAGGTAATTATTCATCCAGAGAAGGGATCTTTCTAGCGGGAACAACTCAGGCGCCCCGGGACATTGCTGCCAGCATTAATCATGGTCAGCAAGCAGCAGTTCAGGTGATAGATGTCCTAAGGGGGAGGGTTGAACATGTCGGCTAAAACAGGTATATTTTTGTGCAGCTGCGGGGGCACTTTGCCGGTTGATGGGTTGATTGATGAAGAGGGTTATCAGCACTGGTCTCACCCTGCTTTGTGTACTAAAAAAGGTGAAGAATTCATTAGCAAAACATTAGCAGCATCATCCCTGGATAAAGCGGTAGCAGGTGCTTGTTCACCACTGCAGCATGAGGACTATTTTCGTAGTCTAATGGGCGATAAATTTTGTGGCATGGCCAACATTCGCGAGCAGGCCTTTTGGGTTACTGAAGATAACAGTGCCGCGAAAGAAAAGGCCCGCCGTTTAATTAGGCGACAAGCGGATAGCATAGGGTTTTCAAGCAGCCCGGTACCGTTGGCAGATTTTGATAAAAGCGTTTTAATTATCGGCAGCGACGAAAGTGCTCAGGAAGCAGTTAAGACATTCGCGGCTAATGACTATAAAGTAATTCATGTTCTTTCTGAAGACAACCAAGAGGATCGGCAAAGTCATGTTCGGAAGTATTCCGGCTACCGTTTGATTGATTTTCAAGGGGACGTAGGGGATTACCGGGCGCTGATCAGAAAAGGGGATGACGAGAAGGAAGTCCATGCTTCCGCCGTAGTCATATCCCCCGATGTCCAATATTTATTGCCTATGGCCAGAAATTCCAAAAAGGTTATGGGGCTTAAGCAATATAGTGGTCTAAGCGAAACAATTGAAAAGGCCGTTATTCTAATTGATTACCAGCATCAGTCCTCGCCTCAAGCATTCCAAAGTGCTTTAAATACGGCGGAAAAGCTTCGGGCAGGAGGAACGGAAGTATACATTTTGGCAAAAAACTTCCAAGTTTCAGCCGGGCCCGACATTGAGGAAGTATACGGCAAACTCCGCCGATCCGGTGTTAAGTTTGTTAAGTACGACCTAGAGCCGCAAATTGTTCAAAAGCAGGAACAGATGCTAATTACAGTCACAGACTTGACAGTGGCACCGCTGGGACCGTTGGAAATTTCCACCGACTTGCTGCTGGTGGCTGAACAGTCGGTAATTTCCGATTGGCATACCTTAAAAGTGTTGAAGGTGGAAATGCCTGTTGGCTATGATAGAAAACAGGGCAGTAGATTGTACCAGGGCGGAATAGGGACGAACCGCAGTGGTATATATGCGCTGTACCATGGTGACTTTCCTACTGGTGCCAATGCTCATGCCGTTAGAGCCAAGGTGGCGGTTAATGCCGTGAACCAATTATTAGCGGATGTGAGTCAGAGTGATGCAGTGCAGATTACCGCTGAAAGATTATCCAGTGGATACTGTGCTCGCTGTCTAACGTGTGTCAGGCTTTGTCCGCATAAGGCCATGGTATTAGACGGCAGGGCAAAGGTAAATAAGCGCAGCTGCCAAAGCTGCGGTATTTGTGCCGCTGAATGTCCGGCCCAAGCGATTGCCGTACCGGGTACTCCTACGGCTGCATATGCCCCGGCGAAAGGGGGAAGTGATAACTGATGAGTGATAAACATGATACAATTTTAGTTTATGCTTGCCGACATTCCGCCTACCGCGCTGCCGACGAAGCGGGGCGAAAGAGATTGACATATTCGCCCCGGGTGGAAATCGTTCCACTGCCCTGCAGTGGTGCTGTCAGTGTGCATGAAATAATTCTTTCTTTGGAAAACGAGGCGGATGGAGTTATTATTATGGGCTGTAACCAGGGCAGCTGCCATCATCAGAACGGAAACCATTGGGCAGAGCAGCGAGCGGGCGAAGTGCGAAAAAAACTGGACCAAATGGGTATGAACCAAGATAAGGTACAGTTTATCAACATTGGACCCGACAATGCCCATCAGTTTGTCAAGGCAGTAGAACAAATGATTATCAGCCTAGAAGAAGGAAGTTCCCGGGAGGCAGCGGGCTAAATGCGCCCCGCAGCAATTTTCCCCGGTTGTTTGGTTACCGCCCGTTTTCCGGAGTATGAACGGTCTGCTCGCACAGTATTGACGGCCTTAGGTTATCAGCTAGAAAACTTAGATGAAACGGTTTGCTGCGGTAGCAACGTTTGGGAGAGTGTTGACGGGGAACAGTGGCTGCCCGCAGCGGTAAATCTCGCCCGGGCAGAGCAGCAGGGAGTGAACCTCATTACCCTATGCGGAAGCTGTACCAATATGCTTACTCGCGCGAGGCAGGCACTGGAGCAGGAGCAAATTAAGGTGCAGGTCAACCAACAACTGAGAAGTATCGGCCTACAGTACCAAAATGGGACGAATGTAGGTCATGTCACTGAAGTTATGTGGCATCGGCTGGAAAAGCTGCGGGAGATCTGTACTTTTCCCTCAAAACAGCCTGTCTGGCCTACCTACCCATGTCAATTGCGAAAACCCGAGGGGATTTCAGACATTGAGGATACGGCTGCTCCGCATATCATGGCAGACATTTTACGGGCGGTAGGCGCCCATGTGGTGCAGCATTCGGCTCAAACAGACTGCTGCGGTGCTACCATGGCTCTCCATGACCCGGAGATGGCCTATACCATGGCCCGGGATAAACTGGCTGCTTCGGCGGCGGATGAACTGCTGGTTACCGCCTGCGGTAATTGTCAGTTGGCGTTATCTCGTTGGCAGCCGTTGACCACTAAGGAGCGGCCCGATTTGCGGCGGGAAGTGTCATTTATTACTGATGTGGTGGCCCAAGCTATTGATGGTGCTGTTATCCCGGATATAAAGGGACACCAACTGCCGAAAAAGAGCATACTTCCATCGGCTTCACCCGAGGAATGCCTGAAATGCGGTAGTTGCAAGACAGTATGTCCCGCTGAGCAAAAAGGTATTGCTTCCATTCCCTCACTGCAGATGGGCGAAGAAGGAAACCCGTGGGCTTGTACTGCTTGCCTTGAATGTACGACCTCCTGCCCCCAGGGAATAGATGTATATCAAAACGGGGTGAGGATGCGTCTCGACAGAGAACCGCAGTCGAACTATCAAAAGGCCTATCAGAATATATTACTTCACGGCACAGTGTTTCCTTTAGCAGATTTAAGGGAGTTTCGCCAGGAAGAGGGATTACCGCCTCTCCGGTTTGGTAATTTAACCAAAATTAAAGATAAAAAACCAATAACTTGACAAAATGGTGCCAGGCACCATTTTGTCAAGTTATTGCAAGTTATTGCGAGCCGGGGGGCTCGCTTTGCTATTCGCTGAGATAGCGGAATACTTAAGCTAGAGGTGAGGGTATGCAAAACTATAGAAAAACATCACATGCAACGCTAGTGAATGTAAAAAGGTGGTTTCCTACCTTTAACAAAAGCACCATATAGATTTTGAGTAACACCGGCGGCTAGGCCAGCTAGACCTCCGGCTATCAGTCTATCTTTCATTACAATTCTCACCTAATCTTTGTTTTTCTTTTATTGTTGGCTTTAGGTTCATTTCTATTCAGTAATATGGTCAAAAAACTAATTAAATTGCTGTCATTCTAGCAGCACGCAATTAATTCAAACTATAAATAACGCAGTTATCATGGAAATGGTCATTGCGTTTTATAATTGGGATGAGCAATAAGGTTGTTTTTTATGTTTTTGCTATATTTGCATTAATAAAGAGTAATAATAAAAAAAGCTTATTATTAGGGAGCGTCCTTATGTGAGAAAAATTAAACCCCCATTTAAAATTAATGATAGACTTTTATTAGCTGCTTTTGCAGGTTTTATAGCAGCTTTAGCTGCCAACTTATCGCTATATCTAATTAATCAAGCCATAATTGGTCAAAACGTAAATATGCCTCAAGTCACACTGGGAATATTTTTAAATAATGAAGTTACTAACTCTCTTTTAATAAAAGTACTTGGCGTAATTTGGAGTACCATTGTTGGAGGAGTCTATTCATTACTTTACTTAGTAGCTCTAGAGTTAACTGGATGGAACAATCTTTGGCTGAAAGCTATTATTGTTGTTAATGGCACTTGGTTATTAGGAGCAGGATTTATGATGAATTTGTTAAATATAACTAATTACACTCGTGACGAACCATTGTCCATAGCTGCATTTTATATTGCCCATATGCTGTTTGCCACTTACTTGTATCTGCTTGTTGATAATTTTGGTCAGCAATATAAAAATAACAAAGATGATTTAAATCTTAAAACTATTAAGATATTACAACAGGATACACGTAATCGTAATCGATACGGTAAAACGATTAAACCTAAAAAAATAAAGTGAGAACTGTTTCCCATATAAGACAGAGCCGTTTGCCCTTTGGTAATTAGAAACGTTGCTCTGAAAACCGCATTATTTTCACAAATCTCTCTCCTTCAATTAGGCTGCTAGAGAGATAATGCATCCATGCTGGTTCATTAGGGTTAGAGCATTATCACTAAAGTTTTAATTGCCTTATCCCCTCCTCTTGATTTATGTCGAAATTTATGACAAAAAATACCATGTAAAAAGCAGGGAATAATCGAAGTATCCCGAATATTCAGGCTAATACCACGAAAATAAAATATAAGTACCCGAAAAGGCAAACCCCGTGAATGAAAACTGGGGACGCAAAGCTACGGGTCTAAAGACAATTAGTTGGCTATGGCCGCCGAGCTGCCGAAGGTAAAAGTACTTTTTGTAACTTTTCAATTGGGGTTTTTTTAAGTTTTTTGGGGGTTGTGGCTTCTAGTTATTTCCATCAAGTGCATAACTCCTGTTAAAAAGATAAATAAAAGCGAGCCGAGTGGCTCGCTTTGCTATTCGCTAAGATAGTTTTTAATGCGCTTTACTGTTTCCCTTCGCCGTGTTTCGATGGCTTCAAAGTCCATGGCGGGTATATAATATTCCTCCATTTCATCATGAGCGGCCTTTGCTTTGTTGATGTAGGAAATAGCCCTGTTCAGTGCCCTGTCAAAACGTACCTCTGTCTGGGATATTTCTGCGGCGTAAAGATTTAGGATTTCCGGGTTTGAGCAGCGGTCAAGATTGATGAAGCGGACCGTATCCAAAGCCGGCAGTTGTCCGGGGTCAAACTTAGTGGGGTTTGAGCCATTTATCACAGCTTTTTTAAGTTTTGGAATAATGATGCAGTCAAGCTTATTGGGGTCAAAGGGGCAGTAGTAAAGCTCCATATCCAGCCCCCGGGCATTGGCGCTGGCGGCAACCCGCTCAATAACTGCAGATTTACCGGAACCCGGTTCGCCCTGCAGAATATAGAGGTCGCAGATGTCCTGCAGCAATGTGTCAAAGGTGTTCACCAGGCCGTTAGGGGTAATGGCGCTGCCAAACATTTTTCTTACTTTTGGTCTGTACCCGTAATCCGCCTGCTGCTGAGCAAATATTTCTGTAAGCAGTTCGTTAGCTAGTTTATTTACCTGATTAAATTCCATACTTTCAGTAATATAACTTTCCCACTCATCATGAATAACCTTGGCTTCCGCCAGACTGCGATAGGCAATATTAAACAATCTCCCCACCCGCTTGTTTACTGCAAGTACTTCATTTTTAAATTTACGTATAACAGTTTCCTGCCAATGATCACCCAGATGGATAATCTCATCCACAGCACCGGGATTTTTAGGGTCAACAACATGTGGTGCTGTTCCATCAATCATAGCGACCTTTCCGTCGATAACTAAGCCATCAATAGAACCATTGTCAGATGAACAACAATGAAACTCTACATCGTAACCCAATTCCCGAAATTCCAAAGAAATTTTTCGCATAAATGTGGATTTGCCGACGCCGGGGCCGCCCTTTATCACCATGATGCGTGTGGCTGTCTCTTGGCTGATAATGTAATCATAAAAAGAATAAAAACCGATAGATGTGTTACCTCCGGGAAACATCTTTTTTAGACTGCCTTTTTCTGACATGCCCAAACCTCCCTCTGATATAAAACTTTTTTTCACTGTATAGGAAATTATGGGTTAGGATAATTTCCTAGAAGCGAGTACCTTAATGCCGCCGCAAGCTATGAAAGTGGTCGCTCTTCTTGAACATTGTGGTATTTTAAAATTTATTCAGTAAAAATTTGTCCTATGCCGATTAAATTTTACTTGGTATCATTACCAATCATAAAGCAAAGGACTGTGTAAAAACTATAACTATCGCTCTAAAGTTGGGAGATAGTTACCAATGAAAGAAACATTTCAAAACTCACTTAACAATAAAAATGAGATGACCATAGCGTGGGAACTGGTTCCCGGTAGAGGTGCTCGGGAGAAGAGTCAAGAAAGCGCTTTAAAAGCGGCAGAGGAAGCGGCAAAGGGTGATAGAGTCCATGCTTTGACTATTACAGATAATCCCGGCGGAAACCCAGCGATACTGGCAGACTATTTAGGCATGGAAATTCTCCGAATGGGTATCGAGCCGCTGGTTCATTTTAGCTGCAAGGATAAAAACAGGTATCAAATGGAGAGCCAGCTTTATGCGCTTAACCGGGCCGAAGTAAACAATCTTTTGGTGCTTACCGGTGATTACCCGGAGGCACTGGAGGGAAGAAGACCTAAGCCTGTTTTCGATATGGATTCTACCCATACGTTAGAGCTTATTACCAAGATGAATAACGGCCTTGAGGTGCAGGGAAGGAAAGGGCCAATTAAGTATCACCCGACTAGCTTTTTTACCGGTGCAGCGGTATCCCCGTTTAAGGCCACTGAAGCGGAACAAGTGACCCAGTATTTTAAACTTGAAAAAAAGGTCGCTGCCGGGGCCCGATTCATTGTTACCCAACTCGGCTATGATGCGAGAAAGTTCCATGAGGTCCTGCAATTTCTTAAAGTGCACAATGGTGATATTCCGGTCTTGGGGAATCTTTATATCTTGTCTTATAGCGCAGCAAAACTAATGAATCAAAACCAAATTCCTGGTTGTGTGGTGCCGGATAAGCTACTGGCAAAAATTGAAGAAGAAAAAGATGCATCAGACAAGGGCTTGGAAAAAAGATTATTAAGAGCAGCCAAGATGTATGCCGTTATGAAAGGTATGGGTTTTAGCGGCGTGCATATCGGCGGTCATAATATAAAGTATCATCAGGTAGAGTATATCATCGATAAGGGTGAAGAACTAAGCATTGATTGGCAGGATTTAGCGGCTGAATTTGATTATCCGATTCCAGGAGGATTTTATTATTTTGAGAAAGATAAAGCAAGCGGGCTGAACACTACTAAGCCGGTAAATAGGGAAAAACTGCCGCTAAACGCACCGGTGGGTATCACTTATAAAATATCACGAATTATGCACAGTATCTTTTTTGACCCGGGTAAACCCCTTTATCGGGCCATGAAGTATCTATCAAAAGCCCTGGATGGGTCAATACTTGAAAGACCTTTTCATAAGCTGGAATTACTGTTGAAAGTAGGACTGTATGATTGCAAAGACTGTGGCGACTGTGCCCTGCCTGATACTGGGTATGTATGCCCTATGTCTCAGTGCCCGAAAAACCAACGTAACGGCCCCTGCGGTGGGAGTAACAATGGTTTCTGTGAGGTAAATCCGGACAGGCAGTGTATCTATGTCAGGGCATACTCAAGATTGAAAAAATACGGAGAGGAAGAACAACTACGCGGTACACAAATACCGGCATGTAACTGGGACTTATATCAAACATCCGGCTGGAAAAATTTTTATCTGGGCCGAGACCATGCGGCGGCCTGTCCCGTTGATAAAGCGAAGGATAAAAAGATTAAAGAATTAGCCCAGCACTGATAATAAATAGTGACTTTCCAATGAGTAATTATTTTAAAGAAAGGGATTAGGTGTAGAGCAAATATGGCAGATTTTCAGCAGGATTGACTACAATAAGGTGGAATAGATTGAATATGATCAAAAAAGCTAGGGTGTGGGGAAAATGCGATATCGCACCGTCCAAGGAAAAAATGGCCACAATATTCCCTGCTTTAGTGCGGTGCCTAAAGGTGCCAAAGCAATCATAACTATTAGTCATGGATTTCGTGGGCACGCGGGTCAGTATAATCAATTAGCGGATTGTCTTATCGCCAACAAATATGGTGTTTATGCTTTGGACCATAGGGGGCATGGCCGTGCACCGGGTGAGAAGGGGCACATAACTACTTACTTGGACTTTGTGGCTGATATGCAGACCTTGGTTGATTTTATTACCATGGAACATAAACTGCCTATATTTACTTTTGGGCATAGTATGGGCGGGTTGATTACCTTTTTATACGGGATTAAATACCCGGAAAAGATTAAAGGACAAATTTTTTCGGCGCCTGCTTTAGGTCTACCCTGGGGAACAAGCATCATTCCCAGATGGTTATATGGCTTTGCCTGCAAATACTTCTCTAAGTTACGTGTTTACCCGGTGGTTTCGAGAAGTGCCAGTAGAAATGAAGAGTTTCTTCGTGGACTAAAGAAGGACCCATATGTGCTTAAGTATGCTACAGTAGGTTTTTTCTGTGAATTTTTTAAAGCTATCAGTTGGGCCAAAGAGAATGACCGGGATTACCGTCTGCCCTGCTTAGTACTGCATGGGAAGGATGATAAGATTATCCCTTTTAATCGCTCGGAAGAAATTATAAAAAGGATACCGGCTGCGGACAAAACCCTTAAACTCTTCCCAGGTTTTTACCATGAATTAATGCAGGAACCTGGAAGCTGCGAATTAAGGGAAATCATCCTGCATTGGTTAAAAGCCAGGGCATAGTTAGTACTCGGGAGAACACTACGAAAAGGAAGTTAATCAATCACTTTAATGCGGTACAAGTCTTTACGTCGGTCTTTTAACTGGGTTACAGTACCATTTCGCCTACTGCGCCTTAATGTTTCTAAATCTACTTCACCGACAATCACGGTTTCGGTATTGATACTGCATTCGCCCGCGATACCGTCTGGTGGAAATGCCAAGTCCGATGGCGTAAAAATAGCAGATTGGGCAAACTGTACATCCATATTCTCCACATGGGTCAGATTGCCCACCGTGCCGGAAATAACCGTATATATCTGATTTTCCACTGCTCTTGCTTGAGCGGAATAACGAACTCTAAGGTAGCCTTGACGGTCATCGGTACAAAATGGGGTAAAAATTATATTGGCTCCTCTATCAGTTACAATTCGAGACAACTCAGGGAACTCTATATCGTAGCAGATAAGAATGGCAATTTTACCGCAATCGGTATCAAACACTTTGATTTCATCACCGTTTTGGATACCCCACCATTTTTTCTCATTAGGTGTAATGTGCAGCTTTGTCTGCCGGTCAATGCTCCCGTCCCGGCGAAAGAGGTATGATACGTTATAAATGGAACCATCCACCTCGGCAAAGTGTGACCCGCCGATGATGTTTATATTATAGTTTACTGCCAATGAAGAAAACAGTTTAATAAACGGTTCGGTGAACTCTGCCAGCCTTTTTACCTGCTGGCTGGGGATGGTTTCCTCTAAGAAAGATAACAACTGGATAGTAAATATCTCGGGAAACACCGCAAAATCAGCTTTATAGTTCGAGCTGACGTTGACATAGTATTCACACTGCTGGGCAAAATCCTCAAAACAATCAATTTTTTTAAGCATATACTGAATAACGGTGATGCGTACTGGGACAGACCTGATATAATGGCGGCGAGGCCTCTTTTGCGCGGGCATATAATCTGTATTGTTCCATTCCATTAACGTAGCATATTCTAACGATGCAATATCATCAGTTAGGTATCCGGAATTAATCCGCTTCACTGTAAAGCCATTCATAAGTTGAAAGGTGAGTACCGGGTCATAGATGTTGTGTTGGGTGACTTGTTCAACATATTCTTTTGGGCGCATTTCTTCAGCATAATTGTGGTAATTAGGTATGCGTCCGCCGATGATGATACTTTCTAAGTTTAGTTTTTGTGCCAGCCGTTTTCTTGCTTCATAAAGCCGGCGGCCGATTTTCATGCGGCGGTAGTCAGGGTGAACCATTACTTCAATGCCATATAAGTTCTTGCCCTGTGGGTCATGATTTGTAATATAGCCATCATCACAGATTTCGTCAAAAGTGTGTTTATCATCGTATTCATCAAATTCTATAATTAATGAGGAGCAGGAGCCGATGATTTTGCCGTCATACTCTACGCAAAATTGACCTTCGGGAAAAGTCTCTAATTGGCTTTCAAGGTGGCCTTTTTCCCAGGGTTCCATGGTGGGAAAGCAGACTTTGGCAAGTTCAATAATGTCATTGATGTCTTCAAACCTAATATTTCGCATTGTGATTTTTCGCTCGAATTTCGAGAGGTCTATCTTTGGCATGCTAAGCATCCTTTCGTGTAATTTTAGTATGTAGAATAAATGTATGGGGGAATTAATATGGGTTTCTTTAATACGGTTGTATTTAGCATTCTCATTATAGCCGCACTGGTGTACATTTATCAACAGCGAGAGAATGAGGAAGAATATTTGGTCCTGAAACTGATTGGCTACTACTTTCTCGGCAGTTTTCGTTTCAATATTAACCAATTATATTTCCCGTTAGGTTTTATAATCTTCTTGATTGTTTTTAAGCCTAATGTTAATAGAAAGATAAAACATTGGGCCGCGTATTTGGGCTTGGCTGCATTCTTGATTGGTTTGGCAAGTCATGCTTATTAGGGGGTATCAATCAGATCCGGTAATTGACGATATATTTCCACCACTTCGTCTAGCTTGATGCGTACTAAACCACTTGACGAAGGGGCGACAAAATCGATGGTTTCGGGTACCACGGGCTGGGTTTGAATGCCCCATGCTGTTTGCCTTTGTCCGCTATACTGCTGGTAAACCCCTTTGCCCACGAAACAAACAACCTTGGGGTTGTAATATTTGATTTTTTCCATTAGTACCTTTTTGCCGCGGCGATATTCCTCTTTGTTAATATCTGCAGCGCCTCGGGTGGGCCGAGATACAATGTTAGTAAGCCCATAGCCTAAATCAAGCAGTTTCTGGTCTTCTTCAGGCCGGAATTTATGTGGCGTTAAGCCTGCCCGGTAAAGGATGGCCCAAAACCTATTATGAGGATTGGCATAGTGGTGCCCGGTTTCCCCTGAGCGGATGCTGGGGCTGAAACCGACAAATAACACATTGAGTGTGTGAGATAGATGATCTGGAATGGGCTTCAAGAAATCACGTCCTCACATTAAACGATTATCAGGGGCCATGTAGCTGCCGGTTATTATTCCCAAAACTTTTATGATAATGAGGTGAGAAAATGTCTAAAGCTATTTTATTCGATTTAGACGGCACGCTGCTGCCGTTAAATACTGAAGAATTTCTCAAAAAGTATTTTGGCACCGTTGCCCCCTACTTTCGTGATGTTGCCGCGCCTGCTGAATTTCTCAAATACCTGCTGACGGCGACGGAAAAGATGCTGCAAAATGATGGTACCGTTTCCAACGAGGAGCTGTTCATGCAGCAGTTTCTCCCTGCTATTAAACAGGAAAGAGAAGTGATGGCACCACTCTTTGAAACTTTTTATCGGGACGAATTTCCCCAGCTAAAACAGTATGCAGGGTATACTGAACAAGCAGCCGAAGTGGTACAACTAGCAGTGGATAAGGGATATAAGATAGTATTAGCCACAAACCCGGTATTTCCTGAAGCCGCCATCCGTCATCGGATGGAGTGGGCAGGGGTGGGGCACTTCCCATGGGCTTTGGTAACCGCATATGAAAATACCTGCACCTGTAAACCAAATCCCCGTTATTACCAAGAAATTTCTGATAAGATCAAAGTCAGGCCAGCGCAATGCTTGATGATCGGTAATGATGTGCAAGAGGATATAGTCTCTAAATCCTTAGGAATGACAACTTTCCTGGTTACAAAGAATTTAATTGATCGTGGTGACCCTACATATGAACCAGATGGGCGAGGAGATTTAACGGAACTAAAAGATTTCCTTAGCAAATTTTAATTTCGTTTTTTTTGCTGCGTTTCCTTCTGAGTATACAACATACTCGCTAAAATACATTGACTTACTCAGTAAATGGTATTATAATAATTCAAACTTCAAAATTAGTGCAACGATGATGTTGCCAAAAGGACAACGATGTCCTGTGAACTTAAGGTTTGCAGGGCATTTTTTAGTTTCCGCACAGGTGCGGATTGGAGCGATGATGCCTCTCGTTAATATTTTTCGGGGGGCATTTTTCTTTTATCCTTTTATGGACTAAGGAGACCGTGGCAGTGGTGCCATTGAACCGGTATTACAGGTCAATGGTGCCACTTTGAATATTGATACAAATTAATTCCGGAGGTGATTCGAAGTAGCTGTAAGTTAGTTAATTGTCTCAATAGATTAAAAAGGAGAGGATAAGAATGAAAAGGTTTTTAATGTTTAGTTTGTTAGTGTGCTTAATGCTATTACTTATTCCCGGTATGGCATCGGCAGCGGATGGCATTAGTACTGCAAGTAATGCTGTAGCAATTGACACCGTTTGGACTCTGATTGCGGCTTTTCTGGTATTTATTATGCAAGCTGGTTTTGCCATGGTGGAGGCAGGTTTTACCCGGGCCAAAAATGCTGCTAATATCATCATGAAAAATGTGATGGATTTTGTATCCGGAACATTGGTATTTTGGCTAGTAGGGTTTGGCCTGGCTTTTGGGGTCAGCACCAATGGGCTGTTTGGATCGACAGGTTTTATGATTAATGATGGATTTGATCATCTTGGGCTAGGAATTCCTTTAATGGCTTTTGTTCTTTTCCAGACTATGTTTTGCGCTACTGCAGCCACCATTGTTTCCGGCGCTATGGCGGAACGGACGAAGTTTGCTGCTTATTTTGCCTATAGTATCGTGATCAGCGGCTTAATTTATCCAGTGGTTGTACACTGGGTGTGGGGCGGCGGTTGGTTAGCTCAATTGGGATTTGTGGATTTCGCCGGTTCTACCGTGGTTCATTCTCTGGGGGGATGGGCCGGCTTGGTCGGAGCAAAGATTCTTGGCCCGAGAGTGGGTAAATACAGTAGTGATGGTAAATCCCATGCTATACCCGGTCATAACCTTACTCTTGGGGCCCTCGGGGTATTTCTCCTATGGTTTGGCTGGTTTGGATTTAACCCGGGAAGTACGATTTCCGGCACTACCCCTGATATTGCAGCCATAGCGATGACCACAAACCTGTCTGCTGCTGCCGGTGCCTTTGCTGCCATGATATATTCCTGGGTTCGTCACGGCAAGCCGGACGTTAGTCTCACTTTAAATGGTGCATTGGGGGGACTGGTAGGAATAACAGCAGGGACTGCCAGCGTTAGTCCCGGTGGAGCGCTGATAATTGGACTAATAGCCGGCGTAATTACTTTGCTGGCAGTAGAGATTATTGACAAGGTATTCAAGATAGATGACCCGGTAGGTGCCGTAGCAGTTCATGGTATGTCCGGTGTATGGGGTACACTGGCGGTGGGGTTATTCGCTACCGATGGCGGGCTATTTTATGGCGGCGGCTTAGCTATGTTTGAGGTGCAGGCTATTGGTGTCATTGCCGTACTTGCTTGGACTCTTACCACCACGGTGGTACTCTTTAAGGCCATTGACATAGTAATTGGGCTTAGGGTTACTGAGGAAGAGGAGGTAGCCGGACTGGATATAGGTGAACACGCAATTGAGGCATACGGCGATTTCATGCTTCGGGCTAAAGTGCCGACAGTGGAATAGGGGGTAAAAGGATGAAAAAGATAGAGTGTATCGTTAGACCATCAAAGTTTGAAGAGGTTAAAGAGGCACTGGGGGCCTATGGTATTCAGGGATTGACGGTTACCCATGTCATTGGATGTGGTGGACAAAAAGGAAAAACAGAAGTATATCGAGGTAGTGAGTACACGATTGACTTACTGCCAAAGGTCAAGATTGAAGCAGTAGTAGCAGATGCTCAAGTGGACGAAATTGTAGAAGTTATTGTGGAAAAGGCGCGGACCGGTAAAATCGGCGACGGTAAAATATTCATCTATCCGCTGGAAAACGCGGTGCGAATCCGTACCGGTGAGTCTGGAGAAAAAGCCATCTAAAGAAGGACTCCCCGGCAGTGAATGAGCATCTTCTCGTTCAATAGCCGGGGAGGTTTTTTAAGTATTAGAAAGTATAAAATACAATTGAGTTTTGCTCTTGAGCAATAACTTGACAAAATGGTGCCTGGCACCATTTTGTCAAGTTATTGGTTTTTTTATTATATCAACTCCACGTCATAATGGCGCAGCCACAAATCTAGCTGTATCAGAAAAGCCAGCATTTGGGGTCCGCTCATCAGCTGGCCGAACCAGGGCAGATTTATTTGTCGGGCATCTTCGTCAATTAAGCTCCGTACAGCTTTTTCATTAATTAGCGGTAGAATAGGTGAAGAGGGGTCCTGAAGAATATTGTCTACTTTGAGGCTTACCGCTTTTAAATAGCTGGGGTTATAGGTTTTGGGGTAAGGACTTTTTTTTCGATAAATAACGTCCAGGGGGAGCAGGCCCTCTAAGGCGCTGCGAAGAATGCCTTTTTCATGGCCGCCGTGGTTCTTCATTTCCCAGGGAATATTCCAGGCATATTCCACCAGACGATGGTCACAATAAGGAACCCTTACTTCAAGCCCTACAGCCATGCTCATACGGTCCTTACGGTCTAACAAAGTCGGCATCCAACGGGTAAGAGTGAGGTAAAGCATCTGACGCATTTTGGTTTCATGTAGTGTTTCCTCAGCCCGTGTAGGGGTTTCTTGTAGGGCTGCCTGGTAGCGCTGGTACAGATAATCCGAGGCCTTTATTTTCTTTATCAGAGAGGGTGAAAAGAAGCTAAGTCTTCTATGCTGCATGCGCATCCAAGGAAAAGTCTCGGCGTTCAGAGCCTCTTGACGGTAAAACCAAGGATAACCACCGAAAATTTCGTCAGCACATTCTCCTGAAAGTGCTACTGTGGCATCTTGCTTTATTTCTTTACAGAAGAGGTAGAGGGAAGAATCAATATCCGTCATACCCGGTAGGTCTCTCGCCATTAATGCATCGGACAGGGATGATGCCAATTCGGGGGTATCTAATTGAATATCATGATGTTTGGTACCCAGATAATTTGCCACCAGGGGAATCCACGGTGAATCTGAATTTGGTTGGAATTCATTGGCATGGAAATGTTTATCATTATTAACGTAATCAACTGAGTAAGTGTTAAGGGTTTTTCTGTTATGTTTTTGATAGTATTTAGCGGCAATTGCTGATAGTCCGCTGGAATCTAAACCGCCGGATAATAAGGTGCATACCGGCACATCGGATACCAGCTGGCGCTCTACGGCATCGGTAAGCAAATGTCGCACAGTCTCGATTGTTTGTGGCAGACTGTCATGATGTTCCTTACTTTGAAGCTGCCAGTACTGCTGCTGTTTTATTCCCTGGCGGCTAAAAAATAGCCAAGTGCCCGGTTTTAATTCGTCTATACCCTTAAACACTCCATGACCCGGTGTGCGCGCGGGACCAAGGGCAATCACTTCCGCCAGGCCGTCGCTATCCACCTGGGGCTTTACTTCCGGGTGAGCCAGGATGGATTTTAATTCCGACCCAAACAGTAAACCACCGTTATGAGTTTTAAAAAAAAGGGGTTTTACACCTAGTCGGTCCCGGGCCAAAAACAAGCTTTCTTCCGTATCGTCCCAAAGCGCGAAGGCAAATATCCCATTGAAATGCTCTACGCATTCCGGTCCCCATTCTAAAAAGGATAACAGCAATACCTCAGTATCCGAATGACCGGAAAATCGGTATCCGCGCTGGAGAAGTTGTCGACGAAGGTCTTCAGTATTATAAAGTTCGCCATTATACACCAGGGTATAAGCCCTGGGACCAAGATAACGCGTCATCGGCTGTTTGCCACCTTCTGGGTCAATCACCACCAATCTTCGATGAACCAGCCCGCAATGGAGAGAAAGCCAGACGCCAGCGTCGTCAGGCCCCCGCAAGTTTAACGTATCACCCATTTTTTGTAGTACATTCTTTTCTCGTAACAAATTTTTTTGCCAATCTACCCATCCGGCAATGCCACACATAAAAAATCCTCCTTAATGATATTTCCTCTTATTAGATAATGATTTTCATTCTCAATAACAATCTATGCTATAGCAGTTCAGTTGTGCAAAGTAAGTCAAAATAGAATTGAACAATTGAAAAAACCGCACCAATTTGATGGTACAGTTTTAAGGGTAGTTTATTGTCTAAAAATATGTTTTATGGTCTTATTTCTAGTGCTTTTTTACCAAACTTTTCGGCAGATTCTGAGGCTAGGGCGCTGTACTTTAAGAATTTCTTTTTTAAACTATTATCACTTACCAGCACTGATAAGGCCTGATAGGCAATTGAGGCAAGGTGGGCGTCTTTCTCATAATCCCTTAGCATTTCGAAGTCACTGATATATTTATTAATATCAGGCATATTATTTCTCACTCCTCAGCATTAAGCAAACTTATTTTCATTCCTTCTAATTCCTCAGCTACCTTGACCAGCAGCGAAGCTTCCTTCTTGAACATACTCTTCACCGAAGAATTTTGGGCCGAATCGGCATACAAAAGAAGTTTTTTCGCCACCAGTTGGGTTTTATCCAAAAAATGTTCTACTGCTTGGGCATCGCTTACATTTAACTGAAGCTGTTCACTTAACAGCGTCGCCACCCCCTCAATAGGTAGTTTGTTACAATTATGGCATCTATATACAAGGGATGGCCAGATGCCGAAATGAAGTATACAATATTTTCTAGGGTATTCCTTGACACCGGGGTCATTTTTATTCATAATTAGTTTGAATTACATCGGTTTTAGGGCAATGGCGTCCTCATCAGGTTTCTGGTGGGGATTTCTT
The DNA here is from genome assembly GCF_035573695.1 of Metallumcola ferriviriculae. Lineage (NCBI taxonomy): Bacteria > Bacillati > Bacillota > Clostridia > Neomoorellales > Desulfitibacteraceae > Metallumcola > Metallumcola ferriviriculae. The sequence continues at coordinate 3,224,989 of NZ_CP121694.1, read as the reverse complement.
TGTACCATTCAGAAAGCATATCTTTGAGGAGGCATAAATTGAACTAAGCCTTCTGCTGCGTCTTAAAAGACTTGCAAGTATTCATTTTAACTATTCATTGTAGTTTACGACAAGATTTGTATAGACTATAGACAGGACGACTTTGGAGGGAACTTTATGTTTCAGTCTAAAATTTTCGTGGCGACACAAGATAAAAGAGTTTTGGAAAAGGTACGGCAGGCGGTAATCCGTGAAGGGTATCAAATTGTGGGTGAGGCAGCCGACGGAAACACTGCTATTAGGGGGATCAGGTCTACCCTGCCGGCTCTTATCATTGTCGATGCTGACCTGCCAGGGCTTAACGGTATGGAACTTGCCCGCATCGCTTATGAAGATAATATAGCTCCTGCAGTAGTTTTATTAAATAACTGGCAGCGGGAGCATACGACAAAGGGGCACGAGCCATGGCTGATATCCTGGTTGATAAAACCGGTTACTGACACTAACCTAATAAGCAGTATCGGCATTGCCCGAAGTAACTTTCAACGCATTCAGCAGTTGGAAAAGGAAGTGGCTGAGCTAAAAGAAACTTTGGAAACCAGAAAGCTGGTGGAAAGAGCGAAGGGAATTTTAATGGAGACAAAAAATATTAGCGAAGGAGCAGCTTATAAGTTGATTCGTAAGCAAAGCATGAATAAATGTGTCTCTATGCGCCAGGTGGCGGAAGCAATTATTTTAGCTCATGATTTAGGCAGCTAAATCCGGGAATGCACCCCGCATTTTACTTTTTTCCCAGAAGTTTCTGATGGAAATATTGTATACATGGAAATTGCTGCTTGAGCAAAATTGGATGTAATGTTACAATTAATAAAATCAAATATTTTAGCAGGCAATGATGTCTGCTGGTATGACTGGAGCAAAGGCGTTCCGAACTAGGTGTTTTTATGCACCTTATGTTTGGGACGCATTTTTAATTTAAATTAATTTTGGGAGGTTTTAACTATGAAACCGGAAGTTAAACAAGAGATTTTGAAAAAAGCAAAGGATTTGGATGTTCAATTTATTCGGCTGCAATTTACAGATATTTTTGGTGTGATGAAAAATGTCGCTATTACTCGTGACCAGTTGGAAAAAGCCCTGGACGGGGAGCTAATGTTTGATGGTTCTTCTATTGAAGGTTTTGTGCGTATTGAAGAATCAGATATGTATTTGAAGCCCGACCCCGATACTTTCGCTGTATTTCCCTGGCGACCCCAAGAAGGCGCTGTGGCAAGATTAATCTGCGATATTTACAATCCTGACGGCACTCCATTTAGCGGCTGCCCGCGTAACACCTTAAAAAAGGTAATTGCTGAAGCAAAGGAAATGGGGTATACCATGAACGTCGGTCCCGAGGCTGAATTTTTTCTCTTCCATACCGACCAAAATGGAAAACCCACCTTGGAGACTCATGACAAAGCCGGTTATTTTGACTTAACTCCAGTGGATCAGGGTGAAAACGCCCGCAGAGATATGGTGCTTACCCTGCAGCAGCTTGGGTTTGAAATAGAGGCATCACATCATGAAGTGGCCCCCGGTCAGCATGAAATTGACTTCAAATATGACGATGCTTTGACCACTGCGGATAATATACTGACTTTTAAATACGTGGTAAGAACCTTGGCTCAGCGTCACGGACTGCATGCTACCTTTATGGCAAAACCCATCATGGGAATTAATGGTTCCGGTATGCACTGCAACCAGTCGCTATTTAAAGACGGTAAAAATGCTTTTTACGACCCCAATGGAGAATTGGAGTTAAGTGAAGACGCTCATTACTACATTGGCGGTTTGGTAAAACATGCCCGGGCAATGGCTGCTATTACCAATCCCACAATAAACTCCTATAAGCGTTTGGTGCCCGGTTACGAGGCCCCTGTATACGTGGCATGGTCTGCCCGTAACCGCAGCCCGCTGATTCGTATTCCTGCTAGACGTGGAGTGGGGACTAGGGTAGAAATGAGAAACCCTGACCCGTCAACTAACCCTTACTTGGCTATTGCAGTAATGCTTAAGGCCGGTTTGGACGGAATCAAGAATAAGATAGAAGCGCCAAAACCAGTAAACCAGAATATCTACGAAATGAACGCCGCCCAGCGGGCAGAAGTAGGGATTGATAGTTTACCGGGCAGTTTAGAAGAAGCTTTAGTCGAATTGAAAGGTAATACAATAATTCAGAGCGCATTGGGAGAACACATCTATCGGCGCTTTGTAGATGCAAAACAATTGGAATGGGATAAGTATAGAATTCAGGTAACTAATTGGGAATTAGAAAATTATTTGACCATGTTTTAATTTCCAATTTCCTTGCAACACAAATAAGTTTTTAAAAGGCGGGGGCAATATATGAGCTAGATGCATTAGGGCTCCGTATATGCCCCCGGCTCCTGATGAGAATTTTTGGAGGTGGTATGGTGTTTATGGAAGGAGACGTGCGTATTCCGTCAGGATGCGCTATCAGTGGGATTATCAACCGGAAGCGCAGGAGTTTCTCCGGTACCAAGATCATTGACTCAATTGCGGTGATGCATGACCGTTCCAACGGCTTAGGCGGTGGTTTTGCAGCATACGGCATCTACCCAGAATATAAGAATCATTATGCTTTTCATATGTTCTTTGATTCGCTGCAGGCCAAAGAAGAAGTGGAACGCTTTTTCAACAGTCATTTTGCAGTGGATTTATCCGGTCGGATACCTACCCGGAAAGTCTGCGGCATTGGCAGGGGACCGATATTATGGCGCTATTTCATGACGCCATTAGAGGACAAATTACGTGATGCTGAGCTTTCAGCGGACGAATATGTGGCCCAATGCGTCATGAAGATTAACAGCTGTTATAAGGGGGCGTTTGTGGCCTCCAGCGGTAAGAATATGGGGGCATTTAAGGCTGTGGGATTTCCTGAGGATGTGGGTGAATATTACCGTTTAGATGAGTATAGCGGCTATATTTGGACGGCCCACGGCCGTTTTCCTACTAATACACCGGGCTGGTGGGGCGGGGCTCACCCGTTTACTTTGCTTGATTGGTCGGTGGTGCATAATGGTGAAATTTCATCCTATGATGCTAATAGGAGATATCTGGAGATGTTTGACTACCAATGTACTTTGCAGACCGATACCGAAGCAATTACCTACACCTTTGATTTGTTATTAAGGAAACACGGACTACCGTTAGACCTAGCTGTAAAAACAGTGGCTGCGCCATTTTGGGAGAGTATCGACCGGATGGACGAGCAAGAGAAGCGTGTTGTCAAAGCGCTTAGGACAACCTACAGCAGTCTTTTAATCAATGGGCCGTTTTCCATAATACTCGGTTCTAAGAATGGTTTTATGGCGTTAAATGACAGGTTAAAACTGCGGTCGCTGGTGGCAGCAGAAGATAAAGAAGAACTTTATGTCGCCAGCGAAGAGGCCGCCATTCGCGCTGTTTGTGCTAACCCCGAAAAAGTATGGTCACCTCAAGGCGGCGAACCGATAATTGGCTTATTGGAAGGGGTGGAAAGCTTATGAGGCAATCAATGAGTACCCCAGAATTTTTAATTGAACGAAACCAAGACAGATGTATTAAATGTAAAGTATGTGTCCGGCAATGTGCTAACGAAGCTCACGTCTATGATGAAGAGTTGGATAAAGTGCAGGCGGTGGACCAGCAGTGCGTGGCTTGTCACCGCTGTGTGACCCTTTGTCCCACAAATGCTATTTCCATCAAGCAGTTTCCGATGGATTTCAGGGCCAATGCCAATTGGACTCCGGATGCTATTAAATCTATTTATAAGCAGGCTGACAGCGGCGGTATTTTATTAACCGGTATGGGTAATGACAAGCCATACCCCATTTACTGGGACCATATGCTGTTAAACGCTAGTCAGGTTACTAACCCATCCATTGACCCTTTGCGGGAACCAATGGAGGTTAAGACTTTTGTCGGGCGGAAGGCAGATAAACTTGACTTTAAGGATGGGCAGTTGGAAACAAAACTTAGCCCTCAAATAGATATTGAATTACCGGTGATGTTTTCGGCCATGTCTTTTGGCTCCATCAGCCTAAATGCCATTAAATCGCTGGCGGCTGCCGCTAAAGAAATGGGCACGGTATTTAATACCGGTGAAGGTGGGCTGCATAAGGATTTGTATCAATACGGGGATAATGCCATTGTCCAGGTTGCGTCCGGGCGTTTCGGCGTTCATCCCGAATATCTCAATGCCGGAACGGCGGTGGAAATTAAAATCGGTCAGGGAGCCAAGCCGGGCATCGGTGGTCACCTGCCTGGAGAAAAGGTTGGTCGAGAGGTTTCCGAGACCAGGATGATACCTGAAGGAAGTGACGCCCTGTCGCCGGCACCGCATCATGATATTTATTCCATTGAAGACCTGAGGCAGTTGATTTATTCGTTGAAAGAGGCAGTGCGCTATGAAAAGCCGGTAGGTGTTAAGATTGCTGCTGTGCATAATGTGGCGGCCATTGCCTCGGGAATTGCCCGAGCCGGTGCAGATTTTATCACCATTGACGGCTTCCGGGGCGGTACCGGAGCAACCCCGCTTAGAACCAGGAATAACGTAGGTATACCCATCGAGCTGGCCTTAGCGGCGGTGGACAGCCGCTTGCGGGCAGAGAGTATTCGCCATCAGGTATCCTTATTGGTAGCCGGTAGTGTTCGCAACAGTGCTGATGTGATGAAGGCAATTGCCTTGGGTGCAGATGCGGTCTACATCGGTTCCGCGGCATTAATTTCTCTGGGCTGCCATATGTGCCAAAAGTGTTATACCGGGAAATGTAACTGGGGTATTGCGACGCAGAATCCCCAGCTGGTAAAAAGACTTAACCCGGAAATTGGTGCCGAGAGAGCAGCCAACCTGCTGCGGGCATGGAAACATGAGATTAAGGAAATGTTGGGCGGTATGGGTATTAACGCCATAGAAAGTCTTCGCGGTAATCGACTGATGCTGCGGGGAGTGGGGTTATCCGATCGTGATTTAAATATCTTAGGCATTAAGGCTGCCGGTGAATAGGAGGTTGAGCAGATGAAAAAGATTTATGCTCGGGAGGAACACTGTATCGGTTGTCGTCTCTGCGAAATCCACTGTTCGGCGGCACATAGCAAATATCCCGATGATTTGGTAAAAGCTTTTAAGAAAGCGGAAGTACTTCCCGTTCCCCGGGTAAAGGTAGAGGAGGATATCCCCTTGTCCTTCGCCCTGCAGTGTCGGCATTGTGAAGAACCGCACTGTTTGACAGCATGTATAACCGGTGCTATGTACAGGGATGAGAAAACAGGGGCTATCTTAAATGACCCGGAACGCTGTGTCGGGTGTTGGACATGTATCGTGGTTTGTCCCTATGGTGCAATTTTCCGGGATGAAGGTGTCGGTAAAGTGGTAGCAAAATGTGATTTGTGTCTAGAGCAGGGCGAACCTGCCTGCGTGGCAAATTGTCCTAACGCTGCCCTGGTACTAAAAGAGAAAGGTGGGGAATAAGGTGCGCTATTGTATTATTGGCAATTCTGCCGCAGCAGTTGGTGCCATAGAGGGTATCAGACTGCTAGACCGGGAAAACCCGATTACGGTAATCTCCGATGAACCATATCACACTTATTCCCGACCGTTAATCTCATATTTTTTGGCTGGTACGAAGGAAGAAGAGGGAATGATTTACCGGCCGAAGGATTTTTATCGGAAAAATAATGTCGAAGTGCTATTGGGGAAAAAAGCGGTATCTTTGGATACTGTCGCCGGTGAGGTGGTCTTGGCTGACGGGCAGAAGATAGCTTACGATAAGCTGCTATTAGCCACGGGTGGTAAGCCCTTTATCCCTCCCGTCAAAGGGTTATCCGCTATAAATGAAGGAATATTTACATTTATTAAGCTGGACGATGCCAAAGAGCTGCAGCAGCATGCCGGCGCCGGCAAAACGGCAGTCATTATCGGCGCAGGACTAATCGGGCTGAAGGCAGCTGAAGGGCTGATTAAGTTAGGGGTAGATGTAACGGTAGTGGATTTGGCACCGCATGTTCTGAGCAGCATTCTGGATGAAAAAGCTGCTCAGCTGGTTCAAAGGCATCTAGTGGGTAAAGGCCTAAAGTTTCACTTTGGCGTCACAGCGGACGCCATAACGGAAAATGATGGGAAAAAGATAGTTGCTTTGGCCGATGGTACTGAGATTACTGCAGATATGGTTATTATGGCAGTGGGCGTAGTTCCCAATCATGGCCTGGCCAAAGACAGCGATATCGAGATTAACCGGGGCATTGTCACCGACAATCATATGGAGACATCTATCAAAGGCATTTACGCGGCCGGAGATGTGGCGGAGAATTATGATCTGCTTGCCGGCGAAAACCGGGTGATCCCCATTTTGCCCAACGCTTATCAACAGGGTAACACAGCGGGGATAAATATGACCGGCAATGAGGTAGTTTACCCCGGCGGATTTGCCAAAAATGCCATCGGCTTTTTTGGTTTGGCCATGACTACTGCGGGCCTGGTAAAGGACAAAGACGCCGAAGAATATGTCAATGCTGCTGATGACAGTTATGTTAAGCTGCTGGTTAAAGACCATAAATTAGTCGGCTTTATCCGCATTAACGCCGTGGACAGAAGCGGTATTCTTACCGGTTTGATGATAGACCGGGTTGATGTCAGCGGAATGTTGGAAAGCCTACTAAGCGTTGAACCGGGGTTGATAGTATTACCTGCAGATACCCGTCATTCCCGACTTGAGGGAGGTGCGGTAACATGGCGGTAATTGATGCCAGTGGTGTATATTATAAGGAATTAAATGAAAAAATTCATGAAATGATAGCCGGCGGGGAAACCAATATTAAGATAAGAAATGTTAACGGTCAGCGCTATATTGGCGATGCATTACCGGGAAACATTAAATTACTTCTGGAAGGTACGCCCGGTAATGACTTGGCCGCATATATGAATGGAGCAACAGTTTTGGTTCAGGGGAACACCCAGGAAGGTACTGCCAATACCATGAGCGGCGGAACTCTGGTAATTCACGGTCGCAGCGGCGATGCCACGGGATATGCCATGCGAGGTGGCAGCGTCTTTATCAGAGACGATGTGGGCTATCGTGGTGGCATTCACATGAAGGAGTATAAAGAAATGGTGCCGGCAATGGTGGTAGGCGGTTCGGCGGGGAGTTTTTTCGGTGAATATATGGCCGGTGGTATCTTGATGGTGCTTAACCTAAACGGGCAGAAGGAACCGGTAGGTGACTACTGCGGTACCGGCATGCATGGTGGCGTGATGTACGTCAGGGGTGAAGTAGCAGAATATAAACTTGGTAAAGAAGTCCGGGTAGAGCCATTGACTGAGCAGGACAAAGATACAATCAATACTTATGTAAAGCAATTTGCTGCCCATTTTGATTGCTCCGCCGAGGATATTCTAAAGGGAGAATTTATCAAACTGGTACCATACAATGCACGTCCTTATGGTAACCTGTACACCCATTACTAGAAATATGCAGCACTGCGCTGCTTGACATTTCCCACTTTTTCAGTCATAATATATCCTACGGCGGCGGGAATTACCGCCGTTTTACGGACCCATAGCTCACTCGGTTAGAACGAGCAAAGTGGTCGAAATTCAATCGTGAAAAAATATAAGCTTTTTATAACTTAATAAGCCCAGTTTTATGATAAAGCTGGGCAACAAGGGCGATTAACTCAGCGGCAGAGTGCTACGTTGACATCGTAGAAGTCACTGGTTCAAATCCAGTATCGCCCACCATTTTGAAATCAAGCGAGGTTAATTACCTTGCTTTTTTTTATTTTTCTTTGGGACGACTTCTGCGCATGAGGAGGTTTTAAGTATATTCCCTGGGTGCGCTATTAGCCCCTAGGCTAACTATCATAACACAGAGGGCAGAAATAAAGGTTTTTAATAATTTTGCAGGAAATGTAAATTATATGGGAAATTAACCAAATATACTTACTATTAATGGTAAGTATATTTGATTGTCACTTCAACCGACCTTTGTTTAAACTTTTTTGCCCCAACCGACTGCAGTCGCAGTTTATAAATTCCCTATTTCCCTACGTTTATTTTTTTGATCTAGGTATAAGTAATAGCAGGACACGTAGTCAAATGCAGACAAAACCTTTTGGCGTGAGTATTAAATATAAGAACCGTCCTAGATATGTGATTATGAAGCTATCGGCGGGCTAATTATTAGTTTTTTAAGAATTGGAGGCAAATATATGGAGTATATTGCCCATATACGTAATGAAGATGGTCATATTCAGTCGGTTGAAGAGCATTTAATGAGTGTAAGTAAATTATCTGCTCGGTATGGTAAAAAAATAGGAGTAGAACGGTTAGCATATATTGCAGGTTTGTTACATGACTCAGGTAAATTGAGCACTCAATTTCGGGACTATATTTTAGAAGCAGTTAACAACCCAAATCATCCACCTAAAAAAGGAAGTGTAGACCACTCGACCGCAGGTGGAAAAATATTATTCGAGTATTTCCATCACCATGGTCAAAATGTGCCCATGCAGATTATTGCTGAAATATTAGGTAACGTTATATTATCTCACCATATGGGCCTACAAGATTTTCTATCTCCAGATACAACCTCTACCTATATGCGACGAGTAAAAGAGAAAGAAATTAATGACATTGACAGAGTTAAAGACAATTTCTTTCAATTGATAGCTCCTTTAAAATCCCTTACAGACGACCTTCAGAATAGTAAGAACGAATTAACAGACGTTCTAACGCGAAACAATAAGCGATCTCAATCAAAAAATCCATACCTCACGATGACATTTTTAACTAAATATATTTTCAGCTGTTTAATCGATGCGGATAGGACAGATTCAAGGTGTTTTGAAGAGGATATTAATGTTCCTGAATCGCGAAATAACAATGATTTATTTAATTTATTCTATCAAAGACTAACAGAACATTTAAACTCATTAAATAATGATGTTAACATTAATGCAATTGACCGTCTTCGAGAGCAAATGTCTGAGGAGTGTGATAAATTCGCTGACCGTCCATCTGGTATTTACACATTATCGATTCCTACTGGTGGCGGAAAAACGCTATCAAGTTTACGATATGCACTAAAGCATGCAGCCAAATTTAGTAAGGACAGAATCATTTATGTGGTTCCCTATACTTCAATTATTGAACAGAATGCAGCTGAGGTTAGAGAAATTTTAAAAGAAGATGAGCATATTCTTGAGCACCATTCAAATGTAATTAAAGAAGATGAAGATAAAGATGCCAAAATACCATATCAGAAGAGAAAGACACATCAGTTAACAAAGGACAACTGGGAAGTACCTATTATCTTCACAACAATGGTCCAATTTCTAAATACTTTCTATTCAAAAGGTACAAGAGATATTCGTCGATTTCATAATCTGGCAAATACGGTCATTATTTTTGATGAAGTGCAAGCAGTTCCTGTTAAATGTATATCCATGTTTAATGAAGCATTGAACTATCTAAGGAATGTTTGCAATTCAAGTATTCTATTATGTACGGCGACTCAGCCTGCCCTTGAATTTGTTGAGGATAGTATTGATGGTATCGACGGAGAAATTGTTCCGAATCTTGATAAGGTAACAGATCATTTTAAGCGAGTAGAAATTGTGGACCGGACAAGACATGGCGGCTGGAATACAGAGGAGTTATCATATTTTGTTTTAGATGTCCTTAATGAATCATCTAGTGTATTAGTTATCCTAAATACAAAGACAGTGGTAAAAAAGTTGTTCAACCAACTAAGTAAGAACGAGGATACAGTAGTATACCATTTGAGTACGTCGATGTGTGCAGCACATCGGACAGCGATATTGGCAAAAGTCAAGAGCACCTTGCAAAGTGGTGCGAAAGTAATTTGTATCAGTACGCAATTAATCGAAGCAGGAGTTAATATTAGCTTTGATTGTGTGATTAGGTCTTTAGCTGGATTGGATTCAATTGCCCAGGCGGCAGGCAGGTGTAATCGCCATGGTGAACATGAACAACGGAACGTCTATGTAGTTAATCATAAAGAAGAAAACCTTAATTATTTAAAGACTATCAAAGCTGGGGCAGAAATTACAGAGCGGATGTTGATAGATAAGCAAAACGGGAATATTTCCAAGGACCTATTATCGGCTGAAGTAATGAATCTGTACTTCAAAAATTATTATACGGAATTGGAAAATGAGCTAGGTTTTCATGTGCCATCGTTGAAAGAAAATCTATACAATTTACTTGCAGGAAGTGAAACATACAAACAGCATTATAAAAACAAGACGGGCGAACATTTTCCTTTGCAACTCTATACAAGTATGAAAACAGTTGGCGATCATTTTCAAGTCATTGACCAGCAAGCAACGTCAATTATAGTTCCCTATAAAGGTGGAGCAGATATCATAGCAGAACTAAATGGGGATGTTGATTTAAAGAAGATGTCATCCATATTGAAAAAGTCACAACAATACGTTGTTAACGTATTTAAATACGAGCTTCAAGAGCTTAGTAATTCAGGAGACTTAATCCCCTTATTGGATGGAAGAATACTGGCCTTAAGGGAAAATGCGTATGATTTAAATTATGGCATTTCAGTTGGGGAAGAAGGGAAAATGGCCCCACACATTTTATAGAAAAGAGGTGAGACTGTGCGAAATCAAGTTGAATTTGAGGTATATGGTGCTTATGCGTTATTTACTGATCCTGTAACAAAGATGGGAGGAGAGAAACTATCTTATCAAGTTCCCACATACCAAGCACTTAAGGGTATTACTGAATCGCTTTACTGGAAACCGACGATTCTTTGGATCATTGATGGGGTTAGAATAATGAATCCAATTAAAATGGAGGCAAAGGGAATCCGTCCAATTGAGTACAAAGGTGGAAATACATTAGCTAACTATACTTATTTGAAAAATGTGCGGTATCAGGTACGTGCCCATTTTATATTCAATCCTCATCGTCCTGATCTAGCTTATGACCGAAACGAGCATAAACATCATAACATTGCAATACGATGCGTGAATGCAGGTGGAAGAAGAGATGTTTTTTTAGGAACTCGAGAGTGCCCGGCCTATGTCGAACCATGTGAATTTGGCAAAGGGGAGGGTTATTACGATCAGTATGGCTCAATTCACTTAGGGACAATGGTACATGGGTTAAATTACCCCGATGAAACTGGGGTCAATATGCTAGAGACAAGATTATGGAATCCAGTGTTGGAAGATGGGTATATTCACTTTATCCGACCGGATGAGTGTGAATTAATTCGACCTATTTCTGAGCTAACACCAAAATCCTTCCTAAAAGAAAACGTGCAATCTGTGGAAGATTTGGAAAAAGAAATGGCGAAAGGAAGGAGGACCTAGATGGGCTGGATGTATGATTTATTTCAGACATATGAAGAAAACATCGATCAAGTAGGCAAGGTGGTAAGAACTAGAAGTAACCGGGAGTATACATTGTTGCCAATTGCCCATACAACACAAAATGCTCAAATTGAAATTACTGTCGATGAACAGGGAAATTTTTATCAAGCCAAAGTGATAGATAAAGATGATGCTACTACAGTTATCCCTTGTACGGAAGGATCTTTTGGGAGAGCTGGCTCAGCAGTTCGACCACATCCCTTGCATGATAAATTAGTTTATGTGGCAGGAGATTTTGAAAAGTATGGAGGAAAGATAAAAAAAGAGGATTCGCCTTATGATGACTATTTAGAGAAATTGCATGAATGGAGTGAATCTGCTTTTTCCAATGATAGGGTAAAAGCAATCTATCAATACGTTCAGAAGGGGACTATTGTTGAAGATCTTGTTGCGGTTTCTATTCTCACATTAGATAAAAACAATAAATTGATTTCTAAATGGTCGAAAGAAGCTACCGAAGAGTATGGCGATAAACCAGAACTTTTTAAAGTAATCAATGATACACAGGACAAAGTTTTTATTCGCTTCAACACACATAAACCTGGAGAAATCAATAATATAAAGATTTGGCAGGATGGTAAGGTATATGATTCTTTTATCGGATTCTATAAAGATAAATTACAAGAAAACGATCTATGCTATGTAACGGGAGAAAGAAAGCCAAGAACAGTTATGCATTCAAGTGGCTTGAGGCGAGCTGGTGATAAGGCTAAGCTTATATCTTCTAATGATACCACAGGGTTTACTTATCGAGGTCGTTTTGCTAAAGGTAATGATGTAACATGTGTTAGCTACGATGTTTCACAAAAAGCCCATAACGCTTTGAAATGGTTGATATTAAAGCAAGGAAAAACCGTTGATGGGAGAGTTTTTCTCGTATGGGGAAGTCAAAAAACGAGTATTCCTTCACCACAAGACGATGCAGTTTCTTTTTTCAATGAACTAGGGATAAGTCTTGCTAAAAAAACAAACGAGAGCAATACTCACGAAATGTTTGCAGAAGAGATTAATAGAGCAATTGATGGGTATAAGAATGATCTGCCCTATAAATCCGAAGTGACAATCATGATTCTTGATGCAGCAACTCCTGGGCGATTATCAATCATGTATTATCGACACATAGATAAAGAGGAATATTTAAATCGTATTCAGAACTGGCATCAAACTTGCTCGTGGTTACATCGTTACAGAAAAGATGAAAACAAAAAGCAAATTTTGTTTTATGGAGCACCGGCGACTAAAGATATCGCGTATGCTGCTTATGGATTTAAAGCTAGTGACAAAGTAATTAAAGGGACGATGGAAAGGATGCTTCCTTGTGTGGTGGATGGCCAGAAAATCCCACTAGATATTATTAGAAGTGCATTCCACCGAGCTTCTAATCCGGTTTCGATGGAAAGATGGGAGTGGGAAAAAACACTAAGCATTACGTGTGCTTTATTAAATAAGCATTATGAAAAGGAGGGGTATGACGTGTCTTTAGACGTGACAAATAAGAACAGAGATTATTTATTTGGCCGCTTATTAGCAGTTGCTGATGTTCTCGAAAGAAGGGCATTATCAACAAATGAAGGACGGGCATCAAATGCGTTACGGTATATGAACGCTTTTGCCAGACATCCTGCTAGAACATGGCAGGTTATTCAGGCAAATTTGCAACCCTATCAAGCTAAACTTGGTAATCAGGTAATTTATTACAATCGTTTAATAGATGAAATTGCTTCTAATATAAATATCGACGATTTTAGTAATAAATCATTAAGCGGAATCTACTTATTAGGATTCTATAGTCAGCGACATGAATTATATAGAAGCAAAAAAGAAAATCAGGATAAAATTACGCAAACAAAAGAGGAGGAATAAATATGTCTATTTTAGACCATAAGATTGATTTTGCTGTGGTATTTTCTGTGAAAAACGCAAACCCAAATGGTGACCCATTGAATGGAAACCGTCCTCGGCAAAACTACGAAGGATACGGCGAAGTATCAGACGTTTGTTTAAAAAGAAAGATTCGAAATCGTCTTCAGGACCTAGGGGAACCAATTTTTGTGCAGTCGGACGAGCGAAAAGATGATGGTTTCAAGAGTTTAAAAGAGCGTGCTGATGCTATTGAAGAATTAAAAAAAACTAAGGATAAAGATCTGTATCATGATGTTTCGTGTAGAACCTGGACAGATGTGAGAAGCTTTGGGCAAGTATTTGCTTTTAAAGGTGGAGAATCAACTTCTGTTGGAGTACGAGGTCCCGTGTCTGTCCATCCAGCAGTTAGTTTGCATCCGGTTAATATATCAAGCATCCAAATTACAAAAAGCGTTAATTCAACAACTTCTGATAAAAAAGGCTCTGATACGATGGGGATGAAACATCGTGTTGATTTTGGCATTTACGCATTTTATGGAAGTATTAATACTCAGCTCGCTGAAAAGACAAAATTTACAGAAGAAGATGCTGAAAAAATTCGACAAGCTCTTTTGACGCTTTTTGAAAACGATGCATCATCAGCACGCCCAGATGGAAGCATGGAGATTCATCACGTGTACTGGTGGGAACATAACTCTAAATTAGGTCAATATTCATCAGGTAAAGTCCATCGTTCCCTATCTATGGAATTAAAAACAGATGAGCCAAGATCATTCGAAGATATTGAGATAAATTTGACAGATTTGGAAGGGCTTGATGTGAAAGTCTATGACGGCCAATAGTGAAGAAAACTTTTTGCTGTTGTCAGGAATTCAACATTTCCTATTTTGCAAACGACAGTGGGCTTTAATTCATATTGAACAACAATGGGAAGAAAATGTCAGAACGATCGAAGGGCAACATATCCATCAAAAAGCAGACCAACCATTTATTAAAGAAACACGGACAGATAAGTTTATTGTACGTGCTTTGCCGATTAAATCAAAAGAGTTGGGCGCGACAGGCGTTTGTGATGTTGTGGAATTTAAGGAAGACCATAATGGTGTATCAATTAAAGGTTCATCAAAAAAATATATACCAGTTCCAATAGAATATAAAAGAGGAAAGCCTAAATCAGATGAATCAGATATCTTACAATTAGTAGCTCAAGCAATATGCCTTGAAGAAATGCTTCTTTGTGAAGTTCGTCTTGGCCATATTTTTTACGATCAGATTAAGCGTAGAATTGAGGTGCCGGTTAATTATTCAGATAGGCAGAAGGTGAGAGAAGTATTTAAAGAGATGCATCACTATTTTTATAAACGGCATACACCTAGAGTAAAAACAGGTGCTTTTTGTAAAAGCTGCTCATTGCAAAATCTTTGTTTGCCAGAGTTAATGGGGAAACAAGCAGTGAGTACCTATATAGAAAGGAAAATTAGCGAATGAAGAAGTTGCTTAACACTTTGTTCGTTACTAGTCCTGATGTATATTTAACTCTAAATGGTGAAAATATCGTTGTAATGAAAGAAAAAGAACGTATTGGACGCATCCCTCTTCATAATCTAGAGGCGGTGTATACGTTTGGTTATAGTGGGGCAAGCCCTTCATTAATGGGAGCTTGTGCAGAGAGAAGTATATCATTAGTTTTCTTAACGAGAAATGGGCGATTTTTAGCAAGAGTAATTGGTAAAAGTAGAGGAAATGTGACATTGAGAAAAAATCAGTATCGCATATCTGAAGATGAAAATAAGAGTGCGGAAATAGCACGAAACTTCATTGTTGGTAAGATATATAATAATAAATGGATGCTGGAAAGAGCTACGAGAGATTACCCTTTAAGAATTGATGTACAAAAATTCAAAGACACATCCTGTCACCTATCTGAACTTTTAATTCAAGTCAGGCATACTGCTAAATTAGATTTGTTAAGGGGTTATGAAGGACAAGCCGCCATAAGTTATAATGAAGTATTTGATCAGATCATACTACAGCAGAAAGAAGATTTCTATTTTCATAGAAGAAGCCGCCGACCTCCTTTAGACAGAGTAAACGCAATGTTATCATTTGTTTATACTTTGCTTTCTAATGATGTAGCAGCTTCTCTAGAAAGCGTGGGGTTGGATGCGTATGTGGGGTTCTTACATCGAGACAGGCCCGGTAGAGCTTCACTAGCTCTTGATGTTATGGAAGAGCTAAGAGGGGTTTATGCGGATCGATTTGTAATTTCTTTAGTAAACAAAAAAGTAGTAAACAAAGATGACTTCTTTACGAAAGAAAGTGGAGCGGTTCTAATGACTGACGAAGCAAGAAAAAAGTTTTTAAAGCATTGGCAAGATCGAAAGCAGGAGAAGATCAAACACCCATATATTGGCGAAAAAATATCGTGGGGGCTTGTACCATATGCCCAATCGATGCTGCTTGCAAGATACTTAAGAGGCGATTTAGATGAATATCCTCCATTTTTATGGAAGTAAGGTGATTATTATTTTAGTTGTTATTACCTATGATGTTAGCACAATAAGTTCAAACGGGTCAAAACGGTTGAGAAAAGTGTCTAAGATTTGCCAAGACTATGGTATTCGAGTCCAGAACTCAGTTTTTGAATGTGTTGTCGACTCAGCACAATTAAGACAATTAAAGTATAAATTGGTAGAAACTATTGATGAAAAAAAAGATAGTTTGCGTATCTATCGGTTAGGAGACAATTATAAAACAAAAGTTGAGCACATTGGTACTAAAGGATCAATTGATGTAGAAGGTCCTTTGATCATTTAAGTGCGAATGTAAAGCGAACATAATTATCCAGGGGCATTCGCACCGAAAAATTAGGCTTTTTGCTCCATAGTATACCAATTAACCGGTGGGTAAATTGGGAAATGGCGATCTATTGTGAAAAAACATGGATAACGCAGTGTTTTTTCATAAAAATCGCTGTCGCACCCTATATGGGTGCGTGGATTGAAATAGCCAGGAGAGGATAGTATGACCAGGCACAAGTCGTCGCACCCTATATGGGTGCGTGGATTGAAATGTTTCCGGATTGTCGGCTATAGCTTTTATTACTTGTCGCACCCTATATGGGTGCGTGGATTGAAATTGGACCGACAAAAAAAGGGTGAGAGGGACCATTGTCGCACCCTATATGGGTGCGTGGATTGAAATAAACCGGAAGGAGAGAGCTAGTCAAATGCGGCTAGAGTCGCACCCTATATGGGTGCGTGGATTGAAATCGGAACGGCATAGACAAGTCTATGTTTACCCGGATGTCGCACCCTATATGGGTGCGTGGATTGAAATTGCCTGGTCAAAAGAACAGATAAGCGTCGATGTGACGTCGCACCCTATATGGGTGCGTGGATTGAAATCACCAGCACCTCATGCACACGCCGGATGCTGCCAAGTCGCACCCTATATGGGTGCGTGGATTGAAATTACGAGTGGTGGAGGACCAGGGAATATCGGCAGGAGTCGCACCCTATATGGGTGCGTGGATTGAAATATCAGGCGTCGGATCCAATTCCTGGCACCACTCGTCGCACCCTATATGGGTGCGTGGATTGAAATAATGTTACAACCTTGCTATCATGTAAGGCAGCAGTTGTCGCACCCTATATGGGTGCGTGGATTGAAATTCTTTATCAAATACACAGCTGCCAGATGCTAGGAACGTCGCACCCTATATGGGTGCGTGGATTGAAATATTGGAGCACCCGAGAGGAATCGAACCCCTAGCCGTCGCACCCTATATGGGTGCGTGGATTGAAATTTGTGCGCATCTGTCACTAATTAGCTTTAATCTGGTCGCACCCTATATGGGTGCGTGGATTGAAATTTTTCTGACTGCTTCCGCATCTGCCCTGGTCAGGTGTCGCACCCTATATGGGTGCGTGGATTGAAATGGTGATAGATTGCTTTACCTTAGCATAGCTTAACAGTCGCACCCTATATGGGTGCGTGGATTGAAATGGTTTACCGCGTTGCCATGCCTCAATGTACCAGACGTCGCACCCTATATGGGTGCGTGGATTGAAATCGAACTGCTTTATTATCTACTTTTACTTACTACCGTCGCACCCTATATGGGTGCGTGGATTGAAATTCCACCTCACCACTACCCCGCTAGAGTCACACACGTCGCACCCTATATGGGTGCGTGGATTGAAATATCTACATCACCTGTATAAATGTCATAAGTTTTTTCGTCGCACCCTATATGGGTGCGTGGATTGAAATAGTCAAAGAAACTACCCCCCATCTCCTGCGCTTCGTCGCACCCTATATGGGTGCGTGGATTGAAATCGTCGTGGTATTGGTTTAACATTCGCTTGTATAGTCGCACCCTATATGGGTGCGTGGATTGAAATTGCTCCGTCTGCGTCTATAGCGTAGTCGCATGGTAGTCGCACCCTATATGGGTGCGTGGATTGAAATCGATTACCTCAAACTCATCATCTTGAGCGTGAGCCGTCGCACCCTATATGGGTGCGTGGATTGAAATTTTTGTGAAAAACTTACTCGCTTTTGCGTTTTCCGTCGCACCCTATATGGGTGCGTGGATTGAAATTTCCATGTGATATAGCAAAAAGTTCTCCATTTCTTGTCGCACCCTATATGGGTGCGTGGATTGAAATCCCGTCCACAAACCGTGGCTCCCCTGCTGCCACCGTCGCACCCTATATGGGTGCGTGGATTGAAATTTTGGCAGTTATATTGGTGGTACTATTGGTGGTTGTCGCACCCTATATGGGTGCGTGGATTGAAATCACCGTCGCCTACTCCGGTAAGGTCAAAGGTCTCGGGTCGCACCCTATATGGGTGCGTGGATTGAAATTACAGAAGCTGAGTTTACCGCTACCTTTGTATCTCGTCGCACCCTATATGGGTGCGTGGATTGAAATTTCCGGCTTAAGGTTATAAAACGATGCCATGTCGTGTCGCACCCTATATGGGTGCGTGGATTGAAATAACTCCGCCAACTCCGCACAACACTCACACTTCACGTCGCACCCTATATGGGTGCGTGGATTGAAATACAACCGGCGCCACAGTAAAAGAAACCCAGCGACGTCGCACCCTATATGGGTGCGTGGATTGAAATGATGGTGTAAACTACGCGATGGGCCCGGTACTATGTCGCACCCTATATGGGTGCGTGGATTGAAATATCGAGCGGCTGAAACCAAAAATGAAGTGCTCCAGTCGCACCCTATATGGGTGCGTGGATTGAAATATAAACTAGCAGATAAAATTCCAGAAATTAAACGATGTCGCACCCTATATGGGTGCGTGGATTGAAATGGCCAAAGCTCATTAAGAAAATACGCACCGCTTATGTCGCACCCTATATGGGTGCGTGGATTGAAATTTGGTGATTACATTGACCGTGGGCCAGATAGCTTGTCGCACCCTATATGGGTGCGTGGATTGAAATTTGTCAATATCAACCAAAATCTCACCCGCCTGCTGTCGCACCCTATATGGGTGCGTGGATTGAAATCCCTGACACTTACCAGGTGCGCGATGAATTTATTGTCGCACCCTATATGGGTGCGTGGATTGAAATCGTCGAAACAATCCGCTCTAATCTTGCATCAGAAGTCGCACCCTATATGGGTGCGTGGATTGAAATTTGATAAGACTAATGCTATTAGTCGCGCCGGTGGGTCGCACCCTATATGGGTGCGTGGATTGAAATTGTAACGGTAGTCGGGTCAACCGTCACCGGCCACGTCGCACCCTATATGGGTGCGTGGATTGAAATACTCATCCTTTTTGCAGCACGGCCAGTCGGAGCGCGTCGCACCCTATATGGGTGCGTGGATTGAAATTCACGTTTCGGATACAAAGCAAATACGTCGCCCTGTCGCACCCTATATGGGTGCGTGGATTGAAATACTACCGTGGCAATAATCCACGCTCCCGGAAAGATGTCGCACCCTATATGGGTGCGTGGATTGAAATTTAGCATAGCAGTATAAATTAAACTAATGGGGGTGTCGCACCCTATATGGGTGCGTGGATTGAAATTTTTTATGAGTTACCTTTTGGGTTAGGTAATCGCGTCGCACCCTATATGGGTGCGTGGATTGAAATCAGCATCGAACTTTAGAACCGGCTGCTTGGTACCGTCGCACCCTATATGGGTGCGTGGATTGAAATTGGCGGGGATTGCCGAGATCCTAGTGGAAGTGGTGGTCGCACCCTATATGGGTGCGTGGATTGAAATCCCAGTGGAAGACCCGGTAAAATGCAGGGACTGGCGTCGCACCCTATATGGGTGCGTGGATTGAAATCAGGAGTATTTGAGATAATACTGTTATTGTAACGTCGCACCCTATATGGGTGCGTGGATTGAAATGACTATTTAACTATTGTACCGGCTCAAAGTGTCTGGTCGCACCCTATATGGGTGCGTGGATTGAAATCTCCCCAGGTCCATCAGTAGTATCGCCACTTCATAGTCGCACCCTATATGGGTGCGTGGATTGAAATCATGACTTTTTGCAGTCCTGGCATTGGAGCATACGTCGCACCCTATATGGGTGCGTGGATTGAAATTACTTTAGACATTTAAAAGGCCTCCTTAATAAATGTCGCACCCTATATGGGTGCGTGGATTGAAATACAAGCACCTAAAATTAAAATTGACGGCAAAACCTGTCGCACCCTATATGGGTGCGTGGATTGAAATCGGCACGTAATCGTCCCAATAGTCATGTGCATGCCGTCGCACCCTATATGGGTGCGTGGATTGAAATATCAGCTACTGCAGCAGTAACTGCTTCCTTCAGAGCGTCGCACCCTATATGGGTGCGTGGATTGAAATTCTTTGCTTATGGCAAGCGGGAGTCGGGTAAGACGTCGCACCCTATATGGGTGCGTGGATTGAAATTATATTGAGTCTTATATCCTCAACTCCGGTATGGCGTCGCACCCTATATGGGTGCGTGGATTGAAATCATCAAAAAATATTGCGTTTATTAAGGTGCTCGAGTCGCACCCTATATGGGTGCGTGGATTGAAATTGGCCTGTTTTGTGGCATCTTTCGTAGTTTTGATGTCGCACCCTATATGGGTGCGTGGATTGAAATTGTCTTAACATCGTCAAAGGCGAAGTGTATCTGCGTCGCACCCTATATGGGTGCGTGGATTGAAATCTTTTCGTTATCCTCGGGACGAGGGATGCCGAATAGTCGCACCCTATATGGGTGCGTGGATTGAAATATAGAAAAGTACGACGCCGCGCTAGAGGTACGACGTGTCGCACCCTATATGGGTGCGTGGATTGAAATCAAAAGCGGAACCAATGAGGCACAGGCGCTGCGGGGTCGCACCCTATATGGGTGCGTGGATTGAAATACCTACTCTCCCATTTGAACATCGTAATCGGGGTGTCGCACCCTATATGGGTGCGTGGATTGAAATATCGGAGCACCGGCAGTGCTAAAGCTGATAGTAAGTCGCACCCTATATGGGTGCGTGGATTGAAATCTTTAACATTGTTATTCCTCCCTTTGGGTTTGGTTGTCGCACCCTATATGGGTGCGTGGATTGAAATTATGCAGCAGGGAAACGCATAACAGACCAAAATCGTCGCACCCTATATGGGTGCGTGGATTGAAATCCTCAGGTCGCTGACGTACTCAGCGGAATAACCGCGTCGCACCCTATATGGGTGCGTGGATTGAAATTTGGCCAGGAACACCAAACAGCCGCAGCGGTTTTCAAGTCGCACCCTATATGTGTGCGTGGATTGAAATTGCGCAGTAGTCATGAGATTACCAATCATAGTGGAGTCGCAGCAAAGCTTGATTAACTAACAAACTAACAAAAAAAGGAAAAAGGAAACAAAGGTCGAAGCAACAAGGAGGAAACAAATGGAAATAGTTATTTGAATATCAATTTCTTGGTATTATGATATGCCTAGCTGGTATAATGAAAAAAACGATATGATATATATAGATGGGTTTCGAGCCGGACAGTCACATAGCCTTTACTTGTCCGGAAGAAATTGAGCATAAATTTTTAGTGTTGTTAATATAACTATCTGTTCATGATCGCCTCAGCTGCTGCCATATACGTAAGGCCAAATGCCGGAAAACTTCAGGGGAAAATTGGTTTATATCAGGTTGCGGGTGGTTTGATTATTTTATTGGGATAAGTATTTCCTCATACCATTTTACCAGTGTGATAATTAGGAAGCCACCGGTGGGATCCCCGTGATAGCGAAAATAGTTTTTGTAATTACATCAATAAATATTTGAAGGTGAAACCTATGACCTTGGACAAGTTAGTAAAATACTTTGCCCATAATGGTGACGATATTATCGCCGCCTACCTCTTCGGCTCACATGCCGTAGGGGTGGCTCGCGATGATAGCGATATTGATATCGGAGTTCTGTTGGGAAAATTTCCGGACAGCCCTACTGATTATCGTATAGAGAAGGCAATGGAGCTAGAGAAGATTTTAGGTAAACAGGTTGATTTCGTTATTATTAACCAGGCCCCCTTTATACTTCAATTTCAGATTTTCAAGGAAGGTAAAATCATTTATGAAAAAGACGCTGACAAAAGGGCTACCTACCAAATGCACTTTTTAAGTCGTTATTATGATTTCAAACGGTTTTATGATTTTCACTCCCGTTATTTAATTAATGAAATTAAAGAAAGGGGACTGGGTGTTGGATATTCGAGTAATAGAAGAAAGGCTCCGCAGGCTAAATAAATGTGTCGGGAAGGTACAGAATTATTCCCAGATGACTTTGCAAGATTATCAAGAAGATGAAAATGTCCAGGATATTGTGGAAAGAAATTTGCAACTAAGCATTCAATGTTGTATTGATATTGGAAGCTATATTATTTCTCGTCAAAGATTAAAAGTTCCTGATGATGAGGAAAATGTATTTGTCATTTTGGGAGAAAACCAGGTTATTTCTAATGAACTTGCTCAAAAAGTAAAAGGGATGATAAAATTCAGGAATATTTTGGTTCATGATTACCTAGAAATTGATTCTATTAGGGTTCATAAAATTATCACCAACGGGCTAAGAGATTTCGATCAGTTTGCCAAAGAGGTTATAGGTTATTTATAATAAGAACGATTTTGTTGACGACGAAATGCGTCAATGGTTTATTGAAGAAAGGGACGAAAAAATGCACATGATTAGAAAATGAGGTAGACCCCGGATTGCCAGAAGAATGCAGCGAGATATGCCCATATTACTCTACGTGCCGGGATTACATTGATGACTCCAGATTAAAGGGGACTGAAACTCTCTGACGGTTTTCTCCCCGCCATTGAAGTGTATCGAGCTCGTTACAAGTGATAGTGGTTTTATATATATGCCTAAAGATAGAACGTCTATAATGGTAGGTATAATGAGTGGGATGCAATTATATCAATTTAGGTGGCACCGCAGAAGTTATAAGCTTTTGTCCTATGAAAGATAGGATAAAAGCTGCCTATAACCAATGAGAAGGTCGAAGCGGTAGCTGCCGGTTGGACTACAGCAATGACATGGAAGGTCATGGGTGTAGCCGGGTGAGCAAAAATATAGACAGAAAGTCGGACATTACTCCTGACTTTCTGTCTATTTGGTTAACCTTGCTATTCCGGTTTGGCATCAGTTTCGTTATGGGCCATAAAGCCGCTTTCAACTGCTAAGTCCTTATCCACATAATCTTTTTTCTTTTTTACTTTGGTACCATTGGCAGCGCCAAGCTTGGGGTAGACATATTCAGTCTTACTTTTTTCGTCCATATCTGTTCCTCCAATACTTTTTTTAGAAGTCCCTGAAATTCTAGGGCTTAGAGATGAAATCCTCTTATTTCATTTTCGCGTTGGGTACGTCTTCTCCGGTCAACAGCTTATAGGATTGCTGCAGCAGTTGAACGGAGTAATTAGGATTATGAACGCCGTTAGAACCGTCATATCTTACGAATAAAAGGTTCCAGGCAGCGTTGTAGACTTCTTCGCTGGGAGGAGCATCAAGTGCATTACCTTGGGCATCAGTAAATACGATTTTACCGTGGCTGGATTCAAATTTCTTGTCACCCAGTTTTTCGTTAATGGTTTTTTCCAGCATATCGGCAAGACCCTTAACCTCATCCTGATAACCTTCCTTATTACCATCCCCATCAAAGTCGTCCCTGGCAGTGGGATTAAATGAATCGAAATCGTGACAGCGCCCACAGGAGTTGGCGATATTCTCCTTATTCATTTTGAATGTATGATCTTTAATTGTGTTATCATCTGCCGCCATATGGCATGCCAGGCACTTATTATCTGCCCCGGCATGGGAATGGGTGCTGTAATCAAATCCTTCAACTTCTGCACCGGATTTTGCCAAAAGCATGTCAGTTTGGACAGAATGGTGAGGGGCCTTAACTTGGTCCGGCTCTTTACCACGGCCATTGTGGCACGCGATACAGAGTGCGCCTTTGCCGCCTTTGATGGTACCCAGCGGAATTTCTACGGAGCCGCTGGTCGCCAAATCATGACCGTATTTGGTATGGCAGGTATCGCAGCTTTGGCCTTTTAAGATGCCAATTCCCTCCAGAGTGTCCGGATTGAGTTCGAAACCATAACCATTATGGCACTTAAAGCAGCCACCGCCTTCTCGCAGCGCCGGTGAGTTTTCCGGATCATTCTCCTCCACAGCTGTGGCGTGGGCAGAGCCCTTCCACTGGTCATAAATGATTTGTGCGACGTTCATGTCTTTTGGGGTTTGTTGTTGGTTACCCTGTACATCGCCTTGGTTGTTGTTATTGTTGTTCGTATCTGGAGCTGGGGTGTTGTTTGCGCATCCGACCCCGCTCAAAACAACTAAAGCTAGGACCATTAGCAACAGTATACCTCTTCTTTTCATTTTTTTCCCTCCTTAAAATTAGTCAAATCGCATTTGAAACTGCAAACTGTTTTTAGTATGGTAACATGAGCCAAATTTTATTTATCAAATTATAAAAAAAGCCTGCATAAGACATCGCAGGCTCTTCTTCTGGAAAAAGGAGGGGGGCTAATCCCTCGACAATTTTCTCCCAAGAAATTGACCGACCAGCATACCTTTTAAGAATGCCAAGGGATAAGCCAACATTGCCAACCAATGCATTTTGCGCATCCTGTGTCTCGTATGGACCTTGTGAAACATTTTAAGCATCCCTCCTGAAGTTAGTATGCTATATATTAATTAAAAAAATTCAAATTTTAGTCTTCACTGATAGCCTCAGTGGGACAGCCTTCCACAGCCTCGTGAGCATCATCTTGTTGGTCAGAAGGCACTTCGTCAACGATAGACTTAGCCTTACCATCCTCATCCCAATCAAAAACCTCTGGACAGGTATCAATGCAGGCACCACATTCAATACACTCATCGGGATCTACTTTGACTTTCATGAAATATACACCTCCAATTTTTCTTAATATCATTATGTTTAAATGAGAACTGAAATATACTTACTGCAGTCTAAAATTGGTAGTGGAGGTTAATAATTGATAGTAACCCACTAGCTTTAATTACTGCTGTTGTATACATCAAATAGGCTGCACATATACTATGATCAAAGAGAGGTGACAGAATGTGAGTGTTCAATATCATTTGGGGTCGGCAAAGTATCCTAAGACAATCAAAGAGAAAATTCAATCTCATACCAGCATTTTTCTTCAGGATGGGATGAACATAGACTGGGTAGAGGAGACAATGGGTGGTTTTACTTTTCTAAATCTAATTGTAGAAGAAAACACCAGTGAACCCCGAAACTCAGGGGTTTTATTTCAGCGGTGCAACGAAAAACTAGCGCAAATCTTAACAAAGTTAGTTATTGATAATTTAGAGCACAAGCTGGTATATAATATCATCAAAAATCACTATTATTATTTTAACCGAGACGAGCGAAAAGAAGTATTATTGAGAGCCTTACAAATGTTGGGTAATACTGCCCAAGAAACGGAGGTGCGTCTGCGTATTGAAGATGTGTCAGCGCAGATTGAAAAATATTTAGATCAAAATAAAGAAATCAATATGGAGGGCTTTATTAACTTTCGCTTAAAGGATTATCAACGCGTTCTGACAGATGTAATTGATAAAGCCGTGGACGACTATCTAATGGAAAAGGAATATGATGAGTTCATCCAGCTGCTGCAGTATTTTGTGGATATACAGGACCCCAGGATAGATACGGTAAATGTCTTGTTAAAAAATGATGGTGTTTTTGAACTTTTTGACGGCAAGAATGATCCTATTGATAATGATTACCTAGAAGGGTTTATATTAGAGATGACTGACAATGAAATAAATTATGAGGATTTGCTAATAAGTGCGCTGATTACAATTGCTCCTCGGAAGGTAATTCTGCATAATAGCATCGGCCCCAATACTTACGATGCCATCAGAACAATAAAAAAAGTTTTCGGCAAACGGGCAGAAGAATGCCCCGGATGCCAAGTGTGTCGGGATAAAGGCCAACGCAATCGTTAAGCGTTGGTTTTTTTAATGTAAATCGCTTTTCTTGTATCTAAGTGGTACAATATATTTTGTAAAGGAATATTGTCGAAATGGGGGCTCAGGATGTGGCTGCAGCTGATAATCATCCCTTTAATTGGGGCTTTAATTGGATGGGTAACTAATGTTCTAGCAATCAAATTGATCTTTAGACCATTTAAACCGGTCAAAATTCCGCTAACTCCTTGGTCTATCCAGGGTTTGATACCCAAACGCCAGAATGAAATAGCGGTTAATATAGGTAAGGTAGTGGAAAATGAGCTAATTTCCATGGAAGAAATTCTCCAGGAGGTTAATAACGAATCACGACGTGATCAAGTGGTAGACTGGATCGCTGTCGCGGTACAACAACGGGTACAGCGGAGACTACCTGGAATCTTACCTCAGTCAGTAAAGGGAATTATTAACGGTATGTTAGATGACGTCATTAGAAAAGAAGCAGCCCATGTCTTGGAAGGATTAACGGGCAATATTTCTGCGGAATTAATGAATGAGATTAAAGTAGAGCACTTGGTAGAAGAGAAACTGAAGCAATTCGATTTAAAACAGTTAGAGAACTTGGTGCTAGGTATTGCTTCAACCGAACTAAAGCATATTGAAGTTTTGGGTGCCATACTGGGGTTCTTTATTGGTCTGGCTCAGGTGGGAATATTCCAATTTATTAAGTGAGTTTGACAGCAAGAGGCTTTAGTCTTATAATTTAGAGGAAATGTAAAGTAGCGAAAATGATGAAGAGAAAAAGTAGGTAACTCATGTTTACAGAGAATGAGGGCCGCTGGCTGGAAGCCCTTTAAACCGATGTATTACTGAAAACCATCTCTGAGTGTCTGCCCCAACCTTACTAAGGCAGACCGGTTACCGCCGTTAACGGTGTTCGAGGAGGAGAGCACAGCTCTCAATTAGGGTGGAACCGCGGTCCTTTCGTCCCTGTACGGATGAGAGGGCTTATTTTAATTTATAGAGGGAGGAATAGTAATGTCCGATGTAAAAATAACTTTCCCCGACGGTTCAGTCAAGGAGTTTGCCAGCGGGGTCCCCGTCAGGGATGTTGCTAAATCTATTAGCGGGCGATTGGCGAAAGAGGCTTTAGCTGCCGAGGTGAACGGACGTGTAGTGGATATTGATTATAATGTAACTGATGATAGTTCAGTCAAAATATTTACGTTTAATGATGAAGAAGGTAAGCGAGTTTTTCGTCATAGTTCTGCACACTTAATGGCTGAAGCGGTGAAGAATTTGTTCCCGCATACTGTACTCGGTATTGGGCCGGCAATCGCGGAAGGATTTTACTATGATTTCGATAGTGAACATAAGTTTACCCCTGACGATTTAGAAAAAATAGAAAAGGAGATGCAAAGGCTGGTAAAGGAGAAGCAGGCCTTCGTGCGTAGGGAAATGCCCCGTGAGGAGGCACTTGGGTACTTCAACGAAAAAGAAGAAAAATTTAAGGTGGAATTAATCAAAGATTTACCTGATGAGGAAGCCATTAGTTTTTATAGCCAAGGAGATTTTACGGACCTTTGTGCCGGACCTCATGTGCCGGATACCGGCTATTTAAAGGCCTTCAAGTTGTTAAGCGTAGCTGGTGCCTACTGGCGGGGGGACGAGAATAATCCTCAGCTGCAGCGTATCTATGGAACCAGTTTCCAAAAAAAATCTCAACTCGAGGAATACTTGCATAGGCGGGAAGAGGCCAAGAAACGGGACCACCGTAAATTAGGCACTCAGTTAGAGCTATTCACTATTGTTGAAGAAGGACCAGGATTCCCTATTTTCTTGCCAAAAGGGATGGTTCTTAGAAATCAGCTGGAAGATTTTTGGCGCAGGGAACATACTAAGGCGGGTTATTTGGAGATAAAAACGCCGATAATTCTTAACCGTAGTCTTTGGGAGAACTCTGGCCACTGGGAACACTATCAAGAAAATATGTATTTTACTCAAATAGATGAGCAGGACTTTGCAATAAAACCGATGAATTGTCCGGGAGGCATGCTGGTCTATCGCCAGCAGCAGCACAGTTATCGTGACTTGCCTTTGCGTACCGCGGAATTGGGATTAGTTCATCGTCATGAATTATCCGGCGTGCTGCATGGCTTGATGCGGGTACGGGCATTTACCCAGGATGATGCACATATCTTTATGCTTCCCGAACAAATTACCGATGAAATCAAGAATGTTATTGATCTTGTGGACAAGTTTTATAATGTCTTTGGTTTTAAGTACCACGTGGAGCTTTCTACTAAACCGGAAAAAGCCATGGGTTCAGACGAGATATGGGAGGAAACCACAGCATCTTTAGAAACCGCTTTGAAGGAAAAAGGGATGGAGTATGTCATCAATGAAGGGGACGGAGCGTTTTACGGCCCCAAAATTGATTTTCATCTGGAGGATTGTTTGGGTAGAACCTGGCAGTGTGGTACAATCCAGTTGGATTCCCTCATGCCGGAAAAATTTGACCTCACTTATATCGGGGAAGACGGTCAAAAACATCGTCCTGTCATGATACATCGGGTAGTTTTTGGCAGTATTGAGCGGTTCATTGGTATTTTAATAGAACATTATGCCGGTGCATTCCCCTCGTGGTTGGCACCAGTTCAGGTAAAGATCCTGCCCATTGCTGAGCGGTTTAATGAATACGCTTTTGGACTGAAGCAGGTGATGGCAGAGCGGGGCATTAGAGTGGAAGTGGATGAGCGAAACGAAAAAGTCGGTTATAAGATTAGACAGGGTCAGATGGCAAAAGTTCCGTATATGTTAATTGTCGGTGAAAGAGAAGAGCAAGAGCATACTGTTTCCGTGCGACAAAGGGAAAAAGGAGATATGGGAGCAGTACCGGTGAATCAATTTATTGAAGATTTGCTTTTGGCAATAGCGGAAAAACGCAGCTAGTAAAAAGGGAGCTTTCTAGCAAGAGTTGACCGTTTCCCGATGGTATGCTATACTAATCAAGGTATGTGGACAATGACAAGTAGAGGCCATCCGCTTCTCACCTTATAGCGCCTTTTACGGTAGTTGATAAGGTCAAGACCTAATTGTTGAAATGGTTCATTTTGTTTCAGCATTTTTACGGCGGATGGATAATCCATCCGCCGTTTTTAATTTTGGAGGAAGACTTTGTGTTGGAGGAAGAATTTATGGAGGTGACAAAACATTAGCAAGGATTTAAGGATAAACGAGGGAATTCGGGCCCATGAAGTGCGTCTTATTGGGGCTGATGGGGAGCAAGTGGGGGTAATGCCCGCAAAGGAAGCTCTTCGGGTGGCCAGTGACAAAGGGTTGGACCTGGTGGAGGTTGCTCCTCAGGCCAGGCCGCCGGTATGCCGAGTGATGGATTACGGCAAATATAGGTACGAAATGAGCAAGAAAGAAAGAGAAGCGCGAAAGAACCAACGTATTATCAACGTTAAGGAAGTAAAATTCCGTTTAAACATTGAGGAACACGATTTCCAGGTCAAAGCGCGGAATGCTATCCGTTTTCTTGACAACGGTGATAAGGTAAAGGTTACTATCATGTTTAGAGGCAGGGAGATTTCTCACGCCCGTTTGGGTAAGGTTATTTGTGAAAAACTGGCTCAACAACTAAAGGATATTGCCAATGTAGAGAAATATCCCAAAGTTGAGGGTAGAAACATGATTATGATATTAGCTCCAAAAAATGAAGTGAAACAAGCTGACTAGGGAGGAGGATAATCATGCCGAAAATGAAAACTCACCGAGGTGCAGCTAAAAGGTTTAAAAAGACTGCTACCGGGAAAATTAAACGTTCCAAGGCTTTCACAAACCATATCTTGGAAAAGAAGAGTCCTAAAAGAAAACGTAATTTGAGAAAATCCGGTGTGCTTAGTGATGCCGATCAGAAAAGAATGAAAAAATTGTTACCTAATTAAGGGGAGGTTTAGTCATGGCTCGGGTTAAAAGAGGCGTAACAGCCAGAAGACGTCATAAAAAAGTTCTTAAATTGGCCAAGGGTTACTTTGGCATGAAATCAAAAATCTTTAGACCGGCTAACCAAGCGGTAATGCGGGCGCTGGCAAATGCATATGCAGACCGGCGTAAACGTAAAGGTGATTTCCGTAAGCTTTGGATTGCCAGAATTAATGCAGCTGCCAGGATGAATGGTTTGTCCTACAGCAGATTTATCAACGGTCTAAAGCAAGCAGGTGTAGAAATTAATCGTAAAATGCTGGCGGAGCTTGCTATTCATGATCAAGAAGCGTTTGCTCAATTGGCTAATGTGGCAAAAGAAAGACTTCAGGCATAACAGAACATTAATTGTCAGGGCCCTAAATATGTTTTGGGGTCCTTTTTAATGGCCGTGGAATTTTAAGGGAAAGCAAACCCGGGGCAAGCTAGCATTATCCGGAAGAAGATATTCTTATTGGTTGAATTATCAGCTAAAGGGGTATTATTACAAGATTAAGCCGGAAAGAATAAAGGGGCTGTGCTTACGATGCAGCATATACAATCAACACAAAATAGTAAAATAAAGCTCATCCGTTCGCTGCGTTTACGGAAGGAACGATACAAACAAGGTCTTTTTCTAGTGGAGGGTGTCAACCTAACCAAAGAGGCGATTAATTATGGTAAAGTTAAACATCTAATTCTTTCTGAGAAATTTGCGGAAAGAGAGATGTGGCAGGAAAAGCTGCAGGAAGAGACCTCCTTATTGGTGGTACCGGATGTACTTTTTAATGATTTAGCTGCCACTGAATCGCCTCAAGGTGTAATGGCGGTTGTGCAAAAGCCTGAGGTTAACCTGACTAATTTCCGTTATTCGGGCGGAAATGTTTTAATTGCGGCAGGGTTGCAGGACCCCGGCAACATGGGCACCCTGATTAGGACTGCTGCTGCTGCCGGATGCGCCGGGGTTATTGCCACCAAGGGTACGGTAGATCTTTTTAATGACAAGGTGGTTCGCGCCACTATGGGAGCAATTTTTCGAATTGCGTTAATTCAGGGTGTTACAGAACTGGAAACAGCGGAATGGGTAAAGAAGCAGGGGCTGGATTTAATAATAGCCGATGTTTCTGCCCGGGATAGCTGCTACGAAATTGATATTAGCAGGGATTTTGCATTAACAGTTGGCAATGAAAGCCGCGGCAATGACACTAGAACCGTGGCACTGGCAGATAAAGTGGTAAAGATACCAATGGCCGGTGAAATGGAATCGCTGAACGCGGCGGTGGCCGGTAGTATTATTCTTTATGAAGGGGTCAGACAGCGCCGTGTCACACTTGCCAATGGTTGAAACCCTATGGTATAATCTACTCAGGTAGAAAGGCCAACCGTTAGAAAGGGTGGTAAATGATGCTACCTGCAGAGTTTTTTTGGCGTGTTTTTGAGCTGACTGGCTCGATTAAAGCTTACATGATTTATCGCAAACTGGCAGTGCATTAATTTTTTAACTGCCACTAATTTTATATGTAATAAAGGCGATGATTGGGAAAAGTAACTTACAAAGCTTCTCCCCAGGGATAAGAGGCCAAAGACTGGAAGCCTCTTTGAGAGTAGGTAAGCGAAGTTCGCCCAGGAGTAGCCGGTTGAAAATATATCTTAGTAGGCCGGGTCGGATCTTCCGCCGTTATATGGAAGACGATATCATGCGTATCGTAAAAGAGATTGAACCACTAGTGGTTAACTAGGGTGGTACCGCGGAAGAAGGAGCTTTCGTCCCTGATGGACTTAAGCTTTTTTTGTTTATGTATAGGAAATTATGGGTTGTGGATAATTTCCTATACATGGGGGTTATTAAGGGGGCATGCCCCCTTATGTTAAATGCAGGAGGGTCACAGCGAAGCGACCTAGGGAACCAGGGGTTCCCTGGGTAAAAACAAAAGCATTACCTTTAAGTGCCGAAAGGCATGAAATGCTTTTGTTTGATATCTTGAATGTGGAGGTTAGAGTATGCGAGAACAGTTAGAACAGATGCGGTTGGCAGCGGTCAATGAGCTCAAATTGATAGCTGACTTGGAGCAGCTAGAACAGCTGCGGGTAAAGTATTTGGGCAAAAAAGGTGAACTTACCCAGGTTTTACGCGGTATGGGCAAGCTTAGTCCTGAGGAGAGACCGGTTATTGGACAGCTGGCTAATCAGGTGAAAGAGCAGTTAGAAGCGGCACTGCGCAGCAAGGGCGAGGACCTGGAGAAAGCCGCCCAGCAGGAAAAGCTTAAGGCCGAAGAAATAGATGTCACCCTGCCTGGGCGTAAGTTTAACTCGGGTACACGGCACCCGCTCTACCAAGTTTTGGACGAGATTGAGGATATTTTCCGTAATATGGGTTTTACTATTGCTGAGGGGTCGGAAATTGAACTGGACTACTACAATTTTGAAGCATTAAATATCCCCAAAGACCACCCGGCCAGGGATATGCAGGATTCTTTTTACATAACGGAAGAAGTGCTGCTGCGTACTCATACCTCACCGGTACAGGTAAGGACCATGGAGAAGAAGCATCCGCAACTGCCCATTAAAATTATTGCACCGGGGAAAGTCTATCGCCGGGACGATGATGCTACTCATTCACCTATGTTCCACCAGGTTGAAGGCCTGCTTATCGATAAGAATGTCACGTTTGGTGATTTAAAAGGGACCTTGCTTACTTTTGTTAAACGAATGTTTGGCCAGGACCGACGTATCAGACTGCGCCCCAGCTACTTTCCCTTTACCGAGCCTAGTGCCGAAATGGATATATCCTGCGGTGTATGCGGCGGGTCGGGCTGCCGTGCTTGCAGCAATACCGGCTGGCTGGAAATCCTTGGTTCAGGGCTTGTACATCCTAAAGTATTGGAAATGTCTGGCTATGACCCCCAGGAAGTGACCGGCTTTGCCTTCGGTATAGGTGTCGAACGTATCGCCATGCTGAAGTATGACATCGATGACCTGCGGGTACTATTTGATAACGATCTGCGTTTTTTGCAGCAGTTCTAAGGAGGATATTGGCATGCAAGTTTCATATAACTGGTTACAGGAATACGTTGATATAAACTTATCTCCAAAAGAGTTAGCGCACCAGCTGACATTAGCAGGAATTGCTGTGGATGCAGTTGATTATTCCGGCGAGGGCATTGACAATGTGGTAGTGGGTCATATAACAAAGATAACTTCTCACCCTAATGCCGATAAACTTGTGGTGTGTCAGGTTGATGTGGGAAAAGAGAGTGTGCAGATTGTCACCGGTGCGCCCAATGTTCAGGAGGACGCAAAGGTAGCGGTGGCTTTGGTAGGGGCAGTGCTGCCCGGCGGAACGAAGATAAAAAAGGCAAAGCTTCGCGGGGAGAGTTCCGCCGGTATGATGTGTTCTGCTAAAGAACTGGGCTTGGACCCGAAAAACTTCCCGGAGGAGCAGAGAGAAGGGATCATCATCCTGCCTGATGATGTGCCGGTGGGTGAGGATATTAAGAGTGTATTGGGATTGGACGACTATATTTTGGTGTTGGATCTGACTCCAAATCGGGCTGACTGCATGTCTATGCTTAATGTGGCCCGGGAAGTGGCCGCAATTACCGGTGGGGCCATAAAGCTTCCTAATTTTCAAGTTGATGAAGCTTCACTAGCACCGGCCGATGAGTGGGCCAAAGTGCGTATAGATGCTCAAGATTTGTGCCAGCGCTATGTTGCAAGGGTGATTACCGATGTTACCATCAGTCCCTCACCTTTGTGGATGCAGCATCGACTGAACGCTGCTGGGGTCAGGCCGATTAATAATGTAGTGGATGTCACTAACTATATCATGATGGAACTGGGCCAGCCCATGCATGCTTTTGATTATGACAAGCTGGAAGAGCATAGAATTGTGGTGCGTAAGGCGGTTCAAGGCGAAAAGATTACCACACTGGACGAAGATCAATACGAATTGGACGCTGACATGCTCGTTATTGCCGATGCGCGGCGGCCAGTGGCCGTTGCTGGGGTTATGGGCGGTTTGGAAACTGAGGTTACTGCGAAGACTCAAACAATATTATTGGAGTCAGCATATTTTGAGGGGATTTCCATCAGACGTACCTCGCGTAAACTGGGGCTCCGCTCGGAATCATCAAGTAGATTTGAAAAAGGAATTGATAAGGAAGCTTCTGCTATGGCTGCGGATCGGGCGGCACAGCTGTTGATGCAAGTATCAGGAGGGAAAGTGGTACCGGGCAGTGTTGATGCCTACCCGCGGCCATGGTCCCCAACGGTTATCCAGATGAGTTGCGATCGTGTCAATCAATTGTTGGGTACCGATATATCCGGCGGCCGTATGCAGGAAATGTTGGCCTCACTTTCTTTGGAAGTTAAGCAATTAGAAGGGGCGTTATTGGAGATACGGGTGCCTTCTTATCGGGGCGATTTGACCGCTGAGATCGATTTGGTGGAAGAGATAGCCCGACTTTATGGTTATGACAATATTAAAACTAACTCTGCCGGTGGACGAGCCGAAGTAGAGGACTTCACGCCGGAGCAAAAACTGCGTAAGAAAGTCACAGAGACGGTTCTCGGCTGTGGGCTAAACGAAATTATAACTTATAGCTTCATCAGTCCTAAATCCATGGATCGATTGATGGTGTCGGCTGAGCACAATTGGCGGAAGAATGTCGTCGTACAAAATCCCCTCAGCGAGGAACAAAGTGTGATGCGTACCACCTTGCTGCCGGGATTATTGGAAACAGCATCAAAGAACTTTAAACGCAGGCAGACGGACTTGGCCTTGTTTGAAATAGGCAGTGTTTTTCAAGCGGCAGATACACCTTTGCCTGATGAGAGACAGCATATAGGGGTTGTGGTCAGCGGCGAGGCTGCCCGGGGTTGGATGAGCAAACCGGAACAAATGGATTTCTTTTATGCCAAGGGTATCGTGGAAGAAATCCTTCAGCAATTGGGAGTTAAAGAATATTGGTTTCAAAATACTGACCGCTATCCTTCACTCCACCCGGGACGCAGCGCCGAAATTATGGTTGGCGGTGGTAATTCCGGCGGCAGTATAATTGGCTATCTTGGCGAGGTCCATCCTAATGTACTTGATAATTATGGTCTGCAGCAGCGGGCTGCGGTGGTGGAACTGTATTTGAGCGGGTTAATCGATTATGTCAATTTGGTTCCCACCTACCAAGCACTGCCTAAATTCCCGGCTATGGTGAGGGATATGGCTGTGGTAATTCCCGAGAATTATCAAGTGGCGGAAGTAGATGCGGCAATTATGGAAGCTGGAGGTAACTTGCTAAAAAAAGCTTATCTCTTTGATGTCTACACCGGCAAACAAATAGCCGAAGGTTACCAGAGCCTGGCTTACTCTATGAAATACCAGGCAGATGATCGGACCCTTACGGACGAAGAGGTATCCCAACACCATCAGCGCATTCAAGAAACATTACGGAAGAAATTTGACGCTCAGCTGCGCTAAAGAAGGAAATTTGTCGTAAGTAGAGAAATATTTGGTATAGAAGCTTAGCCGGGAGAGTGGCAAATGTCTCAAAATAAAAGTAGGGTTGCGGTAAAAATTCACGGTCAGGAGTATGTGGTGCGGGGTGAAGAGACGGCGGAGTACATTGAAACTCTGGCGGCAAGGATCGATAGAATGATGACCCAAATCGGGGAGAAAAGTACACTGCAAACTGGGCAGATAGCGGTGTTAACTGCCTTAAACCTGGCGGATGAACTTGAAAAACTGAGACAAAAACATGCTGAACTCTTAAAGATGGTGAGGGAAGGCAGAAACTAAAGATAAAGCGCCCACCGGCGCTTTATCTTTTTTGTTCTTTTAATAGGACGGTATTATTTGCGGGAATACTACCATAGGACTGTTTTGGTAAAGGATGGGTGAAATGACCAATTTGGAAGTAGCTTGGGTGCTGAATGATATTGCCGGTTTGCTGGAAATCGGCCAGGATAATGTATTTAAAGTACGGGCTTATCAAAAGGCCGCCAGAGTGGTTCGACGTCTTAATGAGGACCTAACAATGCTTTACCAGGAAGGTCGCCTGCGTGAAGTACCGGGAATCGGCAGTAATATTGAGGCTAAAATTAAAGAACTTTTAGAGACAGGGCAATGTGAATATTACTTAGAATTACGGCGCAATGTACCGGAAATTCTCAGAGAGATGGTACGCATACCTAATGTGGGCGTGAAATCCGCCAAACTGATTTATAAAGAGTTAGCGCCCGATAGTTTAGATGATTTGCAAAAGCTGGTTCAAGAAAGAAAGATCAGGAAATTATCGGGTATGGGCAGTAAGACTGAATTAAGCATCCTTAGGGGCATAGACTTATTACGACGGGGAAGCGGCGAAACTCCCCTGGGTGTGGCTAAATCTGTGGCGGAAGAAATAGTCAAAGGGATGAAAGAGATTAAAGAAATAAATCGCTTGGAAATTGCCGGCAGCGTGCGTCGTGGAAAGGATATGGTTGGAGATGTGGACATTATCATCGCCACTGACCAGCCCATAAAGGTCGGAGAAATTCTCGCTAGGCACCCTCAAGTGAGGGAGGTGCTGGCTCTGGGTGAGACTAAAGTGAGCGTGCGTACTTGGCTGGGCATTCAGGTGGATTTCAGGTTAGTGACCGATAAACAATTTGTTACGGCCAAACACCATTTTACCGGTTCAAAGGAACATAATGTAAGATTAAGGCATATTGCTAAAGAAATGTGCCTGAAAATAAATGAATATGGTGTATGGGAAGATGCTGAGCTTATTGCTGTGGACAGCGAAAAGGAAATTTACCAGCGGCTGGGACTGCAATATATACCACCTGAACTAAGGGAGGATGGGGGCGAGGTGGAAGCTGCTGCAAGTGGCAGCTTACCAGAACTTGTGACTTTAAATGATATTAAGGGTGATTTACACCTTCATACCCGCTGGAGCGATGGGGTCAATACTCTCGAAGAAATGGCCCAGGCAGCTAAACAACGGGGATACCAATATATGGCAATTACAGATCATTCCCGTTCCTTAAAAATCGCCGGTGGGCTGAGTATTGAACGATTAAGAGAGCAGAGGCGAGAAATCGACGAACTAAATCAGAGATTGGCTCCGTTTAGGATTTTTGCCGGTGTGGAGGCGGACATTCTAACAGACGGAAGCCTGGATTATCCTGACGAAATGCTGCGGGAAATGGACATAGTGATTGCTTCTGTACACAGTAGGTTTCGGATGGAAGAAGATCAGATGACTAAGCGTATTATTAAGGCATTATCTAATCCCTGGGTAAATCTGCTGGCACATCCTACGGGAAGGTTGCTGGGCAGAAGACCGGGATATGCGGTAAATATCAATGCGGTTTTGGAAGCTGCGAAGGATGAGGGAAAAGGTGTGGAGATAAATTCTTCTCCTGACCGGTTGGACTTACGCGATGAACATGTGCGTTTGGCTAAAGATATGGGTATACCGATAGTTATTAATACCGATGCTCATGATATCGTACGGCTGGGTGAAATGGCCTACGGTGTCATAACTGCCAGAAGAGGATGGTTGGAAGCTGGGGATGTGGTAAATGCCTGGGACAGAAAAAAGGTGTCCGCTTGGTTAAAGGGAGGAAAATAAAGGAATTAAGCAGTGGTACATTGAATTACTAAGTGGGATATTTGGAGTGATTATTTGATGTCTGCTAAGCTTCCCAAGGAGTTTTACCAACGCCCAGCAGATATAGTGGCACGCGAATTATTGGGCAAAGAATTATTTCATGAAACAGAGCAGGGGACTACCTCGGGTTTAATAGTGGAAGCTGAAGCTTATTTGGGGCCGGGGGATGATGCAAGTCATTCTGCCCGGGGAAAGACTAAGCGCAACGCTGCCATGTTCGGCCCGGCCGGTCATGCCTATGTTTATTTGATTTATGGAATTCATCACTGCTTTAACATAACCACTGACCTCGAAAGGTTTCCTACCGCGGTATTAATTCGTGCTTTGGAGCCTCGTCAGGGTGTAGATATTATGCAAAGGCGCCGAGGTATACCTGCGCTGAGGCAGCTTTGCAGCGGTCCGGGCAAATTGGCCCAGGCCATGGCATTTAACTTGGGCATTAATGGCTGCAATCTCCAGTCTGAGCAGCTTTTTGTAAGTGAAGGAATTACTATAAAGAGAGCGGATGTCGTCGTTACTACCAGAATAGGTATTAGCAAAGCTGTGGAAAAGCCGCTGCGATTTTATTTAGCCGGTAATCAACATGTATCGGTTCGGTGAGGAGAAATAGATGAAAGTTATCTTATTGTTTATTGATGGGCTAGGTTTGGGTGATAATAGTAGTGAGGCCAATCCCTATTGTGAAGCAAATACGCCTTTTTTAAACCATCTAATGGGTGGGCATAAGCTTTATCGGGAAGTAATGCCCATCTCTGGCGGGCAGCTGACGATAAAAGGGATAGATGCTGCGTTGGGGGTCGAGGGCATACCTCAAAGTGCCACAGGACAGGCCGCAATTTGGACCGGGGTTAATGCTCCGGCAGAGTTGGGTTATCATTTAAACGGTTTACCAAATGCTAAGTTAAAGAGGATTATCAGCCGCGATAATATTTATCTAAAATTACAGGGGTACGGTAAAGCGGTAACCTTTGCCAACGCTTACCGCCCAGCTTTTTTTACGCATGGCAGTGGTCACATTTCAGTTTCCACCCATGCCGCGCAAGCAGCAGGCCTAAAACTGCGGACAATGAATGACCTTAAATGTGGTAATGCGGTCTATCAGGATATTACCAACCAACTTTTATGCAATTATGGGTATGTAGAGCCGTTAGTATCGCCTACCGCTGCTGGGCGCAATTTGGTACGTATCAGTCAAGGATTTGACTTTACCGTGTTTGAATATTTCCAGACTGATATTGCCGGCCACAAGGATGACTGGAACCGGGTACAGGAAATTTGGCAGACACTCGACGAATTTATCGCGGCTGTGGTGAATGGGATTGATCTAGATTCTACCCTGGTTATATTAACTAGCGATCATGGGAATATCGAAGATTTTACTATAAAAGGGCACACTAGGAATATGGTTCCTCTGATTGGTATTGGCCGGAATCATGAACTGCTGCTAGGCATTAAAGATATATCAGGCATTGCGTCCGAGATAGAAAAAATTATTAGGGAGGATGATTGACATGCAGCTGGGAGAAATTTATCAATTAGCAATTAATGAGGGCATCGCCGCAGATTATCGCGGTGAAAAAGGAATTAAAGAAATGTTAGCGAGGCAGGAGAAAAAATATCGGGATTTAAAGGAAGAGGACAAGGCGGCATTTGACCAGGAAAACCTCAGTAACCCATTTAATGACACCCGGATTCTCTACGGTGACAGTGGCCGGAAGGTTAATACCATTTTGGCCGGAATCGATATTGAGGCTGCTGAAGTACTTATGGCGGACAGGCTGCGGGAAAAAGGGACGCCGATAGACCTTATTATGGCCCACCACCCTGAAGGAAAGGCACTGGCAGCACTGCATGAGGTAATGCATTTACAGGAAGATATATTACATATTTTAGGTGTCCCCATTAATGTTGCCGAGGGAATACTAAGCAGACGGATAGGAGAGGTTAAACGGGGGTTGATGCCGGTTAATCACAATCGTACCGTAGATGCGGCGAAGATTTTTGACATTCCTTTAATGTGTGTACATACGCCGGCGGATAACTTAGTAAGCAAATTTCTAGATGATTTGTTCAATGATAAAAAACCAGAAACTGTGGGTGATGTGGTAACTGGTCTCAAAGGAGTTCCGGAATATCAGAAGGCAATGGAAATTAACGCTGGCCCTACTATCATTTTAGGCAGCAGTGACAGGCGTGCAGGTAAAATATTTGTAGATATGACTGGAGGTACCGGTGGCTCTGAAGATGCCTACGAAAAACTCGCCCAAGCAGGGGTGGGCACTATTGTGGGGATGCACATGGGAGAAAAACATCGAAAGGAAGCGGAGAAAAATCACCTCAATGTAGTTATTGCCGGACACATAGCCAGTGATTCTTTGGGCATGAATTTATTTCTTGATTCGTTGGCAGCTAAGGGAATTGAAATAATTACCTGCTCCGGGCTTACTCGGGTGACGAGGGGATAATTGCATTTGAGTGGGAAAACTCTTGCCGTGAAAGGTTAAGACCATGAAGATAAATAGTTACATCAATAAGACGTGTCTTTTCGGCACGTCTCTTTTTACCATATCTATACTAAGGAAGGAAGATGAATGATGCAACCGGAACTACTCGCTCCCGCGGGTTCATTTGAAGCATTAAAGGCGGCAGTGGAAAACGGCGCTGATGCAGTATACCTGGGTGGCAAAGATTTTAGTGCTCGGCAGTATGCGGCTAATTTTGACCGTGAGGAAATGCAGGCCGCTATTGAGTATGCACACTCTCGCGATGTCAAAATTTATGTTGCCGTTAATACTTTATTGGATGACCAAGAATTGGAGGGTGCCGTAGAATATCTTTATTGGCTTTATAATGCCGGTGTGGATGCGGTAATTATACAAGATATGGGGCTGCTTCTTGCGATTAATACGGTGCTTCCGGAACTTGAACTTCATGCAAGCACCCAAATGACAGTTCATAATTCTAGGGGTGTTGAGATGGTGTCACAGGCTGGTATCCACCGGGTGGTATTGGCCAGGGAGGTTTCATTGGAAGACACTGCTAAAATTGTTCGGCGCACCGGTGTGGAAGTTGAAACCTTTATCCATGGGGCGCTATGTATCAGCTACTCGGGACAGTGTTTGATGAGTAGTATGATTGGCGGACGCAGCGGCAACAGGGGACGCTGTGCACAGCCGTGTCGGCTTAAATATACTTTGGTGGAACAGGATGGGACGCCACTAAACGTTGAAACTGAAGGGGATCATCTGCTCAGCCCCAGGGATTTAAATACCCTGGCCTTGCTGCCCCAATTGGTGGAGGCCGGCATTAGTGCTTTAAAAATAGAAGGTAGGATGAAACGGCCGGAATATGTAGCAGTGGTAGTGAGAAATTACCGGCAGGCACTTAACCGTTCCTTAGAAAGTCCCGAGACTTTCGAGCTTGCACCCGGCGAACAGCGCGAAATGGGCCAAGTATTTAATCGTGACTTTACTACCGGTTACTATCATACAAACCCGGGCCGGGACATTATGAGCTACCATCGTCCAAATAACCGTGGTCTGTTTTTGGGCAGGATTGAGGAGATTAGTCAGGGAAGGGTTCGGCTGACCTCGGATCTTCCTTTATCGGTAGGTGATGGTGTGGAGGTTTGGATACCTAGGGGACGTGAAGGAACAACCATTAGGAATATTATGCTGCGGGACGGGACTCAGGTTACCTCCACGGCTGCGGGTGAAACTGTCCTGCTAGAGTTAAATGCCGGCAGGGCAGGTGATCGGGTTTTTAAGACTTATGATGCTCAATTGATGGAAAAAGCAAAACGTTCATATACATCTCCCAGGGAAGAAAGAGTAAACAAACTTTATTTTAGAGTTACGGCTGCCGTCGGCAGCCCCATGACATTGACTATAAAGGATGAAAAGGGGATAGACATCGAAGTGAGCGGTGAATTTATCGGCGAAGCAGCGCGTAAAAGACCTCTTACTGAGAAGGTACTGCGGGAACAGCTTTCTCGCTTAGGCAATACGCCGTACAAATTGGCGGAGCTGGAGGCGGAAATCCGAGGGGAAGTAATGTATCCGTTGAGTGAAATCAATAAGCTGCGCCAACGAGCCGTGGAAGAACTGAAAAGGCGCTCAAGAAAGATTATGGCAAATCCCCATCTTCGAGCCAATATATTTGAGAAAAGAGTTCACGAGTTCCAAAAATCCGCACAAAGCAAATCCCGAAAAGTTGCTGATATGCCAAAACTAGCAGTACAGGTAGGGTCATTGGACGCTGCTAAGGCAGCAATAAGTGCTGGCGCTGATCGTATCATTATTGGGGGCGAACACTTTCACGGACGCCCTGCCTTTACTTTAAAGCAGCAGGAAGAGGCAGTGAAAATGGCCAAAGAAGTCGGGTGCAATATTTTGATTGCCCTGCCGCGTCTGTGGTTCGAGGGCCAGGAACAAACTATCAGCAATTACCTCCGGCGGGTTGAAGAATGGCACCCCGATGGTCTGCTGGTGGGTAACAAGGGGAGTATAGCTTTGGCGAAAGCTGTGACAAGTTTGCCGTTGGTTGGCGATTATACCCTTAATGCCTTTAACAGTTTTAGTACTGACTTGTTAAAAGAATGGGGCTTATCGCAGG
Organism: Metallumcola ferriviriculae; assembly: GCF_035573695.1. NCBI lineage: Bacteria > Bacillati > Bacillota > Clostridia > Neomoorellales > Desulfitibacteraceae > Metallumcola > Metallumcola ferriviriculae. The sequence continues at coordinate 3,182,991 of NZ_CP121694.1, read as the reverse complement.
TCACTTTGTCTCCCGAATTAACTTTTCGGCAATTAGAAAATATGAGGGTTGACCTACCGGCAGAGTGTTTGGTACACGGGAGGATACCCTTGATGATTTCCGAACATTGTGCATTAGGTGCTCTCATGGGTGGTAAGGCTGGATCGAATAAATGCAGCCAGCCCTGTAAGAACCAGCGAGTGGGATTAAAGGACCGGATGCAAATGATATTCCCTGTGGAAACAGACCAGTTTTGCCGGATGCATATTCATAATCCGAAGGAGCTATGTGTCTTAGATGACTTACATCGTTTTCAGCAGCTGGGTGTTCAATGGCTGCGTATTCTTGCTCGGGAAAAAGAAGCAGGTGAGGTAGTTAGGTTAGTTAAGGCCTACCGGCAGGTATTGGATGACCAGGCGGACGGGGAACAACTAAAAGATGCCTTGGAGAAGGCAAGTGACCAAGGGTTTACCAAGGGACATTACTACCGCGGTGTGATATAATTGTGCCGGCGATATGAAAACTTGGAGTGAATGTTATGAACGACCGAACTATAAAGAAACTTGAATTGGATAAAATCATGGCAAAACTGGCCCAATGTTGTGCCACCAATTATGGTAAAGAATTGGCTGCGGCGGTAAAACCTGCGGAGAATTTGACTCTGGTGAAAAAGCGAATTACCGAGACCAGTGAGGCTCGAGATATCTTGCGGCTTAAAGGTGCTGCACCGTTTGGAGGAATTAAAGATATCCGCACTGCACTGCAGCGCTGTCAGAAAGGGGCTGTGTTACCGGCGGAGGACCTGCTCGCGGTTGGCGACTTTTTGCGCGGCACCAAACGCTTACGGGAGTTTTGTTTGGCATTAGAACAAGATTTACCTTTAATAAAAGACCTGGCCCAGCAGATTGTGCCTATTAGCACTCTGGCAAGTATTCTTGCAAAAAGTATTACTGATGAAGGTGAAGTAGCGGACAGGGCTTCAGAAAGATTGTATAGTCTACGCCAGAAAGCGAGAACATATCAGGCCCGTGTCAAAGATAAGCTTAACGAAATAATTCGTTCGCCGGGTACGCAAAAACTACTGCAGGACCCCATAGTGACCATTAGAAATGGACGTTATGTAGTACCCGTAAAACAAGAATACAAACCCCAGTTCCCCGGCCTAGTACATGATCAGTCTGCCAGTGGGGCGACCTTATTTGTGGAGCCCATGTCGGTGGTTGAGATTAATAATCAGCTGCGTCAGACAGAAGCAGCTGAGCAGAAGGAAGTAGAGGACATACTACGTCGGCTTACCGAACGAGTAGCTACCTTTGCTGCCGAATTAAACGTTTCTCAGGAAGCTGCGGCGTGTTTGGACTTGATATTTGCTAAAGGGCGTCTCAGCGAACTGATGGATGGAGGTGCCCCGGGTCTTAACAACCAAGGAAAGGTGCATATAATTCTGGGTCGACACCCCTTAATAGAAGGGAAAGTTGTACCGGTAACAATAAACCTTGGCTTTGATTTTGACACTTTGGTTATAACCGGACCAAATACCGGGGGGAAAACCGTCACTCTTAAGACGGTGGGATTATTTGTCTTAATGGCCCAGTGCGGTTTACACCTGCCTGCCCAGGATGGTACTGAAATTTCAATTTTCCAAAATATTTTTGCGGACATTGGCGATGAGCAAAGTATTGAACAGTCTCTCAGCACCTTTTCTTCTCATATGACAAATATCATTGATATAGTAGGGCAGGCGGGTGGACGGAGCTTGGTATTGTTAGATGAATTGGGGGCCGGTACCGATCCTACCGAAGGGTCCGCTTTGGCCATGTCAATTTTAGAGTATCTCCATCAGCGGGGAGTTAAGACTGTGGCTACCACCCATTACAGCGAATTAAAGGCATATGCTTATAGCACCGACGGGGTAGAGAATGCTTCAGTAGAGTTTGACGTAAAGACCCTTAGGCCAACATATCGTTTGATGATTGGTGTGCCCGGCGGTAGCAATGCATTTGAAATTGCATCCCGGTTAGGGCTGCCGGAAGACTTGGTTGGTCGAGCCAGACAGTTTCTCACAGGTGAAGAGGTAAAAGTGGCTGACCTTATTCAAGGGTTGGAAGAAAACCAAAAGGCCAGCGCCAAGGAAAGACAGGAAGCGGAAAGTATTCGCAGACATTTAGCTGCTGCCCGATCCCAACTTAAGGAGAAAGAGTTGGAATGGGACAATCAACAGACCAGGATTATGCGTGATGCCCACGATGAGGCTGCACAGATAATTAAGGAAGCAAATAAAGAAGCAGATGATATGTTGAAAAAAATTAGGGAACAATTCAGCAGGCAGATGGAGCAGGCTAATGTTGAAGCGGCGCAAAAGGCGCGTAAGGGCCTAGCCGAGCGGGAACGAGAACTGGAAGAACAAAAGGAAAAATACCGATTCAAGACACCTGGTAAGGCACCAAAACAGATTTCACCTGGTATGGAAGTGCATATTCCGAAACTCGCACAAAATGGCTTTATAATAGAAGGGCCTGACAATCAGGATGAAGTACAGATTCAGGCAGGTATCATGAAGATTAAAGTAAAAAAGTCAGAAATTCGGCTGTTGGAGACCTCTGAACAAGGTCAGCAAAATAGGGACGGCGTTGTTAAGCTGGTGTCCGATAAAAGTTTCCACATTGCCCCTGAATTGGACTTAAGAGGCCTGATGGCTGACGAAGCAAAGGAAAGGGTGGATAAATATCTGGATGATGCGGTTTTAGCCGGTCTCAATCAGGTACGTTTGATCCACGGTAAAGGTACCGGTGCCTTGCGTAGTGCATTAAAGGGGCTGCTTAAAAATCATCCTCAAGTAGCGGAGTTCTTTTTGGCGGACGCGCGTCAAGGTGGCAGCGGCGCCACCGAAGTAAAACTAAACCGCTAATCGCAGAACTTTAAAATCAACCCCTGCGTGTCAGATGCCGCATTAAGGCCCGGGATTTATCTCCGGGCCTTAGAAGTTTTCTATCTGATTTGTTATTAATAAGCGGCCGCATGGAGATATTAAATAGTGCGCATGAAGACAACTGCGTAAGATTAACTATCTTGGTGGGAGGCAGCCAAAGTGGGTGGATTTGAAGAGGAAGCGGGTACGATGGAGTCAGTACATAATAATATGTTGTTTGACCCTTTTCACAGGCAGGATATACATGGTCTAACTAGACCGGATTTATTTAGTGTTGCCGGGGGGAAACTGGTTTTTCAGACAGAAACGGCGCGGAGCGGTGGAGATAATCTTTCTGCGGGGGATTTTGGTCATCAGGTTGCATGTGGAATTTTAAACAGCATTGCAGTTACCGGCGCTCTCCCTATGGCGTTAAATTTGTCCGTGGTAGCATCAAAGGGAACTTCCCAAGGTTTCTTGGAAAAGTTGCTGGCAGCTTTTAAAAAAGTGGCAGCCCGGGAAAATGTGCTGATAACTGCCACCACTGAAAAAAATAACGACATGGATGGTATTTTTGTTTCCACCGCAGGCATTGGTTTTTTGCCAGCGGAGTTGACTTTGGGAAGTGATCGTGTTAAACGGGGTGATATTCTTATTCTCTGCAGCAGGTTCGCGGAGGATAGTACATTGGTTGATAGTTCAGGGCCTGAAGTTTTTACTGATGTGATTCAGGAAGTTTTAACACTAGGCGGGGTACGCCTCATCTGCATGCCGAGACGAAGGGGGATAGCTGGTGCAGTAAGCGAAATAGCAGCACGGGTGCCCGCCGAAATCAGCTTGGTTGAGCCGCGGGCGGAAGTTTGCCGCCAAAACTTTGCCGGTTTAAAGGGGTTTCAAACTGACCCGTTTAATTTAGCGTGTGACAATTTATTACTTCTGGTAGTTGGTGGGGATTGCGCGACGGATGTCATTGAACTGCTATCAGAATATCCCCCAAGTGCTGGGGCTCATGCCATTGGTAGTATCACCGATACCGGGATTAAAGGACCAGTATGGCTGAATACTGCTAACGGTCGGCGAATTCTTATCCAGGAAACGCTTAATGACGCCGATAATTAAATCCCCCAAGTGCAAGTCTTTGGGACGTAGGCGGAAGCCTAGTTGAACTTATGTCTCCCAGAACTTATACTTTCTGACTAGGCAATGACGTGGCTGCTTGGTCTAAAAAACACCCAACAATGTTGGGTGTTTTTTAGACTAGTTATTTTGCACATGTATTTTAATGATGTTTGATTTTGAAGTAAGACTAGTATTTACATCAATCGTAGTCACGCGGTAATAATATACATCTGACGAAGACACTTTTTCATCAATCCAATTAGTTTCCGTGGTAAGAGCGATGTTATATTTGTTACTGCTGGAGTCGGTCCACCGTTCAATGGAATATACCACGTCTTGGCCGGCAGAAATTTCATCTGATTCCACCTTCCATTCCAATGAGACGTTTACTCCGTTTGGGGCGTCTTCACTTTTGGCACTACTGCCAAAGAGTGTTGGTTCTGCAGGTGGTACTTGTGTCGGTTGATCGTTTTCCTTACCTTGGCTATTATCATCCGCCCTACCGGGATAGGTATCGTTGTTTCCGGGTACCGGGCGAGGTCGACCGACCGCTGAACCGGATAACTGATGTTCCGGTATATCACAGTAGTTGTTAGGAGCGGTCCCCGGGGAAAATACTCGTTGGACTATAAGTTCTTCAGGGCAACCCCCTTCCTGCCCCGGAGCAGGAATATTAGCCAATACCATTTTACCTTCGTGGCGCGGGTCATCACAGGTGCTCAGTAAAACCGTTGTGGAATTAGTGTGCACATCGCACACTTCAGTGGGCACCTGTAACTCAGCATCCTCTACTTTCTTATTACCGGTGTATGGAATGGGCCGTTTGAGGAATACTCCTGTTATAACATCAGGACAAAACGGCGAGGGCAGTTTGCCGGATTCGGCACAGACTTCCGCTTCCACCCAAGTATCAGATACTTTCTGCGGTTCTGTTCCTCTGGCAAACAGTTCTGTCCGGATAAATTTGTCCGGGGTTAATTCGCTGGGTAAAAGGCCGGATTTACTATCTACCGCAACCTGAATAATGTTTCCCGGTTTTTCAAATGGTTTGGGTTCGACATCCTTCAAGGCAGCTTCCATTACAGCTTTCCAAATCAATGCCGGATATTTTCCGCCGTAAACCTGCTTGAGATAATGGTCCTTATCGGTCACATCATAACCCAGCCATACTACTGCGGCCAGCTCTGGAGTGAAGCCGGCGAACCAGGCATCTTTGTTGCCGGCGACATTTCTAAATTCACTGCCGGTCAATTGAGTGGTACCGGTCTTACCCGCTACCGGCCAACCGGGGATAGCAGCTCGCCATCCGGTACCTGTCCGGCCTTGGGCATCTTTAACTACAGTTGTTAAGATATTGCTCATTAAGTATGCAGTTGACTCAGACATGGCAATGCGCTTCTGCGGCTTATTTTCCACCAGGACATTTCCATCGCTGTCAGTAATCATTGTAATTGCGTAAGGCTTTATATATACTCCTTTGTTGGCAAATGCGCCATAGGCAGAGGCCATATCTAAAGGCGATACGCCTTTAGTTAAACCACCCAGTGCCAAGCTGAGATTTCGGTCAGTTTTTAAAAGCGGTAGGCCAAGATCTTTGGCAAAGTCGTAGCCGGTCGTTACACCAATTTGATCTAGGAATTTGACAGCAGGAATGTTTACGGACCACCGCACCGCTTCACGCATGGTTATTAAACCACGGTAACGACCGTCATAATTTCCTGGTTCGTAGTTTTCCTGATTGGGAATTGGATAGCTTACCGGGACATCGTCAACAACGGTCGCCGGGGAAAGACCACTTTCCAAAGCCGGTGCATATACTGCTACGGGTTTAATGGAAGAGCCAGGCTGACGCTTAAGCTGTGTTGCTCTATTAAGTCCTCTTTTAGTTACATGTTCCCGCCCGCCTATTAGGCCTTGAACAGCGCCGGTATGGGGGTCGACAAGTGCCATGGCACTTTGTACCGGCTCTTCGGTATTCACTTGCGGGAAATTATCCCGGTTTTTGTATACTTCCTCGATTTTTTCTTGGATATCAGTATTTAAAGTAGTATATATTTTTAAACCGCCGGTATAAAGCTGCATTTCTTCCACACCATTCTCTTTAAGCAGACGTTCTGCTTCAGCAATGACGTGGTCCATAAAATAAGGATACTTATAAGTTCTTTTTTGTTGTAAATCAGCCAGCTTAATTGGTTCTTTTTTGGCTTGCTCTGAGTCCTGGTTACTAATCATATCAAGTTCAACCATTTCGTTGAGCACGATGGCGCGGCGGTTTTTTGCTTCCTCCATGTTGATAAAGGGAGAATACCGGCCGGGAACGTTAGCAACACCTGCCAACAGTGCACTTTCAGCCAAAGTTAGATCCTCAATGTTTTTACCGAAATAGGTTTGGGCGGCAGCTTGTACGCCATTAGCACCGTGACCAAAATAAATAGTATTTAAATAAAAATTAAAAATTTCATCTTTAGTATAAGTTCTTTCTAGTTGGATAGCTAAGAGAGCTTCTTGTATTTTCCTTTTGTATGTTTTTTTCGGGTTCTTGAGAAAGGCGTTTTTAGCTAATTGTTGGGTAATGGTGCTGCCGCCCTGGGCTTTATAACCCTTCTGCATATTGACCCATAAAGCTCTGGCTATGGCCATTGGGTTGACACCAAAGTGGTCATAGAAGGCATTATCTTCAATCGCTACAAAGGCATCCTTTAAATCTTGGGGAATTCGCTCGAAATTGACGGGGACACGATTTTCACTGCCGTGAAGTTCGGCAACTTTAGCAGCCTGACTATCGAATACGAAGGTGGTTAAATTCCAATCGGGTCCTTCTTGAGGTTTGTAATCGGGAAGATTACGAATAACTCCCATTACGAACCCAACACCGGCACCACCTACAATAAAGGTAACCAACAAAAACACCAGCACGAAGACTCTAAATATATTAAGTTTACGTTTTTGCTTTTTTGTCTTTTTAGCCATGAGCGGCCTCCTTGAAAGGAATTTCTCACATCACTTCCCAAACATTATAACACAAAGGATTTCCTAGTAAAACGACAAAAACTGCTTGAACTTCCAGCTTTAGTCGTGATAAAATATCGTGAGTAAGTGAGGAGATGGGTACAATACCCTAAAAATCTTGAATTCAGAGAGCCGGTGGTTGCTGCAAACCGGTCAAGGTTTTAGGTGAAATTACACTCGGAGCTTACAGGGTGGCCCCCCTTAACGGGTGGAAAGTGGCTGCCTATGGCAGCAATTAGGGTGGTACCGCGGAACACTTCGTCCCTAAAGTGGACAAGTGTTTTTTGTATTTTTATGAGTTTATGGGAAACTATTTGTAAAGGAGCTGGTAATTCATGAAGGATGCGCAGACACAGCTGGCGGTGCTAAAACGCGGTGTGGAGGAAATCATTCCGGAAGAAGAGTTAACGAAAAAATTGGAAAAGGCAATTAGCGCTAACAAACCTTTAAAGGTTAAATTGGGTTTGGATCCCACTGCTCCGGATATCCACTTGGGGCACACTGTGGTATTGCAGAAACTGCGCCAATTTCAGGACTTGGGGCACCAGGTGATTATTATTATTGGGGATTTTACCGGCCGAATTGGTGACCCTACCGGCAAATCTGATACTCGTAAACAGCTTACTGAGCAAGAAGTGCTTGCTAACGCGGAAACTTACAAGGAACAGATTTTCAAGGTGCTTGACCCGGAAAAAACCAGAGTGGTTTTTAACAGCGAATGGTTGGCAGCACTGAAGTTTCAGGATATCATCGAGCTATCGGCTAAGATAACTGTAGCCAGGATGCTGGAACGAGATGACTTTTCCAAACGATATAAATCAAACCGGCCCATCAGCATTCATGAGTTTTTTTATCCATTAATGCAGGGGTATGATTCTATTGCTTTAGAGGCAGATGTAGAGCTAGGGGGGACCGACCAGAAATTCAACCTGCTCATGGGCCGAACATTACAGAAAGAATACGGACAAGAGCCCCAAGTGGCGCTTACCATGCCTATCCTTGAAGGATTAGATGGTGTGCAAAAGATGAGTAAGAGCTTGGGTAACTACATAGGTATTAATGAAGCTCCCAAAGAAATTTACGGTAAAACTATGTCTTTGACGGATGATTTGATTGTCAGATACTTTGAATTGGTTACTTCAGTGTCGCTTGAAGACATTGAAAGAATTAAAGATGATATGGAGCAGGGAGCCAATCCCAGAAATTATAAAATGCAGTTAGCTTGGCAGCTAGTCAAACAGTATTACGGTGAAGAGGCAGCAGATCAGGCTCAGGAAGAGTTCGAAAAAGTGTTTCAAAAAGGGGACCTCCCTGATGATATGCCTGAAGTGCAGATAACTTCAGAAGTTTTGGAAGACGGAGAGATTTTGCTGCCTAAGCTTATAGTGTATTGTGACCTTACATCCAGCACCAGTGAAGCTCGCCGGATGCTTAAGCAGGGCGCAGTGAAAGTGGATGACGAAAAGATTGAGGACGTGGATTACCAGTTGAAGGTTGCAGATGGCATGGTGCTGCGTGTGGGTAAGCGCCGCTTCGCCCGATTACGCCTGGCTTAATATTGGCTTGAACGATTAGGCAGAAAAACTAATCATTTAAAAAGTCAACGACTGTAGTACCATGTGACGCATGAGTTGACTTTTTGTAAAAAAGGCATTGACTAACAGAAACTATTCACCTTTCAACACTTTCTACATATATTACAGTTGAGAGGTGATTGTGCATGCTCGGGCGGAGAAAAGTGAGCATCAAGCGTAAACGCAACCATAGGCCAAGGAAGCCTCGTTGGTTAGTGATTTTTTTAGCATCCTTGCTTGCTGCGTTTTTTATATTGGAATTCTTACTTGCTCCCACCATAACAGCCTTTGCCGAAGCAGAGGCTAATTGGCGGGCAACTGAGGCTATAAATGAAGCAATATTGTCTGCTGTCGTTGAAGACATGGACTATGCTAAACTAGTGCATATCGAAAAAGACGAAAAAGGCAACATATTATATATGCAGCAAAACCTGCTGCAGTTAAATAAGATCAACACCAAGGCTACTTTAAAAATACAAGAGGAGTTAAAAAAGTTACGCAACCAAAAAATCCAAATACCGATAGGGCAGATAACCGGCAGTAACCTGTTAGCAAATTACGGGCCGAGTATAAATCTGTGGCTGCTTCCTGTTGGTACGGTGGAGGTCAAGGTGCAGGATAAATTTGAAGACGCCGGTATTAACCAGACTCGGCATAAAATATATTTAAATGTGAGCAGTGATATACGCGTGATCATACCCTTATTAAACTCTGAAATAACGGTAAATGCACAGGTGCCCGTTGCTGATACTGTAATCGTTGGTGATGTGCCGGAGACTTACTTAAAGTTAGATTTGGGCAAGGACAGTTCGTTATTTGGTATTTCTGACAGATAATCAAGTTTTAATAGGGAGTTATCTATAAACTAAATGTGATTAAATAAATCCGGGGAAATTTTCACCCGGATTTGTATATTTTCTACTAAAATTGCAATATATAATTAGGGAAACAGTATTTATGACGATCATTGAAATAAATTCAGGGCTTTACTTGACAACGACTAATAAAATATGCTATATTTCAAAGCGTCGCTTCTACAAGTGACCTTCTCGCAACAGAGCAACTGACCAAAAACTACCAGTTGTAAAGTAAGGCGAGAGATGATAGGATAGATTTTGTCGCTTTTAGAGGCGGCGGAAGAAGCGGAGAGACGAGGTAGAAAATATCAGTTGAAACGCGGGAAGAAATATGATAAGATAGTATTTGTCGCCGAAAGCGGCGGCGAGAGAGGTCTTTGAAAACTGAACAGCGGAAAGAAAGTTTTAAAGCCTAAATTTTAAAGCAGCGGCAACCAAGCGTGATAAGCGTTTGAAGTACCGAGGCAAAAGATTTAAGCGGACCCTTTTTGTAAGAAAATAAAGCAAAGAGGAGCCGGAGAGAACTTCAAGTTAAGATAATTAAGCTCAAATGAGCTTAAGATAATTAACAGGAGAGTTTGATCCTGGCTCAGGACGAACGCTGGCGGCGTGCTTAACACATGCAAGTCGAACGGTTCTAACCGTAAAGACACTTCGGTAGACTTACGGGGACGGATAGTGGCGGACGGGTGAGTAACGCGTGGGCAATCTGCCCTTTAGACCGGGATAACAGGTGGAAACAGCTGCTAATACCGGATACATTCAAGATATCGCATGATATTTTGAGTAAAGGAGGCCTTAGTGCTCCCGCTAAAGGATGAGCCCGCGTTCCATTAGCTAGTTGGCAGGGTAACGGCCTACCAAGGCGACGATGGATAGCCGGCCTGAGAGGGTGAACGGCCACACTGGGACTGAGACACGGCCCAGACTCCTACGGGAGGCAGCAGTGGGGAATATTGCGCAATGGGGGAAACCCTGACGCAGCAACGCCGCGTGAGCGACGAAGGCCTTCGGGTCGTAAAGCTCTGTCATTGGGGAAGAAGTCTTGCACGTCAATAGCGTGTAAGGTGACGGTACCCGAGGAGGAAGCCCCGGCTAACTACGTGCCAGCAGCCGCGGTAACACGTAGGGGGCAAGCGTTGTCCGGAATTACTGGGCGTAAAGGGCGTGTAGGCGGCCGATCAAGTCTAGTGTGAAATACCTGGGCTCAACCCAGGATTGGCACTGGAAACTGGTTGGCTTGAGGGCAGGAGAGGCAAGTGGAATTCCTAGTGTAGCGGTGAAATGCGTAGATATTAGGAGGAACACCAGTGGCGAAGGCGACTTGCTGGCCTGACCCTGACGCTGAGGCGCGAAAGCGTGGGGAGCGAACAGGATTAGATACCCTGGTAGTCCACGCCGTAAACGATGGGTACTAGGTGTTGGAGGTATCGACCCCTTCAGTGCCGCAGCTAACGCATTAAGTACCCCGCCTGGGGAGTACGGTCGCAAGACTGAAACTCAAAGGAATTGACGGGGGCCCGCACAAGCGGTGGAGCATGTGGTTTAATTCGACGCAACGCGAAGAACCTTACCAGGGCTTGACATCCTCCGCTATCCCTAGAGATAGGGAGTTCCCTTCGGGGACGGAGAGACAGGTGGTGCATGGTTGTCGTCAGCTCGTGTCGTGAGATGTTGGGTTAAGTCCCGCAACGAGCGCAACCCCTGTACTTAGTTGCCATCATTAAGTTGGGCACTCTAAGTAGACTGCCGGTGACAAACCGGAGGAAGGTGGGGATGACGTCAAATCATCATGCCCCTTATGTCCTGGGCTACACACGTGCTACAATGGACTGTACAGAGGGTAGCGAAGCCGCGAGGTGGAGCCAATCCCAAAAAGCAGTTCTTAGTTCGGATTGCAGGCTGAAACTCGCCTGCATGAAGTCGGAATCGCTAGTAATCGCAGGTCAGCATACTGCGGTGAATACGTTCCCGGGCCTTGTACACACCGCCCGTCACACCACGAAAGCTGGCAACACCCGAAGTCGGTGACCTAACCTTCTCGAAGTTGGAAGTTCGAAGTGAGAAGTGCGAGTTCAAGCTGGTCTTGAGGGTCAAGGATAAAGAAAAGAAAAAAGCAAGAGAAGACCCAAGAGACCCTAAAGGAAGACAGGAGAAATCGCACCTCGAAAGTCGGACCTCGAACTTCGAGAAGGATGGAGCCGCCGAAGGTGGGGCTAGTGATTGGGGTGAAGTCGTAACAAGGTAGCCGTATCGGAAGGTGCGGCTGGATCACCTCCTTTCTAAGGAGAAAAGAAATACTCCTAGGTCGATTTAGGCTTTAAGAGAGAAAATCCGCTGTTTAGTTTTGAAGGACTTCTTGAATTAAGAGTCAAGAAGTTTCTTTTAACAAAGGGAAGAAAAGTTCTTTGAAAACTGCACAGTAAAGGAAAAGAAACAATTCATTGAGTAAGAATTGAGTTGTTTTAGGATCCAAAAACCTAAGGCGAAGAAGTAAAGTAAGAAGGTCAAGCTACGAAGGGCATACGGTGGATGCCTAGGCGCTAAGAGGCGAAGAAGGACGTGGTAAGCTGCGAAAAGCTCCGGGGAGCTGCAAGCGAGTGTAGATCCGGAGATGTCCGAATGGGGAAACCCGGCAGAGCAAACCTCTGTCACCCTATGCTGAATATATAGGCATAGCGGGGCGAACCGGGGGAACTGAAACATCTAAGTACCCCGAGGAAGAGAAAGAAAACTCGATTTTCCTAGTAGCGGCGAGCGAACGGGAAACAGCCTAAACCCGTTGGGAGGTGAGAGGTGAGAAGCGAGAAGTGAGAGCTTTTGCAGATCTTTGGGGTCAAAAGGCCCAAAAGAGAAGGCCCTAAAAGGGTCAAAAAGGACTGCAGAATAATCGCACCTCCAACATCCCACTTCTCACATCCCAACGGGGGTTGCGGGACTCTCATTTAGCAGGAAAGAACTAGCCGAAGAGGTCTGGAAAGGCCCACCATAGGAGGTAATAGTCCTGTAGGCGAAAGTTTTTGAATGTGAGAGAGCATCCCAAGTACCACGAGACACGTGAAACCTCGTGGGAATCCGGGGGGACCACCCCCCAAGGCTAAATACTCCTTAGCGACCGATAGAGAAGAGTACCGTGAGGGAAAGGTGAAAAGCACCCCGGGAGGGGAGTGAAATAGAACCTGAAACCGTATGCTTACAAGCAGTCAGAGCACGTTAAAAGTGTGATGGCGTACTTTTTGTAGAACGGGCCAGCGAGTTACGTTAATAGGCGAGGTTAAGTACCATAAGGTACGGAGCCGAAGCGAAAGCGAGTCTGAATAGGGCGAATTAGTCTATTGACGTAGACCCGAAACCGGGTGATCTACCCATGGGCAGGGTGAAGCGGAAGTAATGTTTCGTGGAGGCCCGAACCAACCAACGTTGAAAAGTTGGTGGATGACCTGTGGGTAGGGGTGAAATGCCAATCGAACCCGGAGATAGCTGGTTCTCCCCGAAATAGCTTTAGGGCTAGCCTCTGGTTAGATTTGTGGAGGTAGAGCACTGAA